>JADLED010000098.1 GCA_020846335.1 Bacteroidia bacterium
AGTAATTAGAGATGATAAATGATGAATTATAAATGTGAGGTGATAAATGATGAATTATAAATGTGGGATGATAAATGATGCATTATAAATGTGAGATGATAAATGATGAATTATAAATGATGCATTATAAATGTGAGATGATAAAAAAGAGATGATACGTGATTTATACAAGAGAGGTGATAAATGGGGAATATTAAATGAGAGATTTTGAATGATGGTGAGACTGTTAATTACCACATCAAAAAAAAGCCCCTGAAATGCAGGAGCTTTTAAATTTTAAAAATTTTCGTTATTGTACTAATCCAGTATTAGCTTTTTAATAGCACTTTGATTGCCAGCGGTAACTTTAACAAGCACTACCTGACCGTGCATATTTAAACTGCTTAAATTGGTTGTGGTTTCGCTTCCACTCACTTTAATATCATTAAGTAATTGCTGACCTAAGACATTATAAACCGAAATTACCACATCGGTACTTTGTGGGAAAACCGTTTTAACCACTGGTACTCCGTTAACCTGCGCAATTGAAATATTTGTAGAAGAGTACAAATCTTTTACCGAAACAATACCGCCACCGCCGCTTTCGCACACAATCAGTTCAAAGCGCGGCGTGTTGGTGGTATCGCTGATATTAAACACGTATGGAGATACTTTTAAATCGTGATACACATTTGTGAGCTTATCTTTAATAACAGCACATGAACCGTAATTTGCAAAATCTTCGGCATTAATTGTATAAGAGCCTGTAGTGCTTACTCTTACCAAAACAGGTATTGCCACACTATAACTTGTTGGCGGAAAACCATTAATAGACAGGTATTTTCCAGTGGCTTGATTGAGCGTGGAAATGGAGGTGTAATGTCCGTAAGAACCACCTGTACTGCCGCCGTAACCAGGAGAGCTGAATTTTTTATGTGTGTCGTATTTATCATAACCAACCGTGGCATTTGGTATTAAGGTAAAAACAGCATCATCCGTGTCGTATTTGCCGGTTACTCTTAACCTGAGTAAGTTTAATTGCGAGGCAGCAGGTCGGAACATGGCTGTAGTATTGGCATTGGTTTTTACTGACTCATCGAATGCGAGTGAAGTCCCAAACCCATTTTCAACATAAAAACCCTCTCCTGCCGGAATTATATCGGTGCCACCACCCGTGCCAGCGTGCGACGCAGCGTTATAATCAGCCGCTGCAACATTGGTTCTATTCCAATAAAAAACCGATGCAGAACTTAAATCTGTTGAGTTTGAACCTAAATTATATAATTTTTCCCAGGATATTGGGCAGGCGTATGGATTTGCCAAAAGATTACTGCCGTCGGTAATGCCATAAGTTGTTCCTGTAGTGCTGGTACCACAGGAAAAATTAGCGCTCATGGGTACTGTAAAGGATCCTTGTTTTAAAGGACCAGTGAATGCCCATGTCATAGCAGGTGTGGTACCACTTGGGCTGGAATTACCCAAATAAACCCAAAATCCCTTGCCTGGCGACATAGAAGTGGCAGATGTAATTACGGTATCATAATCGCAATTGGGTTCATCCCAACTCTGCACCGAATTAAACCAGGCGCCTAAAGCATTTTGTCCATAAATACAACCATTGCAGGTCATTGGAATTTGTCCATCCAAATTTGCGATTGTTTGTCCGGTAATTCCATTTACACCGAGTAGTGCCCAACCTGTGTTACCAGCTGGAAAATTACTTTCAACCGTAATATTGCCTGTGATTGACCCGGTAGCACCAACAGAACCCGTGTAGGCCGTTTTAGTTCCGCTGGCTTTTAGGGTTACATTTCCATTCACGTCTAACGTTCCGTCCACCACTAAAATACTGTCGGTTATGTTCAACGTATTACCTACCTGCAGTGTGTTACCATTGCTATTTAAAATTAATCCTGCTAAGTTGTTGTCTGTGGCATCCATCATTAAGGAACCGGTAATACTTCCATCCACCTCAAGAGCCGAAGTAGAACTTCCAAAAATAACCCCTCCACCGCTAAAATCTACCGCTCCGGATGCTGCAATCTGAAGGCTGTTGCCATTGAGAGCCAGCCCTCCATTGTTAAATTGTGCTGTACCTCCATCAATTACCAAATTAGTACCCAGAGTTACTGAACTTGAGCTTGAACCCAGATTGATATTCAAATTTGAAATTACCTCGCTCCCAGCTTGAAAAAGCAGGGTTCCAATATTACCGGTAGCTGTATTAAATGTGATTCCACTTGAGCCGCCATTATCTCCAACAATTTCGCCGGCACCAGCTATTTTTCCATTAATTATTAAATTGAGGTTATTTAAGGATAAAGATTTTCCGGAATTTATGGTAAGTGTGCCATTAACCGTAATATTTACAGCATTTAAGTTAACATCCGCATCAATAATCACATTGTGATAGGCATTAACAAAGGCCAGAATTTGTGCGCTATTGCTGGCAAATACAATCGTACTGCCATTATTGGGATTTGTTTTACTCACATTAAAAGAGTAGGCTATGTTATCTATGAGCGTCCCATTATTTTTTATATTTATCTGTGTGTTCGCCGTGCCAATTGTTGCCCCCGAATTTAAGGTAAGCGTAAACGCATTTGTGGCATCGCCAATATTTACAGCGGCATTGGCCGAAATTCCCCAACTGGCACCCAAAGAGGCCGTTGTGGTATTATTGTGAAAATTCCATGTATGTGACCCGGTAAAGGTTGTTGGCGCTCCACCGGTACCATTCAGGAGGGTGTTCCAACTGGATAATGTAGTAATGGAACCGCCCTGATAAAAATAGATGGTTGCCTTTGAACCATTACTGGTTAATATAAAAAGCAAAATGATGATGTGAAATAAAAAGTTCTTTTTCATTTTAAATAATTTACAAATCGTAGGGTAAATATAACATATTTTACCAAACCTGCATTGATTGATTTTTGTTAAAAGTGGTGAATTGTATTTTTTACTCGGTTTTTGTGGAATTAATGCAACAGTTAACAAAGGCAAACTGCCCAAAATGCTTTTTACGGATTACCCACAGAGATTTACCACTTATACAATTTCTCAGGTCTTTTGCGCTTTAATTTTATACATTTACGCGCGAATTATTCCTTTATATGAAAAAGTTGCTACTGCTTTTATTTTCTTTGGTTGCTGTAAATGTGAGTTATGCCCAAAACAATGGAGTGGTAAAAGGTTTTGTTTACGACAAATCCAATGGCGAACCTGTTCCATTTTGCAATGTGTATTTTAAGGGAACGCGTATTGGTGTTAATACCGATTTGAATGGGTTTTTTAACCTTAATCGCATTCCTCCCGGGGATTATGTGCTTATGATAACAAGCCTGGATTTTGATACCATACAGGAACCTATGAGTATTAAAGCCGGAACCATACTCACCAAAAAATATTTTGCCAACAAAGGCGGAGTTAAACTTGAAGAGGTGGAAATTACCACCAATCAGGCCGAAAAGATAGAAAATACCAGCGTGGCCATTCAAAAAATAGACCCCATTGTGATTAATAAACTGCCCAGCGTGGGCGAGCCCGACATTGCGCAATACCTGCAGGTATTACCGGGCGTGGTGTTTACCGGCGACCAGGGTGGACAGCTCTACATAAGAGGCGGACTGCCTGTGCAAAACAAGGTGTTGCTCGATGGTTTAGTGGTTTATAATCCCTTCCACTCGATTGGCTTATTCTCGGTTTTTGATACGGAGATAATGAAAAATGCCAATGTTTACAGCGCAGGTTTTGGTGCAGAGTATGGTGGGCGGACTTCATCTATTATGGACATTAGCACCCGCGATGGCAATAAAAAACGCACCGGTGGTAAACTATCCACCTCCACATTTGGCGCCAAATTTACACTCGAAGGACCTTTGCTAAAATTAAAAGACAATGGCAACACCAGTGCTTCCTACATTTTTTCGATGAAACATTCGTACCTGCCGCAAACATCAAAAATACTTTACAAATATGCCAACCAAAATGGTTTGCCCTTTTATTACACCGATATATATGGCAAAGCTTCGATCAATTCAACCAACGGCAGTAAGTTTAGTGTGTTTGGTTTTAATTTTTCTGATAAGGTTAATTACAGCGATGTGGCCGCCTTTGCCTGGCAAAACACCGGCATAGGCAGCAACTTTATTATGGTGCCTGCATCCAGCAACATCCTAATTGAAGGGGTGTTTGCTTATTCGAGGTATGGTATAAAATTTACCAATCCCTTGCTTGAAACAGATTCAAAATCGAGCAATGTAAGCAGCTTTAACACTGGTTTTAATTTTGTTAGATTTATTGGTATTCAGGAGCTGCGTTTTGGGTTTGAAGGTGTGATAACCAATACCGAATATCAGGTAAAAAATCCACGGTATTCGCAAATAGATTTAACACGCTCTACCATTGATATTGCAGGATTTATTAAACATAAATTTATTGATAAAAACAAACGCATGGTGTTTGAACCCAGCCTTCGTTTGCAATACTATGCCACGCTGGGTAAAGCCTCACCGGAGCCAAGAGCGGCACTAAAAGTAAACTTTACCAAAAAAATTCGATTTAAGGCTGCCGGTGGTTTATACAGTCAAACACTTATGAGCGCCAACAGCGACCGAGACATTGTAAATTTATTTTATGGATTTATAAATGCGCCCGAAAATTCGGATTTGGCAAAAACCTATTTAGACCGCAGCGGAAATACCCAAACCATCACCTCCTCACTACAAAAAGCCACACACCTTGTAAGCGGTTTTGAGTTTGATCTTTTTAAAAATTTTGAACTGAATGTGGAAGTGTATCAAAAGCTATTTAAGCAAATTATTAATACCAACCGCGATAAGGTTTTTGATGATAATACCACCAATGCCAACCGTGCCGATGAATTTAAAAAAACCTTTGTAATTGAACAGGGACGCGCCCGTGGCTATGACGTTACGCTTAAATACGACAAAAAACGATTCTACTTCTGGGCTGTGTATTCACTTACATTTAACAACCGTTGGTCGGGTAGTACAATAACCGGAGTGGTAACTGATTACCCACCAAACTTTGACCGCCGGCACAATGTTAACCTGGTTTGCTCTTATACTTTTGGCAAAAAGAAAAACTGGGAACTTAACGGACGCTGGAATTTTGGCACCGGTTTTCCATTTACGCAAACGCAGGGTTATATCAACACACTTGACCCTGCCGGAAATATTAACTACAATTTTGCAACGGCCAACGGGCCTTTAAATTACATTCCTGCTTCTATTAATGGTGGGCGTTTGCCCGACTATCACCGTTTTGACATTGGTTTAAAATACAAATACAAAGTAAACGAAAGAAGCACATTGGAAGTAAACGCAGGAGCCACCAACGTGTATAACCGCGAAAATATTTTTTATGTGGACCGGTTTACTTTTAAGCGCATTAATCAATTACCGATTATGCCCAATGTAAATATTAGTTTGTCCTTTTAAATTTCAATTTCACTTCCTGATTTTATGTTACTGTTTTTGCTGAATTAATTTCTGTACTTTAGTGCATAATAGTAATTAAATGTCGTTTAAAATTTATACCAAAACCGGAGACAAGGGGCTAACCTCGATTATTGGCGGCACACGTTTGCCCAAGCACCACATTCGTATTGAAGCCTATGGCACTGTAGATGAGTTAAACTCGCACATAGGGCTTTTAAGAGATGTGATTGAAAAAGATAGCACGCAAGAGTTGCTCATCTCCATTCAGGACCGTTTGTTTACCATTGGCTCGCAACTGGCTGCCGACCCTGAAAAAAACAAAATGCAATTGCCTAATTTATTTGAAGAAGATGTGGAACTGCTTGAAAAAGCCATTGATGAAATTGATGCGGTGGTGCCCGAAATGAAATCGTTTGTTTTGCCGGGCGGGCACGTTTATATCTCTTATTGCCACATTGCGCGCTGCGTTTGCCGGCGTGCCGAAAGAGCAGTTTTGCGTTTGGCCGAAAACGAAAAGGTGGAAGAGATTAATGCCAAATACCTTAATCGTCTTTCAGATTATTTATTCATGCTTTCGCGCTGGCTGATGCTTGAATTAAAAGCTTCCGAAATTGCGTGGAAACCTAAATTATAACACATGAACGCACAGGAAATTGTTTCTACCATGATGGAAAAGGATTACTTCAGCCAATGGTTGGGTATTTCGGTTCTTGAAATAAAAGAAAATTATTGCCGCCTGGGCATGACGGTGCGACGCGATATGCTCAACGGCTTTGGTATTGCGCATGGTGGCATTACTTATTCTTTGGCCGACAGTGCGTTGGCCTTTGCTTCCAACTCCACCGGCAAAAAAAGTGTGAGCATCGAAACATCTATATCCCATTTAATCAGCCTCACCGAAAACAATGAGCTGATTGCCGAAGCCAGTTGCGAAACTGAAACTGAAAAACTGGGGCATTACCGCATTAAAGTGTATAAAAAAAACGAACCCGAAAAAACCGTGGCACTTTTTAAAGGCATTGTTTACAAAACTTCCAGAAGCTGGGAATAGCATTTTAAAAACATTATTAGCTCTGATAAAGTTTTTTCACCCTTTCCATTTTACTCATTAAACCTTAGCCCGGTTTTTGCATCTAACTATTAAAATCAACAACTATGAAAACAATTCGGCTTTTAATTCTGGCAATTGGCATTTTATTTACTGGTTCCATTTTTGCTCAAAGAGGTCATGGTGGCCATGGCCGTAAACATCACCCGCACCGTGGCAAGGTGGTAGTGGTTCACCGAAGTCCATACCGCCCGCACAAAGTAATTGTTTATCATCCACACTGGCGCCCGGCATACACCTGCAACCGCCGTTGGGTTTACTTTCCACGACATAATTTTTATTGGGACAACTGGAGAAATCACTACGTGTTTTGGAACGGTGTGGCCTGGGTTTCACAATCAAATGCTCCTGCAACCATTGTAAACATTAATTTATCCAACGAACCTACCAAAGAATTGAAAGAAGACGATGACGATGTGGATGATATTTATAAATCGAACGATCAACACAAAACGGAATATAAATCCGAATAGATAATTTTTGTTTTATTAATGAATTAAACCCTGTATTTTTACATGAAATACAGGGTTTCTTTTTTAGATGAAACCCGCTTACTAAACAAAATCTTTGATGAATCAAGCATACATTGTAAACGGCATTCGCACAGCAATCGGAAACTTTGGAGGCACTTTGGCCGCGGTAAGAACCGACGATTTGGCTGCCTTTGTTTTAAAAGAATTAGTTAAAAAAAATCCCGGCCTCGATTTTTCTCAGGTGGGTGATGTAATAATGGGCTGTGCCAATCAGGCCGGCGAAGACAACCGCAATGTGGCGCGGATGGCCCTATTGTTAGCGGGATTACCTGTTTCGGTACCCGGACAAACAGTGAACCGACTTTGTGCCAGTGGACTAAGTGCAGCCATAGACGCGGCGCGCGCCATACAAGTGGGCGATGAGGATTTAATGATTGCAGCCGGCGTTGAAAACATGACCCGCGGCCCATTGATTATGAGTAAGGCTTCTCAGTCCTATGGGCGCGACCAGCAACTCTACGATAGCAGTTTTGGCTGGCGCTTTATCAATCCAAAAATGAAAGAACTTTTTGGAGTAGATGCTATGGGAGAAACGGCAGAAAATGTTGCCGAAAAATACTCTATCAACCGTGCCGATCAGGACCGTTTTGCTTTGTGGAGTCAGCAAAAAGCTGCTAAAGCCACAGAAAACAAACGCTTTGAAATGGAAATTGCGCCATTGGAGATACCGCAACGCAAAGGCGATGCCATCCTTTTTGCCAAAGATGAATTTGCAAAACCAAAAACCACAGCCGAAGGATTATCCGCTCTAAAACCATCTTTCAGAAAAGAAGGAACCGTTACTGCAGGCAATGCCAGCGGATTAAACGATGGAGCCGCGGCATTGTTATTGGCCAGCGAAAAGGGTTTAAAAATAAATCAACTTGAACCAATGGCACGAATAGTATCTTGTGGCATTGCCGGTGTTGAGCCACGTATTATGGGAATTGGTCCTGTGGCTGCGGCCAACAAGGCTTTGCAACGTGCGGGACTGAGTATGAAAGATATTGATTTGATTGAACTGAACGAAGCATTTGCCGCACAAAGTTTGGCCTGTACCCGCGCCTGGGGACTTGAAGACACTGACCCACGGATTAACATTAATGGTGGCGCCATTGCACTGGGTCATCCATTGGGCATGAGCGGTGCGCGCATTTTAAACTCGGCAGCCATTGATCTTAAACTTCACAACAAAAAATATGCCTTGGTAACCATGTGTATTGGCGTGGGTCAGGGCTATGCTGCCATTATTGAACGTTGTTAAACACTATCTAAAAACTGTAATTATGGTACATAACTTATCACTTCATTCTTCCATCCTGAATCAGTATGTTGCTGAACTCAGAGATGTTGAAATACAAAAAGACAGCATGCGCTTTAGAAAAAATCTGGAGCGGCTTGGCGAAATTTTTGCTTACGAAATAAGTAAAACGCTACAGTATAGTAAAACCGAAACCACCACACCATTGGGTGTTGCCGAAACGCATCAATTAACCGAACAGCCAGTGGTGGCAACCATTTTGCGTGCCGGACTGCCAATGCATAGCGGCATACTTAACTTTTTTGATAAAGCCAAAAACGCTTTTATCAGTGCTTACCGCAAGCATCATAAAAACAACACCTTTGAAATTGCGGTAGAATACATTGCCTGCCCCGATCTTGAAGGCTCTACCCTTATTTTGTGCGACCCCATGCTGGCCACGGGCTCATCGGTAGTGCTTACCTACAAAGCTTTGATGGCTAAGGGAACACCTAAACACACCCACATTGTAATTGCCATTGCCAGTTTGGAAGGGATTGAATACGTGAAAAAAAACATGCCGAATACCAATTTTACTTTGTGGTGCGGCGCTATTGATGAAGAACTTACTGCGCAATCATACATTGTTCCGGGATTGGGCGATGCCGGTGATTTGGCCTTTGGTGAAAAACTTTAATACTATTGCCTGTGTTTATTTCTAAAAGTGTAGACTTTAAAAACTCAGGGGTTCTTAACGAACTTGTGTTGAGGTACATCAATAAAGATGAGCAGATTAAACCCTTCTATAATTATACACCGGATTTGGAAGGATTTAAGCGATTACTCAGTGAACAACCCTACTCCAACTTTGACCATGCCCGGTTAAGCGAAATTGCCCAAAAGCAATGTGCCTTGGTGGCTAATACCTCTGAGGCCAGTCTGAGCAATGCCAAAAGGCTTGAAGCAAAAAAAGTTTTTACAATAACCACCGGGCACCAATTGTGTTTGTTCACAGGGCCACTGTACTTTATTTACAAAATTTTTTCGGCCATTAATCTGGCAGAAGCCCTAAAAAACGAATTTCCGGAATATGATTTTGTGCCGGTGTATTGGATGGCAAGCGAGGACCATGACTTTGAGGAGATAAACAATTTTAATTTGTTTGGCAAAAATATAAAATGGCACAGCGAACAAGGTGGTGCTGTTGGCGATTTTAATACCAACGAACTTGCACAATTACTTGAACAGGTAAAGGAGGTTTTTGGAAACAGTGAAAATGGAATTTACCTTTCTTCGCTTTTTGAAAAAGCTTATTTAAACCATAATTGCCTGGCAGATGCCACCCGCTTTCTGGTAAATGAATTGTTTGGCGAATATGGTCTTGTAAGCATTGATGGCAACGACCCTGCCTTTAAAGCACAATTTAAAGCAGAGTTTAAAAAAGACATTTTTGAAAATCTCGCTTTTCAAAAAGTAAACAGCAGCATCGAAAAATTAAAAACACTGGGCTTTAGTGCACAGGTTAATCCCAGAAACATTAATTGTTTTTTGATGGCTGCCGGAAAAAGACAGCGTATTGAAAAAATTGGAAATAACTACACACTCGTAGGTTCCGATGTTTCTTTTAGTGAAGAAGAGTTGAACACTGTTTTAGAAAAAGACATTTCTAAAATAAGTCCAAATGTGGTATTACGTCCGCTTTATCAGCAGGTAATATTGCCCAACATTGCCTACGTGGGCGGCCCCGGCGAACTGGCTTACTGGCTCGAATACAAAGAAATGTTTGATGCATTTACTATTCAGTTGCCGGTTTTGGTGCCCCGCAGTTTTGTGATGGTGATTGAAAAACCAATTCTGAATAAAATTACCAAACTCAATTTTTCGGAGCATGATTTTTTTAAACCGGAAGCAGAATTAATTCGTGAGTTTCAGGTAAAGGCCAATGCTGTGTTTGAACTTAATGAGGAGAAAGAAACAATTTCTCAATTATTTAATGGCATTGCCGAAAAAATAAACGCGGTTGATAAAACCCTGACCGGCAGTGTATCTGCGGAATTGCAAAAAGCCATTAACAGTTTGGATATAATTAGCGGCAAAGCCAACAAAGCCTTGAAACAAAAATCGGAAACCGAGATTAATCAGATTAAAAGCATTAAATCGAAACTGTTTCCGGAAAATGTGCCACAGGAAAGGCATGAAAACTTCAGCAGTATTTATATCAAATTTGGCAAAGCTTTTTTTACTGCCCTCAAAAAACACATCCAACCTTTGCAGGCGGAACAAAAATTGCTGATTGAAGAATAATTACCGATTCTTAGTTTGGTTGTGGTAAGTTTAATTTGATTAATTTAGAGTTAGTAAAAAAACTTACAAATGAAAAAATTACTAGCCTTTAGTTTCCTTGTTCTTTCCATTTTTGTTAGAAGTCAAACATTAACTCAAACTTATAATGAACCAAAGGTTGGCGACAGTGATCCGGAATTTTTAATGGATACCACAGACCTTACCGTTAGCATGCCCATTTCGGTAACAGGTAGTAATTGTGTTTGGAATTTTACAGCTCTAACCACTTCCACTTTGATATTCAACAATTATTTGGCTCCTTCGGCGGTGCCCAGTGCTTCGGCCTACACAGGCTGCAGTGTGGTGCAACAAAGCGGACCCTCCTATACGTTTATTAAATCGGTAGCCACACCAAGTGCGCAAACCGAATTGCTGGGCTTAACCTTGCCTTTGGGTTCAGTTAATTTTACCAACTCCGGCATTGCCGCCCGATACCCCATGAGTTATGGATTTACTTTGAGCGATAACGTAGCAGGGGCTTTTACATCTACCATTACCAATGGCGCCTGCTCGGGCAATTTAACTACAGCAGTCGACGGCTTAGGCACCATCAACCTACCGCAGGGCAAAACATTCAGCAACGTGTTACGTGTAAAAACCGTTCTTAATCTTTCGTTGTTGGCAGGTTTTATACCAATTGCCACGGTAAAACAAACCATTTACAGTTATTATCACATCTCAGAAAAATTTCCTGTACTTAATATTAATTACACCTCCATGCAGATAACGGGTTCAACAAGTCCAACAATAAGCGCATCGGTTAGTGGCAATGCCAATATTATTACAGGACTAAAAAATACTGTGGAACCGGACAATTTATCGTTTTCGGTTTTTCCCAACCCGGCAAAAGATGTTTTACACCTGAGTTTACCCGAAAATTATAAAACTGGTCGCATTAAAATTTACAATAATTTATCGCAACTGGTTTTTGAAGGTGAGCTTGCCGAGAAGATTTACACGGAGCAACTTATAAAAGGTTATTACTACATCGAACTTCAATCGGGTTCGTTGTTGGTTCGCCGTTCATTCATTAAAAACTAAGTAAAATACTTTAAAGCTTTTCGGTTTTTTTAACAGAGGTAATTGATTGTCAGTTTTCAGATTTTCCGTTAATTAGCAAGCAAATTCTCCAGCAAAACCTTTATTGTTTCTCCTATTAATTCGTGATTAATCCTGCTCAAACTTATTTCAAATAAACATTTTTGCTCAGAAAATTAGGTTTTTCGTCCGGTAGGGGTCAATTCCATTTTAGTTGTCTTAAAAAATATATCTATTATGAAAAAAACTGTTTTTACTCTTTTTTTATTGGCTTCCATCTCAGAAATCAACCTGGCTCAAAGCCTTACAAAAGCCGAACAGGAACCGGTTGTGGGCGATTTATACGCTACTAAAGCCTACGATTCAACACTTGCGGTGCCTAAATCGGTGGGCATTAATCAAAACTGGAATTTCTCATCGCTGGTGCAAACAACTTTAACGGCCAGTTCGGCATACATTAGCACCACGTCGTTGCCATCCACTTCGCTTTTACCGGGAGCTACCCTGGCCGAAGATTTGGGCGGAGGCGAATACAACGTCTACAAATCAACAACCACACCTGCCAGTCAGTTTGAATTAATTGGTCGCATAAGTGTTACCGGAAACACGGCCAATGTTTTAAAATATACCAACACCTCCATTTTATACACCTGGCCGATGACAAGCACCACAAGCTTTACAGACAATTACAACGGCACCGTTATTGGAATGCCCGGCTCTTACACAGGAACAAAAACAGTGGCAGTTACCGGGAGTGGAAGCATCACCATGCCGAACGGCACTAACTATGGCAACATTTTACAGGTTAAAACCAACGAAAAAATGGTAACCAGTGTGAGCATTTCAACTTTCAATATTTCCTACACCACCAATATCACCATGTACGAATATTTTCATCCCACACAAAAATTTCCACTCATACGTGTGACTTATGAAATAAACTACGATGGCATTAATCCAGCAGACACCTCTGTTTTAATTGATGTGAACACCAATATTAATGTTGGTATTAAGAAAGAAACAAATTTAATTCTCTATACCCTGTATCCCAATCCTGCGAAAAACGAGCTCAATATGAAACTCGATAATCCATCGAATCAAAATTGCTTTTTGACGATTGAAAACATGGAAGGAAAATTTGTAAAATCATTTGATCTGGGCAACGATAACAGGATTGAAACAAAACTGAGCATTGAAGAATTACCACCGGGCATTTACTTTGTTAAGACCAAACAAGGTGATAATTGGTCGGTTAAAAAAATACAGAAAGAATAAATCACCCATTTACCCCGGTTTTTTAACCGGGGTTTTTTATTTCTAAAATACCCCCGTATCTTTGCGAGCTGTTTATAGCCAATTTACAATGAAAAATAAAAAATGGTTGCTTCTGCTTATAATTGTTTTCCCATCGGTATTTTGGCTTATTCTCGAAACCAGTACCATCAACTCGCGACGATTGCCATTTTACGGCCCTAAAAAAGTAGTGGCTGCGGGTGATACTACTTTTTACAAGGTAACCGACACTTTTTATAACATTGGCGACAGTGCTGCCTGTGGCACTAATACATTTCAGTTAAATGACAATGATTATCCACTTTATGCCATAATTTTTATTTCTGAAAAATACAGGGCAGATGCCTACCGCCTTACCGGATTGTGGGAATACCTAAATTACAGTAAAAGTAAAATTGAACACATTCCGTTTGTACTTGTAACCGAAAATAAAGAGGGTAATTGTGGCGCTTACAACGAACTAAAAAAACTGGATGAAAATAACAACGTGCGTTTTTTGAGCTGGAACAAAACCAGCTTCGATAGTTTAAGCAAATCGTTTTTTAATGAAAAACCTTATTACATTGATTACAGTTTTTTTGTGCTGGTGGATGCCAACAGGCATGTGCGCGGCTATTACGACGGCAGATATGTGTCGGAAGTAAAACGTTTAATTGGCGAGTATCAACATTTAAGGTTAAAGGAAGAAAAACAAAAGCTTATTCAGGAAAATGAAATTCGCAAATAAAACCGGCTTAATTATTATTACGGCTGCTCTAGGCTTTGGCGCCTGTTCGCAAAAAAAACCGCCCCTGTTATTGCCTGTGTTGGGCGAGAGGCATGTTGAAAATTCGGACACGGTGTATCACACGATTTCCAAATTTAGTTTGCTGAATCAATTTGGCGAAACGGTGACCGAACAAACCGTAAAAAATAAAATTTACGTGGCTAATTTTTTCTTTGCCACCTGCCAAAGCATTTGCCCCGAAATGAGTGGCAATTTGGTAAGCGTGCAAAAAGCTTTTGAGAAAGACGATTCCTTGTTAATTTTATCACATTCGGTAAATCCAATGCACGACACTGTTGCGGTATTGAGTGCTTACGCATAAAGGTTCGGCGCATTAAAAAATAAATGGCATTTTTTAACCGGTGATAAAAAACAAATTTATGCACTCGCCGCCAAAAGTTATTATGTGAATGCCCTTGAGGATGATGGCAGCGCCGAAGGTTTTTTACACAGCGAATTACTGGTTTTAATAGATAAGCTGGGACGAATAAGGGGGACCTACGATGGCACCAGTAAAGCCGAAGTGGATAAACTGATAAAGGATATCGAACTTTTGAAAACGGAAATTATACCAATTATACACCCGTAATAGTCCAATACTATTAGACTAAACGGCTGTTATATCGGCATTACCATTGTAAATTATTATTTGTCTATTGGACGGCATAATAGTTACAATTGGTATTAACTGAGTTGACTGATAAACTAAATAGTCATCACTCAAAAAGTCAATTCATTGTTTGTAGAACTTACTTTTTTCCTTAACGAAAAAAGTAACAAAAAAGTCAAGGAGATTTTCCAACCTGAATATTTCGCAGATAAGCACAAATGCAGGGCTTCAAAATTAGAAAAATTCGGGTTCGCACAAAATCGCCGTTAGCCACCGCACCCTCCAAGACTTAACCAGAACCTAAAAAACAAAATACTTCTGCCAGAATTTTAGAGATTTGGGAAGATTTCCGGCAGAATAAAACGCCATTATTCTGTTTTCCTATTCAGCATTTACAAGCCCTCCAGACTTTTTGAGGGATGACTAAATAAAAAACGCCCCGGAATCTTGCCCGGAGCGTTTTTCTTTTTGAAAAAAAAATCTTATTTGGTTTGCTTGGCCTTATTGGCTTCCTTTTCAATGGCTTCGAGTGTTTTTAGCATGTCCACCACCTGCTCGGCACCTAGGCGTTTGGCTTTAATGCGCTTGTCCTTATCCAACACATAAATAACCGGAGTGGAATAAATATCAAAACGTTCTTTTAGGTTATTCAGGTGTATGGGATCAAACACGTGAATAAAGTCAGTAAGTTTTTTCTCAATAATAAATTTTTTCCAGCCTGTGTACAATTCATCTTTGGTTTGAACTGCAAACACTTTGTAGTCAATTTTTCCTTTTACTTCTTTTAGTGCTTCGTGCAATTTAGGCACTTCGGTTTGACAATGTCCGCAGTCTTCGGCCCAGAAAACAATGATGGTGTATTTGGCATTTACAGAGTAAAGCGTTTTAAAGAGCGGGGTTAATTTTTCGATGTTTTTATAATACAAATCGGTGATAACTTTGCTGGATGTTGCGGTATCAAAACCCATTTTACGAACAAAGCCGCCATAAGTGGTGTCAATCATGTAGAGCTCCTGCACTTTTGAATCGATGAGCAGGTTGCGCAAAATATCAACTCGCTCTTTTATTTTACCAACTGTTTCTTCGGTATAAACCTTGCTGGCTCTGCCGCTAATAATGTATTTATCTGCAACATGCACAAACACTTTATCAAAACCCATTACCTTGCTTTGCTCGTATTTATAAGTAAAGTAGCCAATCAACATGTTGTACACCAAATTGCCTTCGGTACATTTTGCCAACACTTTGTCTATCTCCTTAATTACAGTGTCGGGGTGCATGAGTATCACGTTATCGAAATATTTTTTAATACGGTCGTCGAAAAATGGTGTACGAATTATGCGCTCATCTTTAAAATCAATGCCATCGAAATAATGGCCCTTGTAATAATAATATTGGTAAACGCTGTCGGGGCGGCCATTACTGGCTTTTGGCAATTCGCCTGGTTCTTTGTCGGTTTTAAGGTTCAATACGTCGTAGAGGTACGAGCCTTTTACCTTAAGCATAAAATCGTTTTCAAACTTCTTCACATCGTCGTTCAGTTGTTTGATTTTTTCGTTCATAAATTTGGTACTGTCATCTTTGCTTTTGCCTTTGGTTTGTTCGCGCACTTTATTAAAGTCTACATTTTTTTGAGTAATGTATTTAATGTAGCTAAAAAACTGATCGTTCTCTTTGTTATTAGACGACTTGAGTGATTGCACCAAATCGGCCATATCGGCATTAATGGCAAATTTCTGACTTTCGTTAATAAAAAAATCGAAGTAAACGGATTTGCCTTCGCTCACCAGGGTGTAAACCCCTTTGTCTAAATCGGATTTGCCTTTAAACTGTATTTGCCCGTTTTTTACCATTTTACAGGTATCGGAAATGTATTGTTGGTCGAAGGTATATTTCACCAAATACACCATGGTGTCTTTACAACCTTTAAAATTTATTTTGATATCGTAGCCACCGGTTTGCGCTTCTGCACTGAATGAAAACGTTGCAATAGTTGCGAGTAAAAGAATAAATTTTTTCATAGGATCTTACTTAGCTTTTGTTGGTTATTTCTGTATTATTTTTTATTTAGTTTTTCTATCTCTTCCAGTTTCTGTAATATTTCCACTACATTTTCAGTGGCCAGTTTTTTTCCGATTATTTTTTTGTCTTTATCCAACAAATAAATTACCGGTGTGCCCTGAATGTCGAAACGCTCTTTAAGGTTGTTGATGTGAATGGGATCGAACACGTTTATAAAATCCTTTAATTTTTTATCCACAATAAATTTTTTCCACGAATCAAACAGCTCTTCTTTGGTTTGAACGGCAAACACCTTAAAGTCGATTTTGCTTTTTATCTTGGCTAAGTCATCGCTTAGTTTAGGAACTTCGGTTTGGCAATGGCCACAATCGGCTGCCCAAAACACAAGTATGGTGTATTTGGCGTTAACATCGTACAATTTTTTATACATGGGAGTTAGGCGCTCAATATTTTTGTTGTATAAAATAGTAGCACCACCACTGGTTTTGGCTGTATCAAATCCCATTTTTAAAACTTCTCTGCCACGCAAAGTGTCTATCATGTAAAGGTCGGATACTTTTGCACCGGGTAACAGATTTCTCAAAATATCCACACGTTCTTTAATTTTTTTTACGGTTTCGTCGGAGTAATAGCCGTTTGTTTTTCCACTAACGATGTATTTATCTGCCAGGTGAATAAATACCTTTTCCATGGTATTGGAGTGGCCATATTGGTCGAAACTCATGGCCTTGTTGGTTTCAAATTTATAGGTAAAGTGCCCAACCAGGGTGTTAAACATATCGCTGCCGGGTTCGCATTTTCCAAGTACATTGTCCAGTTCTTTAATCATTGAATCGGGATGCTGAACAGTAAGTTGTTCAAAGTACTTTTTAATTTTTTCGGCAAAAAACGGGATTCCCAACACGCGGTTGTCTTTAAAATTCATGCCATCTAAAAAATGATTTTTGTAGTAGTAATACTGGTAAATGCTGTCAGGTCTTCCGTTAGAGGCTTTAGGCACATCGGTGGCGTATTTTTCGTTTTTAATGTACATGAGGTCATACACAAAATTGCCTTTGTTGCGTGCCATAAAATCGGCATCAAATTTCACAATTTCGGCATTAAACTGTGTTTGTTTGTCAAGTACCATTTTAGCGCTATCGGCCTTGCTTTTTCCTTTGGTTTGTTCTACAAATGTTGCCATGGCCTTGTTTTTGTCGGTCATGTAGCGCACATAAGAGAAGAATTCTTCGTTTAGCTTATCGTCTGGCGATTTGGAGGTACCGGGGATGTTGGCGTTGTCTACATTGATGGTAAATTTTTGGTTGGCATCAACAATAAACTGAAAGTAGAAGGAGTTTTTGGTGCTGTTAACCAGCAGGTAAACGCCCTTATCGAGCGGAGCCGAACCTTTAAACTGGATTTTACCGCCTTTTACTTTTTTACAACTGTCGATAAGGGGTAACTGATCCCAAAAATAACGTGCCAGATAAACGTTGGAATCGGGGCAACCTTTAAAATTAATATGGATATCATAATCTTTTTGAGCCGATAAGGAGCCTGAAGTTATCAGCAAGCTCAATAAAAACATGTAAACTTTATTCATCTGCAAGGTTAAGTTTTGTTCAATTATCAAAATTAGTAATAGATTCCATTTAGCTTCAAATCCTGTACCATTTTTTTAATGTTGCCTCTATAAATTTTGTTAAATACCTTTTCAAGGCTGTCTTGCAGGCTATCGTACTGTTGGAAATCAATAAACACGGCATTTTTAGAGGCCAATATTTCGGCTTTACGCGAGGTGTAACGCTTTTTATTATGAAGGGGCAACAGGTTGATGCTGTCGGTTATTTGCAGCAGTGCCTTGTGTTTAAGAATTTGCCCATTATTGTTGTGCCGGATGTTTTTATAAAGTTTTTGCAAGGCAGCGGTTTGACGCAACATAAAATTGTTAAACAGGTTATTGTCGGTTTGATTTTGCAGGTAATCATTTAATTCTGCTGTATCGTTACTGAGGAATTTTATCGTGGCCTTGTGTGCCACAAAACTGGCAAGATTTTCGTTAACGTCCACTGCATTTGGGGCATAATAGGTGGCATGAAACAATTCGTGAAACAAGAGGTTACAAAGTCCACCTTTACTGCGCAACAACATACTGCTCAAAAGCGGATCGTTGAACCAACCCAGGGTGCTCCAGGCCGAAACACTGCGCATGTCCACATCATAGCCCAAACAAATTAAATGGTTGTATTCTTTTTCGGCCAGTTCTTTTTTAAAAAACCCCTTGTAGCTAACACGGCCAACCACCGGAAACTGCCAGGTGTAAGGTTCAAAGGCAAAAGGTTTACAGGCTGTTATTACCCACAATATTGGGGCGTTTTGTTGATTGTAAACAGTGGTGAAATTTTTAGTGGGTTTGTAGGCTAAACTATCAATGGAATAGGTTTTTATTTGTTCCACCAGTTCAAGGTTTTTTAATTGCCGCTCGTTGGCTTGGGCAGTGCTCCTGTAATTGGCCATGGATTGGGTTTTAAGTAACACCTGCAATTGCCCGGTACCCTGATAAAGGAGATAAATGGCTGTTTGGTAATTAATGGCAATAAACACCATGGCTGTAAGGGCAATAAAACTCACTACCAATCGTATCCATCGCAAAGTTACCAACATTGTTATTCTATATTTGTATCTTTATAGGGTTAAATTAATTATAAAATCCGTGCGGGTTAAAAAAATTCTATTGATAGTTCCATTGTTGTGTTGCCAACTTTTATTCGGGCAAAAAAACGACACCTCCGTTTACCGTTTCAGGCAAGCTGAAAATGAATTAAAGGCGCTACAAAAACCTGCCTTTTTAAGCAGAAACGAAAGCGAACGCATTGAAGCCAACAAACGCTTTATTGCCATTTGGGACGGCATTGTTTCTAACCCCGATATTTTGGATTACCCTTTCGACAGTCTGAAAGAAATTTCGATTCTGGTTCCTGAAAACAAAAAATTTAAACTCATTACCTGGAATTTGCCTAAAAACGATGGCACCCATGCCTTTTTTGGTTATTTATTGGTGAATAACAGCAAACGTGTTAAAACCGGTTTTTTAAAACACAGCACCATTAATGCCTATGAATCGTTTAAGTTACTCGACCGCTCGGTAAGTGTGAAGGCCCCCGAAACCTATGTTGGCACACCCGATAAATGGTTTGGTATGCTGTATACTCAACTGATTGATTGTGGCGAGTATTTTACCCTGATTGGCTGGGATGGCAACGATAAGCTGACACAGCGCAAATTTATTGATGTGCTGTATTTTAAAACCGATGGTTCGCCGGTGTTTGGAAAGGATGTTTTTAAATTTCCGAAAAAAAATCCACGCCGCCTGATGTTTGAGTACAGCAGCGAGGTAAGTATGAGTGTGAAATACAACGAAAAGAAAAAACAAATTATTTACAGCCATTTGGCTTCAAAAGCCGAGGGAACGCTTTTAAACGGACAATTTCAGTACTATGGGCCGGATGGTAGTTTTGATGCTTTGGAACGCAAAAAAGATAAATGGGTGAGTGTGGAGGATGTGGACGCGCGCAACGAAAAGAATAAAAACGACAATGCGGATAAGCCCGATCCTAAAAAACAAACGCCGGTGTATAAGCCAAAGTAAATTAATTTTCTTTTGCCAGCGCTCTGTATTTTCGTAAAAAAAACAAACTAAGTAAGCACCCAAACGTATTGGCGCAAATATCCAACCAATCGGCACTGCGCTCGCTAAAAACGTTGGCCTGCATCCATTCGAGTGAGGCGCCGTAGAGAATGCCTCCAAGTAAATAAATAACAATCCAGGTTTTGCCCTGTTGTTTTTTTAAAGTTACCAAAATTAGGAGGCTACACAATACAAAAAAAATACCAGCGTGCACCAGTTTGTCAAAACTCAGAATTTCGAGCCAGTTGGCAGTGGGAATATAACGGCCCGGTGTGGCGCAAAGAAGGAAGATGAGGTGGGTCCAAACAAGTGAAGTAAATTCAGGATAACGTAAAATTATTTTTTTCATTTCATAAAAAAACCCTTTTAAGTTGCCTTAAAAGGGTTGCTTTTAAAAAAAATTCATCAGGCACCAATCAAAGCTTTGTAAGCATCGGCACTAAGTAACTCCCCAATTTGTTCAGGGTTTGTTATTTTCATTTTAATCATCCAGCCCTTTCCATAAGGATCGTTATTAACCACGGCTGGTTCGGCATCAATGTCTTTGTTCATTTCAGTTACCTCGCCGGTTAAAGGCATAAACAAATCGCTCACTGTTTTTACCGCTTCTACAGTTCCAAAAACGGCTTCTTTTTCCACCATTTCGCCAACGGTGTTAATGTCAACATAAACAATGTCGCCAAGTTCTTTTTGAGCAAAATCGGTAATGCCCACTGTGGCTGTTTCACCTTCAATTTTTACCCATTCGTGATCTTTGGTGTATTTTAAATCTGCAGGAAAATTCATAATCGTTAAATTTTTAAGTGCTACAAATGTAATTGTTTTTTTTACTTAGCCTCCGATTTTACTGGAAATTTATTCGCAAGCTAAATCCGGCGTTTACATTGGATGTAGGGAATGCCGCAGAGGTTTGCGGGCGGGTGCGAATCCAATCGTAAAAAATACGTAGGGTAACATTACTGGTTAGGGCGTAATCGGCCGACGAACGCATGGTAATAATGTTGGTGCCTCCTGTAGGTGTGCTGCTGCCATCGTCCAAACGGCGAATAACCGAAATGTTTTTGCGGTAACTAAAATCCAAACGGAGGTTAAGGTTGCTTTCCAATACCTTGCCCTGAATTTTTATCTTTTTGAGTTTAAGTTTTGGTATCAGGTTAGCCAAACCGGTAATGTATTCCTGCCCCTTGGTTTCAATTATCTGAAGCCCGGTAATGTTTAAGCTGGTGGTTTTATCGCGTTTGGTTTCAAAGTTGGCCGACCAGCCCGTTTTAACAAACTGAAACTCGATTTTAATGAGCGGTGAAAATTGTTCGCTTATGGTTACAGCTCCAACATTGTAAAGCGATACAAAATTATTGGTTGAAGTGGTTCCTGTACTCACTGGTACACGCTTATCCTGACTTTTACCATCGGCATTAAACAACAGGTTGTTACTAAAGGCGTTGATGCTGTATGTGCTGCGGTAATTGTGTCTTAATATAATCCCTCTGAAATGTTTTTTGAGTGCTTTTATTTTACCCAAACCGTCCCAGGTAACCGACCAGTTTGGCAACGGAATGGTTGGGAAAATATTTTGGGTATTATATCCTTTAATACTACGACCGGTATAATTTCTGTAAAACGAATGAATAATTACATCTTGTTGATTTACCGAATACCCATCCACATAACCCGGATTGCCTGCTGAGGTGGACGTACTTGGTGTAGCAGAAATCTCTCCATCTGAAAATCCGCCATTGGCTTTTGAATTGGCTGTAGCCAGTTGTCGGGCAACATTAAAACGGTCGGCTAAAAACTCATCAAATATTTTAGAACGGACAGGATCTTTACCATCTTTAAAACTTCTTAATAAAGTAAAGGTGGTCATATTAAAGTTGCCGGTAATGTTCGGACTGGAGTTTATGTTGTAATCCTTGTAAAGCCGATCAGTGGTATTGGTTGGGTCGTAGATAATGTATTCACTCCTATTAAATTGTTTGTTGTAGGTGCCATTTAATTCAATTTTTAAACTACTATGTGGTTCCACACTTGCTTTGTAACTTATGTTGGTGCCTGTAATGGCAGTGTATGGTGTGGTTTGTGTGTTGTTTTGCGTGAGCCAGCCATTGTCAATGCTTCGTTCTCTGATTCTTGGGTCGAATTGACCCGTGGCAAAACGAAGACCCGGTGCATAGAGGTATTTTTTACTTTCAAAATCGAGCCCCATTATTTGCGAATTAGGTCTGAAGCTCGAAAGTGCCTGACCTTTGTTAATCTGTGCGGTCATTGAAATGTTTTTAACCATCATCAGGGTTTTTGCCAGCAATTCGGTTATTTCTTTAAAATTAGACTTTTTTTCCGGAGTGTTGCTATTTGTAGCGCTGGCCTTTAATTCGCCTTTGCCCGATTTGTTTTTGCCGGCTCCTTCCTGCATGGAACTCACTGCCTGTTTAGGCACAGGGTTGTTGATGTTTTTAAGAAAAGGAATTTTATTGTAGAGCTGGGTCATATTAAAACTGGCGGTAATGTTTTGTGCGTTGGTGTTTTGAATGGTGTTACCAACGCTCTCTTCGGCAGCAAATGGCCTGCGACTCCAGGTATAGGTGCCACCATAGCGGTAACTTACCTTGGCAAAATCAAGAATACGGATTTTGTTAAGCGGCACATCCATTGTTAAGTTCATTTGTTGGCGGAAAGTGGTGTTTTCGCCGTAGGTTCCTTTTAAGCTTCTGCCTAAACTGTCTTTTTTGGCGGTTCCGAAGAAACGTTTTACAAGGCTGTCGCGTCGAACTTTATCTGACTTCCAAACCTCTCCGCTTGGTTCCAGAATTCGTCCTTCGTTAGTAGCGGTATAATCCACCTTAACCGATTTTGAAAGCGACCACATAAAATTGTAACTGCGGTTAATGGTAAAGTTTTTATTGATTAAAGCACGGTTGATAAATTTGTTTAATGTGTCGGAAGTATAAAAACTGGTAATGTCTCTGTTTTTAACTGCTGCGTAAGTTCTGTTCACATCCACCGATGCTCCAAAACTATTTGGCATTATCTGAAGATTAAAATCCTTAATAAGACCAAACACCTTCTTGTCAAAAATTTTCATTTTGGCAAATGGTTTTAAAACCAACGGATTGCGGATAGAGAATGCATACTGAAGGTTGGCACGGTACATGCGGTTAACATTGTATTCCACGTTCACACTTCGTTTCGACGTTTCGCTGTAGGCATAGGTGGCATTAAAGTTACTAATGTCCCATGGCATAGGTTTGGCTTTTGCACGTTTAAGTCCATCTATCCTTACATTGCTCAGGTTAAAACTTTTTCGCTCCGTAAAATCTTCTGTTTGTCGTCTTATAGAATCTTCGAGTGCGGGTTTGTTCATCTTTTTAAGATCCTCCATTTTCACATCCGGATCCAAGGGATTAAATAGTGGAATTATTCTGGTAACGCCGTAACTGTAAAATACCGGTAAACTAATTTTTAATTTAGACGGTAAAAATTTCCCCGCATTAATTTGTGTGCTCACGTCCCAATTGTAATTGGTTTCGCGACTGCGTTCGTTAATTTTACTTTCCACACTTCCCCAATATGGCGACTTATAGGTGCCTGCAAGCGACAGTGTTCCTAAATCGGCGAGTTTGGCCTGTATTTGTCCGGTAGTGGCCCAGCCGCCCTTGTTATTAAAATCAGTAAGGCGCAACTCGTTTACCCACACTTCCACACAATGCGAGTTTAGCTCGTTGTTTTTGGGATTACGCACACCCACCATCACGCTTTTTATGGTGCCAAGATTTGGATTTCCCACAATGGTTACTGTGTAACCACCCATGTCTTTAGAATACGGTTTACTTAATTGATTCAGGTTGCTGTAATAGCCAAACTCGTTGTTACGTTCTTGTTTTACATTGCTTATGTCTGAAAATTTAAAATTAATTTCATTTTCAACCGGCCACACTGTGTAGCGTGCATCAATGCTATTAGGGTCGTAAGAGCCTTTCGGTGTAAGCTTCAGTGGCACTTCGTATTCGTAAAAGTTATTGTTATAATCAGTACCAACACGGAAAAACAAAGTCAAATCGCCATCCTTAAGTGGTATGTTATTTAATTGCTCGCCATGAACATTCATTTTTATGTTATTAAACATGCGGGTATCTAAATCCACATTTTTAAAAATTGCACGACTGTCTCCGTCTTTCAAATCGCAAATGCGCATTTGCAGGGCCTGCTCGTTTTGCAGTACCAAATTAGTAGTTTGCACATTTTGTTGTTGCTGAATGTCAGGAGGCATTACGTAGTTTACCGGGCTTTTGGTCGAATTTTCCTGAAGACTCACTGCCGACACATCAAAAGAAGTATTGTTGTGGTCAAAGGCAAGGTATTCACCGGGCTTGCGCAAATCGTATTGATAGCGGCGCCAGTCGCTACGCACCAACTCAAATCGAGCCATGCGCAACAACACAGGTTTGTTAAAACCCTTCATGTAAACACGCATAAAGCGAATAGAGTTAAACCCTTCAATGCCACCAACGTTGCTCTCAAACTGCGAAATAGGAATTTTAAATTGGTACCATTTTACACTTTTGGTAACACCGCTAAACTCGGCAGTTCCTGTAAAAGCATCCACAATAAAATTACTTCCCACAGCCGACGGGTTTACTTCTGTTGGCGAAATGCGCACGCGGTATTGGTAATAATTTTCAATATCGCTGAGTGTATTATCACGGTTAATGTCTTCAATATTTGGCAGAGTGGTCGAGCCTGTAGGGTAATTTCCTCCTTCGGGATTTAGATTGGCATACTGCTCCTGAGTAGGCGAATTTCCTTCGGGATTATTGAATCGTGAATACCTTTTGATGGTGCCGTATTGTGCTTTATCATAATCGTCGCCTCTGAAAAAATGATAACGGTCGGTAGAAGGGTCTTCTTTGAAGTTAGTAATAGCCGGAGCGCTTTGGTCAAAAAGTGTGCCGTCGCTTATATCCGATAATGCGTCTTTAAACCTCAAGCGTTCGTTTTCATCGCTTAACCCATCGTAGCCAACATCCTGCAGTGGGCGGTCGTTGTTGTCCTGCGAAAACGCGTTTACAATAGGTGGTTGCACAGGCACATCGGCGAGTTTGGTCGAAGCCACTTTGTTTTCGCTGGAATAACTTGATTTTCCCGGGATACCATTTTCGTAAACCATACCGCCATCACGCACAATGTCTTCAGAAATATTACCCAGATTAATGTAGAGGTCACCTTTAGGCAAATCATTTTTGTCAAAAGCTTCATCCGTTTCCTGTTTGTAATCTTCATTGTAAGGATCCATTAACCAAAACTGAATGTATTCCACGTTGGCTGCCTGAAAATCGTTGGTTTCCAACTTACGCATGATACCACCCCAACGCGATTGCGGATTGGCCAACGACCCATCCTTATTAATACCTGACGAGAAGCTGGTCTTTTTTACATCGTAATTATATGGACCACGTTCTGAAGGAAAAAATGCAAGGTCAAGAATAGGCAACACAACCTGCTGACCATTAGGTGGCGTTTTGCCTGGAAACAATTCTGTTTCAAACACCTGGCGCCACATGTTGTTGGTAAATAATTTTTTATCCACAAAATGTTTTGGTGTGGTTCCACTTTGATCGCGTGTAAACATGGCATCCACGTTGTACCAGCTAAAGCGTGCACGGTTAATGCCCGCGGCAATGTCGTTGGATTTAGTGGCTTCAGGAAAAGAACTGTTTAAACCCTGTGGCACACTGGCCAAATACCAGGCACCGGCTCCCTTAATATCAATCAACGAAACAGAACCTTCAAAATCATCAATGTAAGAGTTGCCACCATTTTTCTTAATTGCCTTGGCATTACCCGGAAAAAGTCTGGCACCTTCGCCACGCATGGTAATGGTGCTCATTTCCTTGGTGCTGTAAAAGGGCAATTTATCCAGCCAGCGTGTTAAAAATGGCGCGTCGGTTTTGTAGTTAAAATCAAGTCCGGCAATAAAATTACTCACCGGCTCATCGCCAATGCTCACTTTTTGGGTAATAGGGCGTTCGGTAAACCTTAACAAAGTACTGCCAATAGAAAGGTTACGTCCTGCTTTATAATCCAAACGGGTGCCCCAAAGATTTTTTTGTTGAACACTAAACAGCGAATTACTTTCGAGTGATACTTTTATGTTGGAGCCCGAGTTTAGAATACTTTCATTAATAATTTTTACGCGACCTAAAGTATAGTCAACAGTATAATCCACATTTTCAACCAAAGCCACGCCATTGGCGGTAACCACCACTGCACCTTGTGGTATGTTGAGTGCGTTCAGTGCTATTTCGGAACCTGAAGCAGCACGGTAACTACCTTTTATTTTAAAACGGTTTTTGCTTTGGATGTTTGATGCAGTAATGCGCGTGGAATCATACAATTCGGTAAAGATGTATTCGTTGGCTTTTGGAAAATCCTCAGCACCAGTAAATTTTGCCTGTAAGCCTCTGCCAAAGGGTTCCACTTTTGGAAAGTAGGCGCGGCCATTGGTTACTGAAATGGTGTATTTATCCACAAAATCGTAAACCCCGTCTGATAATTTATCACCATTCACACTCAGTCGGTCGCAACCCAACACACGAATAAGCTGTTGGCCATTTACCGAACCAAATGGCAGGTAAGGAATGTCAACGCCTGTTTCAATGTTGTTGTAATACACATCAAGTTTAAAATCCTGTGCATTTAAGTTATAGGCACCCAGGGCATAAACGTTTTTCATTAACAGTTTCCACATGGGTTGTTTTACATTTACCACAGCGCTTTTTAACAATTTACAAATCAGCATTTTGCTGTTGTCAGGAACCTGATCACTGAACTCGCCTACCTGATAGGTTTTACCATTGTATTGATACTGATAGGCAACTGCCAGTGCCTGATCGTTATTTAATTGTTGATTAAGGGAAATGTATCCGAGTCGTGCATTAAAAGAAAATTCGGAAGCGTTGAGTCGGCGGGCATTGCGGATGATGTTGTAATCGCGGCTGCCGTCCATGTAATTGCTAGAGCTACCATTGTTAGGATTGGTGGCCACCACGTTTGAAGACAACAAGGCTGTTACATCATCCACTTTACGGTCTTTTAAAATGCCTTTTTCGTTGTCGGTAATGTTAAAATAAAGGTTATTGGCATCGTTTCGGGGAATTGAATCTGACAAATAATTATCTGCAACGTTCAGGTTAAGTCCTCCTGAAGGACCAGTCATGTTGTTAACGATTCCTGCAATTTGTGTGGTGGATGTATAGGCTATGTCTTCGCCTAAATCTTCAAAAGCCGTAACATTGCGGGTTTGTTCGGCATTACCGTTAATGCTGAGCACATACACTTCCACCTTATTGATTACAATTGGCGTGGTTACTATTGGCAAGGTGGCCATCCAGTTATCGTAACGTTCACGGAAATAGTGGCCAAGGAAATAGTGCTTGTTTTGCTCGTAATTGTCGGCCTGAATGGTAAAGGATTGAGTTTGTGCCCCACCCTGCACACTAATTTCGGTTTTTTTGCCTTTTTGTTGTGAGAAAATTGTGGTGGCTCTTAGTTTACCAAACTGCATTTCGGTTTTAAAACCAAAAAGGGTTTGGCTACCCGAAATAAGTGTACTGTTGAGTGGCAGCGACACGTTACCTGCTTCAATTTTTTTCAGAATTTCATCTTCCAAACCGGTATAGTCCATCTTTACCTGATTTTCCCAGTCGAAGGAAGCCTCGGTATTGTAGTTGGTGGTTACTTTTAATTTCTCGCCAATTTTGCCAATCAGGTTTAACTGAATGCGCATATTAAAATCGAAATTGGTTATTTTTTGTTGTTTTTGTGGAATAGCAGGATTGAAGTTTTTGCTGCGGGTGAGACCAAAAATAAGTTCAGCCGTTCCTGTAGGTTTAATGTCCACGGTATTTCCGCCAAAAATGCGGTCAAACAATTCACTGTTTACCTGCAATTTCGGGATAAGTCCTTTGCGCGGCTGGTTATTGAGTTCGTCGGAAGCCACTTTTGTGCGCCAGTATTCGCGCATTTGTTTACGGAACATGTAATCTTTGTATTCCTTCAGATTCATGTATGTTTCAGGACGATAATCAAAAGTACCAACCTTTTGTTTAATGTTGTATTGACCGGTTTTGGGATCGTAAACCACCTCGGTTTTAATGTTTTCGGGTGTGGTAAGATAGAGTTTGGATTTGGGATCGTTTAAAGGCTTATTGCCATCGTGGTCTTTAAATTTATAATGAAGATCCGGTTTTTCCTCTTCTTCCGTTTCCGGACTATCAACCGGCATAGTAAGTTTTGAGGGCTTATAATTGTAATTATCCTCCTGAAAAGTGCCGGGTTCGGCAGGTTTGGTAACCACACCCATCAAACAGGCTGTGGCTCCGGTTACTAAAACAAAATTTATTAGGGCGTTAGTTCTCACAGGGGCAATCTAAAAGTTTTTTAATGCGGCTTTAATTAATATTTCTACATTTTCTGTGCTTACCCCTTGCTGCTTAATGGCTTTTTCCATGGCTCTTTCGGCGGCTACTTTAGGGAAACCCAGTGTAACTAAAGCCATTAACGCCTCCTCTTTATTTTTATTGTACGAAGTACTCAAAATCTGACTGATTCCTCCCTCGTGTTTACCCATTTTGCCTTTGAGGTCAACCACAATGCGTTGTGCGGTTTTGTCGCCAATGCCTTTTACGCTTTTGAGAAGGGTAACGTTGGCGGTATTTATGGCGCCTGCTATTTCGGCAGCACTAAGGCTCGAGAGCATCAGCAGGGCACTGGCCCCGCCTACCCCACTCACCGAAATAAGCTTGCGGAAAAGCTCCCGTTCTTCTTCCTCGGCAAAACCATAATATTTGGGGTTATCGTCGCGAATATAAACGCTTTCTACAAACAGTTTGTACTCAATGCTCTCCCCCATTTTGGTGTAAGTTTGCAACGAAATATACAGGCCGTAACCCACGCCGTTTGCATCTATTACCGCATAAGCCGGGTTTTTTGAAGCCACCTGGCCTTTAATATAATCCATTAGTGCCATGGTTTATTTTCTGTTTTGAGCGTCAACCACGGCAATGGTAATCATGTTTACAATTTCGCGCACGCTGCTGCCTAATTGCAAAACGTGAACCGGTTTGTTTAATCCCATAAGCACCGGACCAATTGCTTCGGCACCACCCAGTTCCTGCATAAGTTTGTAGGCAATGTTGCCCGATGCGAGGTTAGGGAAAATGAACGTGTTCACATCCTTATCCACCAAAGTACTAAACGGAAACTGTTCTTTGAGCAAACCATTATTAGTGGCAAAGTTGGCCTGAATATCGCCATCCACAATTAAACCAGGGCAATTTTGATGCAGAAGGCTCACGGCTTTAGACACTTTATTGGGCACCTCGCCGGTGGCCGAACCAAAGTTGGTGTATGAGAGCATGGCAATGCGGGGCACAATGTTGTATTGCTTAACGGTGTTTGCTGTAAGCACGGCAATATCGGCCAGTTCTTCGGCTGTTGGGTCAGTATTCATGGTGGTATCGGCAAAAAAGTAGGGGCCGCGTTTGGTTACCATGATGTAAAGGCCGGCCACTTTGCTAACTCCTGGCAGGGTATCAATAATTTCGAGGGCAGGTTTTATGGGTTGGCCATATTTGCGGGTAAGACCACTAATCATGGCATCGGCCATTCCGTTTTCAACCATCATGGCACCAAAATAATTACGGTCGCGCATAAGTTTGCGGGCATCGTATTGGGTAAGTCCACGGCGTTGACGGCGGCGCCAGAGCATGTCGCCAAACTCCTCGCGCTTTTTCTCTTCTTCAAAGGGGTCTATCATTGGCATATCGCCCAGATCGATAAAATTTTCTTCGGCCAGTTTACGAATGCGGTTGCTATCGCCCAGTAAAATGGGTTTGGCAATACCTTCGTCGCGCACCAATTGTGCGGCTTTGAGCATTTTGTAGTTATCGGCTTCTGAAAATACAATGCGTTTTGGATTGCTCTTGGCTTTGTCGGCCAGGCTGCGCATAAGTTTGTTGTCTTTGCCTAAACGGTTTTCGAGTTCGAGGCGATAGGCATCCCAGTCAACAATTTTGCGTTTGGCCACCCCGCTATCGCAGGCTGCTTTGGCAACAGCAGAAGATACCGCAGAAATCAGGCGGTTATCAATTGGTTTGGGAATAATATAGTCGGTGCCAAAGCTCAGGTTTTTTGAGCCATAGGCCAGATTCACGTAATCGGGAACAGGTTCTTTGGCCAAAGAGGCAATGGCCAGTGTGGCGGCCAGTTTCATTTCTTCGTTAATGGTGGTGGCGCGCACATCCATAGCTCCTCTGAAAATAAAAGGGAAGCCAAGTACATTGTTAACCTGATTGGGATTATCGCTGCGACCGGTGGCCACAATAATATCTTTACGCACCGAAATGGCATCCTCGTAAGAAATTTCTGGCGTAGGGTTGGCCAGAGCAAACACCACGCAATTTTTGTTCATGGCGGCTACCATTTCTTTTTTAAGAATGTTGCCTTTTGAAAGCCCTACAAACACATCGGCGCCTTTAATAGCCGCTTCGAGGGTGTTGATATTGGTTTTTTCGGAAGCAAAAAACGATTTGTATTCATCTAAATCGTTACGGCCTTTGTGTATTACGCCTTTGCTATCGAGCATTAAAATGTTTTCTTTTTTAACACCCACAGCAATGTACATTTTTGCACAACTGTTGGCTGAGGCACCGGCACCATTGA
>JADLED010000099.1 GCA_020846335.1 Bacteroidia bacterium
AAATGAAACTAACCCTGGATTTGTTTAAAGCATTAATTGATAAATTTCATGATTTAAATTCGGCAAATGCCATTATATAAACAAAAAACAGTTTGCTACTTTTTTCGGCCGCTTTTACAAGAGGATGTAAATGACCTAAAAATTAAAAATAAAAGTAAAACCGCAACCAGATAACCAATGGGAAATTGGCAATTTACTACGGAATAAGTCAGTTAGATTCGCAGAGTAGCCAATTACTTCAAGTCATTTACCATTTTTAAGAGCTCATTCAAATGCAATTTCTTTTCCACAAACTCACGTTTATTGCCTTTCACAAAATATGTGGCCGGTATGGCACCGCTCCATTTGGGCGAAATTTTATCCACAAAATCATTGCCATTCACTTCGTCCAGCAACACACACTCCGATTTAATTCCTTTCTTTAGTAAAAACGGATTTACTTTTTTACCCAGTTCCTCCTTAAAATCCAAACAAACCAGCAACACCTTTACGTGTGGCATGGCCATGGCCAAACTGTCAAAACCCGGCAACTCCTGCACACAAGGCTTACACCAGGTAGCCCAAAAATTTACCACATAAGTGCTGTCCGACGAATGCAGGCGTTTTAAAAGCCCATCGATTTTATAAACCTGCTTTATCTGCTGCGCATTTAAGCAACCACACAACAACATGGCAACAAACAACCACTGTTTTTTATTGCGCATATTCCTGAAACAACACATTAATTTCTTTTATCATCCGGTCAATTTCCAAACTGTCCGTACCATCGTAATAGCCCCGAATATGGCGGTTTTTGTCCACCAAAGCAAAATTTTGTGTGTGAATAAAATCCTCAGCACCACCATCGCCTTCTTCGGCATTTAATAAATAGCCTTTGCGCGCCAGGCCATACAGGTCTTTTTTACTTCCGGTTACAAACAGCCATTTTTTGTCATGTACCCCATGTTTTAGCGCGTAGTCCTTTAACACCGCCATGCTGTCGGTTTCGGGGTCAACAGTGTGCGACAATATTTTAAAATCAGGTTTTGCCCCAAAGGCTTTATAAACTTTAATTAGATTGTTGTTCATTACAGGGCAAATGCTTTGGCAGGTACAGAAAAAATATTCGGTTACATACACCGTGTTTTTAAAAGTGTTTTGAGTCACCTTATCACCGTCCTGGTCGGTAAATTCAAAATCAGGCACTGTGTGAAAAACCGTGTCGTTGGCTTTAGCCGCATGTTTCGGCCCGTAATAGGGTAAGTGATAAGTGGGATTGTTTTGTTGTTGGGTGTTAAGGTACCAGGCAACAAAGGCAACTGGGATGAGCAACAATACCCAATAATAATTAACTTTGAACTTCATGCTGTAAAATTACTCACTTAAACATAAATAATGGCAAGAACATCTAATAAAAACCGTGACGAAAAAGAACTGGGTTTTGGTTCAAAAAACTACAACAACACGGTTCGTTTTATTAATACCGATGGTGCAATTAACGTGAAGCGTTCGGGTTTAAGCGGCTTTAATAACATTGATGTTTACCATTGGCTGATTGCCTCGTCAAGAGCGCAATTGGCTGCGGTAATTGTGTTGGGCTATATTTTTGTTAACCTCGTTTTTGCTGCCATTTATTACAGCATAGGGGTGCAAAATTTTGGAGGCGTGGAGCGCGGTTCGGCCACGCAGGAATTTATGAGCATGTTTTTTTTCAGTGCCCAAACCGTTACAACACTAGGCTACGGACACATTTACCCCATTGGCAATGCCGCCAGTGTGGCCGCCGCAGCCGAATCACTTTTAGGATTGCTCAGTTTTGCCATTGCCACGGGTATTTTATTCGGGCGCTTTTCAAGACCTAAAGCCGATATACTTTACAGTAAAAATATCCTCATTTCGCCTTACAAAGAGGGCAGGGGATTAATGTTTCGAATCACCAACAAAAAACAATACGAGCTAATTGAAACAGAGGCCAGTGTTAACCTCACCCTCAAAAATCCTGAAACCAACCGCCGCGAATTTTTTAGTCTGGACCTTGAACTCAACCGCGTTAATTTTCTGGCTTTGAGCTGGACCATTGTGCATCACATGAACGAAAACAGTCCCATTTACGGATTAAGTGTAAAGGAACTCGAAGAGCGTGATGCCGAAGTTATTATTTTAATAAAAGCCATTAACGACACGTTCTCACAAACCGTGCACTCGCGCTACTCCTACAAATGGCACGACATGGTGGAAAATGCCAAATTTAAAGCCCTGATACCGGATGCCGGAAAAAAAGGAAAGGTAAAAATTTCAGTAACCGACATTCACCATTACGATAAACTGCCTGTAAATAACGATTCCACGGCATCTCTTAAATTGTAACGGTTACTCATTACTTCCCCGTAAGCTCCTGCACTTCTAATTGCAATTAAATCGCCACGTTGTGTTAGGGGTAATTCCACGGCCTTACCAAAACAATCGCTGCTCTCGCAAATGGGCCCCACCACATCGTATTTTTTATTGGCAACACTATTTAATTGCGAAATGTTTTCGATTTTATGATAGGCCTGGTAAAGCGCCGGACGGATTAACTCCGTCATACCCGCATCCAGAATGGCAAAATTGGTATTAATGCCTTCTTTAATATAAAGCACACGGCTGATTAAACTGCCACATTGCGCAATAATGCAGCGCCCCAATTCAAAATGCAATTGTTGTTCGGGCATCAGCTCCAAAAACGATTGAAACACCTTGAAATAGGCCTCAAAATCAACAATGGCCTGTGTGTCGGGTTCGCGGTAATTAATACCCAAACCGCCGCCCACATTTATGTTTTTACTTAAAAACCCTTTTTGAGCAAACCACTTATTAATTTCGTTTACGCGAACACACAGGTTTTTAAAAGCGGTTAAATCCTGTATCTGCGAGCCAATGTGAAAGTGAAGTCCCAAAAAATTAAGATTCGGAAGCTCCTTCAGCAATTCAAGCACGGCATCAAACTCATAGGGATTAATTCCAAATTTATTTTCCTCCAGTCCGGTGGTAATGTATTTGTGGGTGTAAGCATCCACATTGGGATTGATGCGCAGGGCAATACCGGCTTTGGTGCCTTTATTACCGGCCAGTTCATTAATAATTTTTAGCTCGTGCATGCTCTCCACATTAAAACAAAAAATGTTTTGCTCTAAAGCGTAATTAATTTCCCGGTCGCTTTTACCAACTCCGGCAAACACAATGTTTTCGCTTTTAAAACCGCATTCAACGGCACGCTTTACTTCGTTGCCACTCACACAGTCGGCTCCAAAACCGGCCGCCAGTATGGGTTTTAGCAGAGTAGGGTGTGCGTTGGCTTTTAAGGCATAATGGATATGGTAAGATTTAGGAGCGGCTTTTTGAATTGCAAGAATGGTATTTTGCAACAATTCTAGATTGTAATAATAAAACGGTGTTTGCTGGTTGTTAAACAACTCAAGGTGTTTTTGATTAAACATGCGTTACGGCTTAATTATAGTTAAACAATCCTTTATTAAGTGCTACCAGGGCTTCCTTTTTCAGTTCACCTTTAACCAACACCGAAATGTTGTTATTGCTGCCGCCATAAGACACCATGCGTAATGGTATGTCTTTTAAGGATTCGAGCACCCGGTAGGCATAGCCCGAAATATCTTTGGGTAATTGGCCAACCACACAAATAATGGTTTGATTTTCGTCAATCTCAACCAAAGCAATTTCTTTAAGTTCTTTTTCAATTTCTGATAAATAACGGTTGTTGTCTATTGTGAGCGACACTGCCACCTCACTCGTGCAAATCATATCAATGGAGGTTTTGTAGCGTTCAAAAATTTCGAACACAGCCCTTAAAAAACCGTGAGCAAGTAGCATTCTATCGCTTTTAATGTTAATGGCAGTAATACCATCCTTGGCTGCCACGGCTTTTACGCCTTCGTTGGTAATTAAATTGGCAATTAAAGTTCCGGGAGCTTCAGGCTGCATGGTGTTTTTTAAACGAACCGGAATGTTTCTTCTTTTGGCAGGTAAAATACAGGTGGGGTGTAGTATTTTTGCGCCAAAATAGGCCAACTCGGCTGCCTCGTCAAAACTCAGTTCGTTTATAGGATGTGTTTTACTTACAATGCGCGGATCGTTATTATGCATACCATCAATGTCGGTCCATATCTGAATTTCGGAACTGTTAATGGCTGCACCAATAATAGAAGCTGAATAATCGCTGCCACCGCGTTTCAGGTTATCAATTTCGCCAAACGAATTACGGCAAATATAACCCTGTGTAATAAACAAAATGTGGCCTTCATGTTTACTTAATTCAGCAGCAATGTATTTTTCAATATAGGGCATGTCGGGTTCATCGTTGGCATCAATGCGCATAAAATTTAGTGCAGGCAGCAGTACAGAGTCAATCCCTTTTTCTTCGAGGTAATAATGAAACATGGCCGTGCTTAGCAATTCGCCCTGTGCCAAAACGGCTTTCTCCTCATTGGCCGTAAACATGTCCAGCGTAAACGATTCGATGTGATTGAAATGATGCAGCAGCAGTTGTTTGGCTTTATTTAAACCATTAGTGGTACTGTATAGTTCCGAAATTTCCTTTTCGTATTTGGCCTTCAGGTCATTAATTATGGTTTTGGCTTTGGCAGCGTTTTTAGCATAAAGGGCATTGCAAATTTCAACCAGGGCATTGGTGGTGCCGCTCATGGCGCTAAGTACAACTACTTTAGGTTGCGGGCTCACGGTTAATTTTTCGAGATCTTTTATTCGTTGGGCGGAACCAACACTGGTACCACCAAATTTTAATACTTGAAACATAGTTTTCTTGATGAAGATTTTAATTTAAAATGAATTTTTTGATGTGTGATAACAGAGAGCGTACCTCTGCAACTAATTAATTATGCCCCGGGAGGCATTTATACTTTCGTTTTATGTCAAAACAAAAAATCACTGCGGTAAAGGAAATCAGATTTTTAATAATTACAAAATGTTTGCGGCGGGTTTTTGTAAACAATACTTAAACGACGGGTCCAAATTAAGCACTGGTTCATTTTCAAAAATGCCAAACACCGCGCTGCCACTGCCACTCATAGAGGCGTACAAAGCACCCCGGGCATATAAATTTTCTTTCAACAATTTTACAGTTGGGTATTTTTTAAAAATGCTTTCTTCAAAATCATTCACCAACAGCTCTTTCCAGTTCTTTAAGTTTTCGTTTTCAATAATGCGTTTAAGGTTGTGAATTGGTTTTTTTGGAACCAAACCCGCGTAGGCATCTTTGGTATTGCTGTGTAAGTTGGGATAAACCAGAGCAATAAAATAGGATTTCAAATCCACCTGAATATCCGAAAACACATTGCCTTTTTCGAGCGCCAGTAGCGGACGGTTATTGATAAAAAAAGCGCAATCGCTGCCAAGCACTGAAACCAGTGTGGCTAAATCTGAATCGCTTATTTCCAATTCAAATTTTTGATTAAGTGCTTTCATAAAAAAGGCGGCATCGGCACTACCACCGCCCAAACCGGCACCCATAGGAATGTTTTTGTGAAGGTGAACGTTGATTGGTGGAATTTTGTAATCGTTCGACAATAATTGCCAGGCTTTAAATAACAGGTTATTTTCCAGATCGCCATCAATTACCAGTCCCGATTGCGAAAGTGTAAATGCCTTTTGACCCGTAGCCTCAAGTATTTCAAGGGCATCGCACCAATCAACCGGGTAAAAAACTGTTTCGATGTTGTGAAAGCCATCGTTTCTTTTTTCGGTAACGTGCAAACCAAGATTTATTTTACTATTCGGGAAAACCAGCATTGTATTTTTAAAGGTGCTAAGTTCAACAAAATACTTTATTAAGCAGCCGGGTTTTTTAACAAATTTTGGTACAATAATTGATGCTTTTGTGGCAACCTATTAAAAGTAAAAACCATGAACATTAAAAAAACAATCCAACACACGTCGCTGGCAGTGTTAAGTGCCACGCTATTAATTGCTTGTAAAAAGCCAACTCCTAATGTGGTGCCCGAGCCCGACACCGAATTCCAAAGTTCTAAAGACGCCGTTTGGGCCACACAGGTTATTTCCGACATTGAAACCCAATGTTCGTTTATGGCCGAAGGCAACCGCAGCAACCATTTTTACACCGAAATTCCGGGCACGGCCACCGGTAATCAGGGTACTGTAACTTCCACCTTCGATCCATCGTTTACCTACATTAACATGGGCTTTTTCAAAAGCAAGTGTTTGGATGGGCATGAGCGCGAAGGCACTGTGTTTATTAAAATAGACGGCTTTAGTCAAAACGAAATAAACACCTTCTTTCCCCGTCGTCAGCCCGATTCAAGGTACACCCACAGTTATGGATTTGGCGGCTTTATAACACTTTCTGAATATAAAGTGGATGGTTGGAAAATTGAAACAGTGGACGGCATTCCGGCGGTGTTAACCAATGAGATGACAGACCCGTCATGGGACCCTGCTGTGAGCCCGCTAAAATGGACACTAAAAGGCCGTTTTAAATTTACCCATCCCACCGATCCTTCGCAAAACATTTATTGGGAGGGCGAGTTAACCAAAACCTGTCTCAATTCCACCGACAAAAACAATGTGTTTAATGCCACCAAAAATCACACCACCGATGGCATTGTTAAATGGGAGAATGCCAAAATCTCTTATTCAGGCAAGGTGAGTGGTTATACTGCAGGAAACAAATCCTTTAACATGGTGATTAATCCACAAACCGAACTGGTTAGAGATTTTACCTGTTATGCGTACCTGGTGGGAGGTGTTGAGTTAAGCCCAGCGGTAAGTATTCGTAAGCAGGAATTTCATCCATTTGTAAGCGGTGTGGCACAGTTAACCACCAACGACGATAAGGGAGCTCCACTTTATCCACGCAGCATTTATTTTGGCAACGAAGGCAATCCTGATTTGCAATCACAATGCGATAATACGGGAGAAGTGGAAGTAAAGGGAATTTCATATAAAATCGATTTCAAAAATTAGTTGATTTAATTCGGATTTTATTAAACCAAACTTGTTAAAAAATGAAGAGAAAAAGGGCTGTTAAAAGCGGCGGTTTTCTTTAACATTTTTTGTTAGATTAAAAAAATAGTTATAAATTGCACCAATAATTCTATATAAATTATGAAAATGAAAAGAGTAACATTAGGTTTTTCGGTTTTAGCATTAACAGTTATCTTTGCTATTGCATGTAAAAAACCAACCCCTAACGTAGTACCAGAGCCGGATACAGAGGTTCAAACAGCCGTCGATGCCTCATGGGCAACTTTTGTTGTTTCAGACATTGAAACCATGTGTTCATTTATGGGAGAAAATAACTTTTTAACTCACTTTTATTCCGAAGTTCCGGGCACAGCCACAGGTCTTCAGGGTACGATGACAGTGACCCGTGACACAAACGGAAGAACACTCAACATGGGTTTCTTTAAAACATCTTGTATTGACGGTAGATTTAGAGAAGGAACCGTTTTTATGCGTTACGGTGGTTTTAGTGCCGACGAAATAAAAGCGTTCATTCCGCGCAACAAAATTGATTCAAGATATACTCACTCTTATGGCTTCGGTGGTTTTATCACTTTAACCGACTATAAAGTGGATGGTTGGAGAATAGAAACCGTTGACGGCGTTCCTGCTGTTTTAACCAACGAAATGTTAGACGACAAATTTGATCCTGCTAAATCACCATTAAAGTGGAAATTGAAAGGTAAGTTCAAATTTATACACCCAACTGATAGCACTATGAACATGCTGTGGGACGGTGAAATCATTAAAACAGTAAACTCTACTACCACTTCAGTTTGGTACGCTACAAGCACACACGTGAAAGACAGCGCCATTAAATGGAAAAATTCTAAAATTTCTTATTCAGGAACAATTTCTGGTGTAACCTCAAAATACCATCCTTTCACCATGACAATTTCTGATGCTACCCCGCTTACCAGAGATTTTAAATGTTACCCTTACATGGTTGGTGGCGTTGTGTTAGGCACCGGTACTACAACTGCTGTTGGTATCCGTAAACAAGAATATCACCCATTCACCAGCGGTATTGCTGCATTTATTACTGCTGATGACAAAGGTGTTAAGGCGTATCCACGCGAAATTTATTACGGCAACGAAGGCGCTTCTGTTGAAGGGGTAACAACCGACCAATGCGACAACACTGCCGAAGTTTATATTAAAGGCATTACTTACCGAATCAATTTACTTCAATAATAAAACTTTCACATAAAAAAAGCCGCTCCCAAAAAGAGCGGCTTTTTTGTTTCTAAAATTTCAGGCCAATGCCATTCCTCACAAGATAAGTGAGTGCAGGAACACGCAAAGGTTGCCGGGTATCGTAAAGTAAATTGAGTCCTGCTTTATAATACAGTTGTTTAATAATATCGAGTTCCAATGCCGAATCAACAGCAATTCGGTAATCGCCTAAATTGGCCATATTTGGTTGATAAAAAACCGTGGTATTAAAATCCACTTTGTTTAAATCCAGATGAAATGTGGAATAAGCACTCAGGCGGTTATTAAAACGGTGAATCGAATCATTGTTTTGACTGAGATATTCATACATATACAAACAAGCCACAAAACAGGCCACCTTTGGCTGTTTAATTACTTTAAATCTTGGCCCCATTCCGGCAAGGTAGCGCCTGTCGAGCAATAACACTTTGTTATATTGTGTTTGTATAAACGATTCCCAGGCCCAGTACTTATTCAACTTGTAACTGTACCTTAGGTGTTGGTAACCGGAGTTTACAAAATCCTTATCTCCGGCTTTTATTAACGACAAATCGGAAATGGCAAGGAGGCGATGCCTGTTGTGTTTGTATTGTAAATGCACATTGGCTCCGAGTAATAAAACCTTTTGTGTGTTTTGGTTAATATTAAAATTAAAATCGGCTTTACCCACAAATCCATTGGTGTCTTTTAAAAACCGCTTCCCTTCAATGTTGATAACTTGCGCCTTGCAAAATCCAAAACCAACTACTAAAATGGCGCCACAAAAATGTTTTTTAAGCCTCATAAACCGGGCTTAAAATAAATCATATTTCCCTAATCTGGCAATATTAATATATTTGTACAAAATTTATGAGAAATAGACACCTCATTTTAGTATTGGTACTTTTGGTAAACGGCTTGTTTTCTCAAATTAGTGTGAAGACAACTTTGCCCGAAGAAATAAAAATTGGCAGCGAAATTACCTTTGAGGCAAAAATCTGGAAAGGGCCAATAAAAAATTTTTCCAAATACCAATTACAATTACCCGCAGGCATCAGTGTTACTGAAGTTGATGTAAAATCAGGTAGTTACACAATTGAAGAAAATGTGGTAAAAATTATTTGGGCCATTACCCCTCCCGAAAACGAATTCACGATCACACTTAAACTTAACAGTGGCAGTGCAAAGGGAAAGCAAACCATAATTCACAAATATTATTACCTCGAAAAGGGCGATAAGCGCGAAGTAGAAATGGCGCCTATTCATATAAACTTTGTAGAATCGTTAGGACAAGGTTCCGGAGAAGTTGTGGTGCCAGATTCCGCTGCCCAGGTAAATTCCGGCAGTGCAGTTAACGAAGAACTGAAATTGCAGGTACAACAACTCCGCAAAGATTCGAAAGAGGCGCAGGAAGTCGGCGAAAGAGAAAAAGCTGTCGCCACAAAAAAACTGGAAGACGCAAATCAGGCAGTTAAACGTGCCAAATTAATTGCTGGTGAAAAAGAAAAAAGTCAGGCCCTGCAAAAAGCCATGGCCGCAAAAGATAAGGCCGAAAGCGATCTGGCAATGGCCAACCGAATACTCACTCTCTCCAAATCACTCGAAGACAATGCTTCTGAAATTGAAAAACTAAACCAATCACTCGAATTGGTTAATCAAACAGAACAAAAAGACCTCGGTAAAACAGATTCTCCGGCCAAAGAAACCAAAGATATAAATACGGAAGAAGTGAAGGCCAATTTAAGTCCTGCCGAAGTTGAAAAAGCCAAACAGCAAGCGCTAAACAAAGGCGCAAAAGATGCCAAAGGACTTTACAAACCTATCTCTGTAAACAAAGGCAATATCAAAGAAATAATTCAACAAGTAGAACAAATTAAAAAAGATTCGAAAGAAGCACGCGAGGTAGGCTTAAAAGAAAAACGAAAAGCGGAACAGAAATTAAGTGATGCCTACACATCCATAAAAGCTGCTGAATACATCAACGACCCTGAAGAAAAAAAGCAGGCCATTGAAAAAGCCAGTCAGGATAAAGATAAAGCCGAAAAGGATTTGGAAGTAGCTTCAAAAATTTTGGTTTTGGCTAAATCATTAGAAGATAATGCCTTTGAAATTGAGAAGTTAAACGATGTAGACAACTACAAGGAAACCGTAAAAATAGCACCTGCCAATACACCTACAGTAACCAGTGCTGAAGTTCCAAAACCGGTTAATTTATTTGAAGAAGAAGAAAAAGAAGTTGTAAAACCAAAAAAAGAAATTACCACTAAAAAAGCAAAACCCGAAACCGAAACGCCGGTGTCAGAAGCGGGCCTTGTTTACAAATTACAAATAGGTGCATTTACCGGAAGTCCCGACAAAAGTCAGTTTGCTGCAATCGGAAAAGTACAGGTGCTAAAAGAAGGAACCATGTATAAGGCCTATTACGGCAACTTTGCTACACGCGAAGA
>JADLED010000100.1 GCA_020846335.1 Bacteroidia bacterium
CATGAGCAAATATGAAATCTTTCAATTGTTGCTGGAGTAGCTTTATCAGTAAATACAAAAAATGAATTATCCATGAGTTGTTTTTTAACGGCTTAAAACTTTTGCTTTAAGGATTTGAACAAATATAAATATAAGTTTAATTAAACTTTAAAACTTAAACGGCCATCTAAATATTTTAGATTTCAAACCTTGCTGCCGCAGGCGCGCTTTATGTTGCGTAGCAAACGCGCACAAAAAGTACCGTTTCCGTGCGCCAGCATTTTAGCTTATTTGTTTTGCCTGCCTCTATCGCACAACAAATGTGCTAAATTAGAATAGCACACATGCCTTCGGCAAAAAGCACGAGAACAAAAACACAAAAACGTTACCGGGGAAAAAAGGCCGTAATCGTCAGCCGGGATGCTACTGTTCTTGTCGGAGCAAAATGCTGTCGACCGGAAGGAAGAAAAATTGTCGGCGAAAATGCTACTGTTCTTGTCAGGCCGAAATGCTTAGTCGTCAATTTTGGGCGCATTACTTATAACTTCCTTATACCATTAACTTTTATAATGTTAGCCTGCTGATTTTGCAAGATAACATTAGGTTTTCTAATGTTTACTGTTTTAACAAATTTAACCGTTTTCTACAATGTATCAAATGGAGAACACACATGGTTAAGAAATGTAACCAAAATTTTTACAAACTATCAAAGCCGGGAAATTAATTTTGATTGTGTTTTGTACTAACATGCCTCGCCATTTTTGCGGTAATACCTCTACCCTGCCCTAAAAACCACTAAATACCTGGCTCCCATTTTTGTGTCAAAACAAACAAGGCGACAGAATAAACAGGTTTTGCCATTAGCTCCATTGATTTGAGCACTTTCCTAAGCCGCTTCACAAAAAAAAAGACCGGTTTTTGGCCGGCCTTTTCTCTCAATAAATTATTCACTAAAACATTAAACCAATGTTAATGCGAATGGCATTGTAAATCAGGTTTTGCTTAATAAAATTGTACGACTTGTCTTTGCCCGAAACAGTGGTTTTGTAAACCAGGTAATCCGATTCGCTGCGCAATGCATTGGTAAAGCTTCTGAAATAATTAATGTTTACAAACACCGATGTTGTGCCACCCAAACGGTATTCGGCACCGGCACCCACATTTAATCCCGCTCTAAAGGCACCTCCAAGCGCATCGCCCTTGGTACCTCCCAGATTTAATTTTTCCATGCTGCCTCCCGAAGTAACAACAGCCGCTGTGGTATCTTTACCATAGGTGTAGCTTTCGTAATAACTATCAGTGGCCAATGCCTTGGCACGGAAAGCAATTTCGCCACCAAACATGCCAAAATATTTTAAGCCATTGTATTCGCTCGTAGATAATTTTAATATAACCGGAATGGTAACATACGTGGTTTTGTAAGTGCGCTCCTTTACCAAATAACCGGTGTTGGTGGTTTTAGTAATTGCGTTGCTCGGTAAATTTAATCCGTTAACCGGTTTTATAAATTCTCCGGTTTCGTCCAACTCATAATACACCTGATAGGTACCCGGTGTGTTTTTGTAAGTGTATTTTCCTCCTTCAAAATCGCCACCAATGCCGGTTAATAAACAAGCCACCTTCGAAAATTTAAACTCCATGTTTAAACCAAAACCAAAACCAAATTTGGTACCCTTGGCGGTAATGTTTTTATCGCTGGTGCTAAACCAGGTTGGTTGCGGCGTGATTCTTAAACCAAAACGAAATTTTTTATCAAAATTATCATCGGTTGTTTGTCCGATAATTTTTCCGCCACAAAGTGCCAGAACCGAACATGCGAAAAGTAGTTTTTTTGTATTCATTTTAATTTACCATTTAATATTAAGTGAGGTTATAGTATTGTATCTTAATATGATTATTTTTACAAATATATAAAAAGGGTTGGTTTAACTATGAAAAAAAAGCTGCTATTTATCCCACTTTGCCTGTTGGTACTTTTTGCCTGCAACAGAAATAAACTAAATGTTGATATTAGCGATGTAAGCACAGAACCCCTGCAACTCCTGCGCCTGGAAGACGATGTGTTTGCCCTGAAAGACGAGGGTTTTGATGCAGCCACATTAAAAATAAAACAAAAATACGGCTGGTATTACGAACACTACCTTATGAGTTTTATTGCCCGCCGCGGCACCGGCGATTCGGCCTACAAAAACAGCCTGCTAAACTTTATCAGCGACCACGATGTTAAGCAATCGTTTGCCTACGTTAAAAAACTTTACCCCGCCCACGAACTGGAGGCCATGATGCCCGAAGTAAACAACATGGTAAAACGTTTTCACTACCATTTTCCCGCAAAAAAACTACCCACCCGCCTGCTCACCTGCACCTCCGGCTGGAACTATGCCTTTGCCTATCTCGATAGTACCATGGTGCTGTCGCTCGACATGTATTTGGGCGATACCGCAAAATTTTACGGCATGTTGCGCTACCCGCAATACCAGGTGCGAAAAATGAACAAACACTACCTGCTGCCCGACATGGCACGCGGCTGGCTGCTTACCGAGTTTGACAACAGCGAGGCCGAAAATATTTTGCTGAACCATTGTATTTTTTACGGCAAATTGTTTTACTCCGTAAACGCCCTGTTGCCCAACACCCACGATAGCCTGATTATTGGTTACACCGGCAGTCAGCTAAACTATTGCAAAAGCTACGAGAAAAATTTGTGGGGCTATTTTGCCGAAAAAAACCGGCTCTACGAAAACAACATGAACACCATTCGCGAACTCACCAGCGATGGGCCCTTTTCGGGTGCCATCAGCAAAGAATGCCCACCACGCATAGCCATGTGGGTGGGTTGGCAGATTGTGAAAAGCTACATGGATAACAATCCCAACGTGACCTTACTGGAACTGATGAACGAAGCCAGTGCCCAAAAAATACTCAACAAAAGCAAATACCGGCCCTGAAGCCACTGCCCCCTGCATTATAACAAATTCAGGCGTTTCATCAGTTCGGCACGTTGGTTGTCGCCAACAGGCAGCGGTAATTGATAAATAAAAGCCGTGCCCTCTTCCACCGCCTCAATTTTATCGAGCGCCACCAGATACGATCGGTGAATGCGCATAAATTTTGAAGGAGGCAATTCTTTTTCAATCGCACTCAGGGTGTAATGAATGGTGTAGCGTTTGCTGGCTGTGTGTATGTTTACGTAATCGCCCAAAGCCTGCAGGTACAAAATATCGTTAATCACCAGTTTGGTGGAAATGCCCTTTTCGCGGATAAAGAAAAACTCCTTGTTCACTTCCAGCAAACGGTTTTTACTTTCGTAAATTTCTTTGGCGCGGTAAATGGCTTTTAAAAAACGGTCTTCCTTAACGGGTTTCACCAAAAAATCCACCACGTTGTATTCAAAGGCCTGCACGGCGTATTCGGCCTTGGCAGAAATTAAAATCACCAAAGGGTGATTGGGCATGGTTTTAAGAAAATCAAGTCCCGAAATTTTTGGCATTTCCACATCCAGCAACATCAAATCAATTTTTTGATTATTAATAATGTTGGTGGCTTCCAGTATGTTTTCGCAATCGGCGGCAAGGCTCAAAAAATCGAGGCCACTTATGAGGTGTTTTAAAACCGTGCGGGCTAATTTGTTGTCGTCAACAATCAGGCAATTCATAGCGGCAGATTAAAGTTTTTTAAGGGCCTGAGTGGCTTCTTCCGATTGGGGATTGTATTCAAGTGCTTTTATAAAATGTTTTTTGGCTTCGGTGTTTTTGCCGGCCGCCTGATAAATTTTGGCAATTAAAAGGTTGCTGTCGTAATCAAAAGGATACAATTTAATTACCCGGCTCACATAAGTTTGAGCGTTAACATAATCCTTTCGGTTGTAATAAATGCTGGCAGTGCGGTAATTGGCAATGGTATTATTGGGGTCCAGTTTCAGAATTTCGAGGTAAGTGGCCAGCACATTGTTCCAGTTGCCCAGCGACGATTGCGGTAATACAATGCCAAAGCGGGCTTCGAGCGACGATGGTTCGAGGGCAATGGCCTTTTTGTAATGCATTTCGGATTTTATATAATCCTTGTTCAGATAATAAAGCCAACCCAAACGTAAATTAATCTGGTAATTATCGGTATTCAGTTCCTGCAACACATTAATGGCCTTGGTGTAATCGGTATTGTATTCAAAGGCGTAACTTTTAGAAAAAGCCACCTCGGCAGTTTGTTGCGCACTTAAGCTGAAGGCAAAACAGGTAATAAGTAAGAGTAACTTCCACTTCATGGCCGCTAATTTAATTCAATTTACCGAATTTAACAGTATTTGAAGGCAGGGCAATAATGGATGATGTTACCGGAAACTGCTTTCGCGTGAGGGAGGATGACAAACCGGTGGTTTGGCAGGCCGGCTTGTGTGAAGATTTGGATTTGGTTCTTACCGACTTTTTCAATCAGGAAAACCGAAGCTCCGTTATCAGATTCGTTGAATTTAAAGCGAAAATAAAAATGGATGATGTTACCGGAAACTGCTTTCGCGTGAGGGAGGATGACAAACCGGTGGTTTGGCAGGCCGGCTTGTGTGAAGATTTGGATTAAGTTGTTCCCGACTTTTTCAGCGGGGTAAAAAGATTGGAGCGTAAAGCCCGACCCCATGAAGCGAAAACGCCCTGGAAAAATAACCTGCGTTTTCTGCTTCATGGGGGCACGCCCAAAAAATAACACTGTCCTCAGGATGGAGCCACGCCACGTAGCGGTTAGATTTCCTTAATCTGAAACCCTTCTATAATAAAAAACACATGTATCAGGCGCAATTTTAGCAACATACTATAATTTGTAGCAACACTCTGCTACATTTTAGCGGTAACTTAGAGAAATTTATTTTATGCAAAACACAGCAGTGGATTATTTTAAGGGCCGCGGCGCCCAGTTTAACCCCAACACCCGGTTTCAAAAAAATGCCTACGTGCAGGAACATTACGAAGGATTGGACGAAGCTTATTTGCTGAAAGAAAAAACCGAAATTATTTACACCAGCCCCAAAACCATTATTAACAAAGTGGACAGCGAGGACATTGGATTGGCCTATTCGCTAAACCCCTACCAGGGCTGCGAACATGGCTGTGTGTATTGTTTTGCCCGCAACACCCACGAATACTGGGGTTACAGTGCCGGACTTGATTTTGAACGTAAAATAATTGTGAAACGCAACGTGATTGAACTGCTCGAAAAACAATTCAGCAGCAAGCGTTGGAAACCGCAGCCCATTATGCTTTCTGGCAACACCGATTGTTACCAACCCATTGAGCGCGAACTCGAAATTACCCGACGCATTTTACAAACCTGCTTAAAATACAAACATCCGGTGGCCATTATTACCAAAAACGCCCTGATTAAGCGCGACCTTGATATTTTAAAACAACTGGCGCAACACCAATTGGTGCATGTGATGATTTCGGTAACAGGCACCAACGAAAAAATAAGGCAGTTGCTCGAACCGCGCACGTCGAGCTACCTGAGCCGTATTGACACCCTGCGCACTTTGGCCGAAAATGGCATCCCCTGTGGTGTAATGGTGGCACCCATTATTCCCGGCATTAACAACCACGATATACCCGGTGTGTTGGAAATGGCAGGCAATGCAGGAGCAGGCACCGCGGGCATGACCATTGTGCGGCTGAACGGTGCGGTGGAACCTATTTTTAAAGACTGGTTGCTGAAAAATTTTCCCGACCGGGCAGATAAGGTCTGGAGCCAGATTTGCGAATGCCACGATGGCAAGGTAAGCGACAGCCGCAAAGGTGTGCGTATGCGTGGTGAAGGTAAAATTGCTGAATCGATTGGGCAATTGTTTAAACTCTCAAAAAGCCGCTTTATAAAAGCACACAATTTTGAATTTAATACCAAAGCCTTTAACTGCAATGCCAACGACATACAATTGAGTTTGTTTTAGGGCGAAAATTATTGGTGATTTTAATGCGGGCTTTGATAAAAAAAAGAGCAATTATGTAATTTATTAGCAAAAAAGTATAACACTAAACCGCAACAATAAAGCTCACTTTGCATGGTATTCATATATTAAATTCAAAACTTATGTACGGCAAAAACAACATCGCTATTGGTTTTTTAACCATGGGCTTTTTCATGGCTTATGGTTTTCTGTTAATTTATCTTCGCGACTTTGCACCCGGAAAGGTAGAATGGGCAAATTCTTATAGTATCGGAAAACATTTTGAAACGCGATTAGCCCACGTTCACGGAAATCTTTTTGCATTTCTAAATATCCTGATTGGTTATTTATTACTTCGTTTCAGCGACAAACTTAAAAATGTTAAAGTTATTTCGTGGTTGGCATTAACCGGTTTGTTAATGCCACTTGGCATTTTATCTGAAGTATATTTTGGCTTGCCCCCCGTTTTGGTTTTAATTGGTGCAATTGCCATCACCGTTTCGGTGGTTTGGCTTGGAATAGCATTTCTTAAAATAAAAGCGATTAGTCAATTATAAGGAAGGCAATACCATGTTTGCTTGTGCTGCATTAAAGGGCTTTGGTTTTTTTGACTCTGATTTCAGCACTTAGGTAATTTTTGAATTGTTTAAAACAAGAGCCATAGTAGAAAAGGTTGATTGTTCATTGTTTGGTTTAATTTCACAGGCTGCTGCTGTATTTAGTCAATTTCTGTTTATTCACGTCATAGCTCAAAATACAATATAGCTCAAATCATTTCCACAAGAATGTTACCGGCCACTTTGGCACTCAGGTGCACCTGCTTTTTCTTACACATCACAGTCATCGATGCATCAAAGGATTCCAGTTTAAGCACAATCATTTCCGCACCAATAATTAGCCCCTGCTCCTGCAGATAGCGCAAAAAAACAGGTGAATCGTCGGCCACACCCATTACCTTACAATTGCTGCGCTGAGGCATTTCATTTAAGCGGGTAAAATTGCTCTGTTTTATTTTTCCCTTTTCGTCGGGGATGGGCTCACCGTGAGGATCATACACCGGATTTCCAAGCAGCTCCGCAAGCCTTGCCATGAGTTTGCTGTTTTGAATGTGTTCCAGCTCCTCGGCAATTTCGTGTACCTCGTCCCAGCCAAAACCAAGTTTTTGTACCAGATAAGTTTCCCAAATGCGGTGGCGGCGCACAATGCCAAGCGCCAGTTTGCTGCCGGCAGCCGTGAGCCGGGTGCCATACGATTTTTCGTAATGCACGTAATTTAAGCGGTTTAAATGTTTCAATGCTTCGGTAACAGTGGCGGGTTTTACATTTAGCCGTTCTGCCAACTGTTGGTTACTTACCACGGCTTTATTAAGCTCCGATAAACGATAAATGGTTTTAAGGTAGTTTTCTATAGTTTCCGTTCGCATAACTATTTTTTTAGGTTAGCCTAAATTAATAATTTGCATTCACATAAACCTAAGCATATTTGCAGCATGTTAATAAAATATTTACCTCTCCTCTTCCTCTTATTAAATTCCAATTCCCTGTGGTCGCAAAAAAAGCCCCTGCGCAAACTCAGTCCCGACCGGCCACACCAAACCGAATCGCCCATTACGGTGGATAAATGGCATGTGATGCTTGAAAGTGATTTGATGAATTATACCCGCGAAAAAACAATGGGCGACACTAAAAATGCCATTGGTTTAGGTTACTTTAATCTCAAATTCGGCTTTCATGAGCGCATGGACATTGAAGTAATTTCGGGGAGCTACACGAGCAGCCGTTTTAAATACAACACGTTTAAGCGCGAAACCTCGGTATTGCCCGACTTTACCTTTCGCTACAAATACAACATTATTGGAAACGACTCGGGCGATGTGGCCATGGCCATTATGCCACTGCTACACAGCACTAATTTTTTTACAGAAAAATTTAAAGTAATACATGCCGGTTTGTTATTTAACCTCGAAACCGAATTGTTTAACCGTTTTGGTTTTGGTTACACCGGTGGTCTTAGCTCTTTTTCAACCGACCGCTTTATAAAAGAGTACGAACTTTTTTCGACCGTAAGTGTGGATTACAAACTGGTGGGCAAGCTGCGTAATTTTTTGGAAGTGTCGTACCGCTACAACCAAACTGCCGATTATTTAAACACCTTTTCGTTCGACAGTGGAATAACATTTACGCCGGGCAACAATTTTCAGTTGGATGCGGGATTTTATTTTTTTATGCCCGCCTTAAAACCCTTTGTGTTTGTTGGCGGAACCATAAGAATATGAGGACAAAAGCAAATTCGCCGAATGCGGGGGACTCGGTTATCGTGGCGGTTTGACGCAAATGCGTGCTTCGCACATTTTTTTGTTCGGCCACTAAAAAACATTTATCTTTAAATAACCTTTGGTGGGTTAAGACTGGTGATGCTTCGAAAGCCCGCCTGGGTCTATTCGCCAAACGTTAGGTGCAAGTGGCGTGCTGAAATTACACAAGACAAATATTATGGACAACTCACAAAATATTCTAAAGATAAAAGACACGAGCTTCATTATGACTTTAATTGTGGTGTTTTGCATTTTCCCAATAGTCTTCTTTTTACTTGCAAGTGCACTCTATGACAATTACATTTTATCGGCGGTAATAACTGTTTTAATTTATTCAGTTTATTTCACATTTTTCATACGTCGACTCAAACGTGACGAAGACGTTTACGCATTAACGGCTTCATACGAAACTATTACTCTGCGGAAACATGGTACATTTCACTGGGACGAAATATCTATAATCGAGACGTTTAGTGAAATCCCTTTCGGACGACGCAGTCCGCACAAATATATTAAGTTTGTTTTTTCAAACGCAAACGACATTATTCTTGACGCAAGTAATTATGACATTGACTACGAGGAACTGAAAAGTAAATTACTGACACTAAAAACTAAACAGACAAAAAACATCAGTGTGTAACAGCAGACACGTAAGCGTAACGTAACATTGGGTCGCCACCGGAAACCTAACACACGCTAAGCAAACAGTTTGGCAGACAACAAAGCTTTTGCAAAAGCGGTCGCCCCCCGCTCCACAGGATTTACAATTCTGCTGAACAAATAAGATTGCGCGGATATGAAATCTGCGGAGCTGGAAAATTTTATTTTTTTATGCCCACCTTAAAACCCGTTGTGTTTGTTGGCGGAACCATAAGAATATGAAGAAAAAAAGACCCTCCGAAATTCAACAAGGTATCAGCTTATTAAATTCAGAGGGTCTTTTCAATTATTTAGAGCAGGGTGGTTGGGCAAACATAATCGGTAAGTGGAAAGCCACCGTGCTCTTTCAGCGCTGTGATTCCCCCCTTTATGTTAATTAAATTTCGGTAGCCCCTTGCCTGAAGAATGGAGATGAAGGTAACAGAGCGGTATCCACCGGCACAATGCACGTAATAATCTTTTCCGGAATTAATCCTGCTCATGCTATCGTTAATAAAATCAAGCGGTGTATTCTCGGCATTTTTTAAATGTTCGCTGTTGTATTCTGATGCCTTGCGCACATCCAGCACCCTGAGGTTTTTAGTTTCTATCCTCTCGAACAACTCGTTACTGCCCACCACTTTAATGGTATCCACTTCCCTACCCGATTTTAGCCAGGTTTTGAATCCTCCTTTTAAAAATCCCAGCGCATTGTCGTAGCCCACTCTTGCCAATCGTGTAATTACTTCGTCTTCGCGGCCTTCGTCGGCCACCAACAAAATTTCCTGTTTCACATCGGGTATCAGTGTGCCCACCCAAGTGGCAAAATTGCCTTCAATGCCAATGTTAATGGTGTTGGGTATAAAGCCTGCCGCAAATTCGTTGGCATCGCGTGTGTCAATTATCACAGCACCTGTTTCGTTGGCCACCAGTTCAAACTCTTCGGGACTCAGGGCCTTGGTGCCCCGTTGCAACACAGTGTCAATACTTTCGTAACCTTTAATGTTTAATAAAACGTTTTGCGGAAAATAGCCCGGAGGCGGCACCAAACCGGTTAAAATTTGTTTCACAAACTCTTCCTTCGTTAAATCGGGGTTAAGGGCATAATTCACCTTTTTCTGATGACCAAGGGTATCGGTTGTTTCTTTACTCATGTTTTTACCACAAGCGCTTCCGGCACCGTGGTTGGGATACACAATTAGGTCGTCGCTCAAAGTCATTATTTTAGTGCGGAGCGAATCAAAAAGCAGAGCCGCCAGTTTTTGTTCAGTTAAATCCTCCACCACGTGCTGCGCCAAATCAGGTCTTCCCACATCGCCAATAAACAAAGTATCACCGGTAATTATGCCATGTTCTTTGCCGTGTTCATCCATTAACAAATACGTGGTGCTTTCCATGGTATGGCCCGGTGTGTGCATAGCTTTTATGGTGTAATTGCCCACCTTAAAAAGTTCGCCATCAGTGGCAACCTTAGCCGCATAGGCGGGTTTAGCAGTTGGACCAAATACTATTTCGGCACCGGCTTTTTTAACCAAATCCAAGTGGCCGCTCACAAAATCGGCATGAAAATGTGTTTCAAAAACGTATTTAATTTTAGCACCATCTTTTTTAGCGCGGTCAATATAAGGTTGCACCTCTCTAAGTGGATCAAACACTGCGGCTTCGCCATTATTTTCAATGTAATAGGCTGCATGTGCAATGCAACCGGTATAAATTTGTTCTACTTTCATATTCTGTTTTTTATTAGTTAAGTGTATTTTATTTTTCTGCCTGGAAGTGTTGTTGTTTCAGGGACAGCGGTTATGGCACTTTGTTTTCATCTGTGTTTGGTGATACAAAATTGCGCCATCTGTTTCTTCTTTCATGCGACTTTTGTCACACAAGCCATATACAATTGCAAAAAAATCAAAAAAGAAAATCCTTGTGCAACAAATGTTACAAAAGGCCGCCGCTTCTTTTATCAACTTTGTACCATAAAATAACATTATGAAAAACATTGAAGAATTAATTAAAACAGGAAAGGCCACCATTATTGATGTGCGCACACCAGCCGAGTTTATGGGCGGTCATGTGGCAGGAAGTATTAATATTCCTTTGCAGGAAGTTCCCAACCGGGTTTCGGAATTTAAAAACATGAAAAACATTGTTTTATGTTGCGCCTCAGGTGGCAGAAGCGGTTCGGCCACCATGTATTTAAAACAACAGGGCATTGATTGTGTAAACGCCGGTTCGTGGATGGATGTGAACTGTTTGTGTTAAAATAGAACGTTTTGTAAACCAATTAAATTTTTTCAGATGAAAATTAAAAAC
>JADLED010000101.1 GCA_020846335.1 Bacteroidia bacterium
AGCACCATCTAGTTCAACGGGTACATAAATTTTGCCATTGGGTTTAGGGTATAAAATTGCAAAGGCTCTGTCGGCTACTTTTGTTAAACATTCGGGTTTATAATCAGGCAAAGGTTTGTAATTGGGGTGGTTATTTCGGTAGTATTTTTCAATCAATGGCGGTAACACAAACCAGGTGCTATGTTTCATGTTAAAAATATTTTCGCACTCGCTATCCACCCTGTAAGCACCATCATTGCTGAGGTGTACCATGTGATGGTATATGCAGGCAGTGGTGTTTAAACAGGTTTTAGGTATTAGCACAGAGTCCACTTTTTCGCAAAGTTCGGATGCTCTGTATCCGCTTTGACTGCAAATAGCGGTTTTATAAAATTCATTTTTGGGTTTTTGAAACCAGTAAGAAGAACGGGGCAATTGCGCGAAAATATCAAACAGCAATGGGGCAGCTGCTTTTATACCGGTTAATCCGGGACGGCCTTCTCCGTCGGCGTTTCCAATCCAAACTGTTACCACGTAATCGGGTGTTATGCCAATGGCCCATCCATCGCGAAAACCAAAACTGGTGCCGGTTTTCCAGGCAATTTTTTGTGCCGATGCAAATGCCAGCCAATTGCCATCTTCGTCGGGCCGATTAACTTCCACCATGGCTTCAAAGGTACTGTAAATGCAGGCTGCATTGGTTTGTACAGGCTTTTTATGGCCCGTAACTCCGCGTTTTTTCTTCGCTTTTTTTTGTTCACTTAATACCTGCATGGGTTTGATTTTTCCAAAGCGAAGTTCCTGGGCAAGTTGTGTGTAAACTTCTGTAAGTTCGCATGGACGGGCTTCGGCACCCCCCAAAATGAGCGAAAGTCCGTAATATTTGGCGGGTTTACTAATTGTGTTAATGCCTAGATTTTTAAGATCACCATGAAACTTTTCAAGTCCATAATCATTTAATAAACGCACCATCGGTATGTTTAAACTCCTTGCCAGTACTTTACCGGCGGGCACCGCACCGTCGTACTGATGCGAAAAGTTTTTGGGGGCATAACTGCCAAATTGAGTTGGAATGTCGGGCAGCAACATTTCGGGCGCAATTAATCCATCTTCTAAACTCTTGAGGTAGAGTAAAGGTTTTAAAATGCTTCCGGTGCTTCGGGCGGCACTGAGGCAATCCACGTCGCGGCCATGTTCTGCATCTATGGTGGTGGTATTGCCAATATAAACCAATACTTTGCCGGTTTTAACCGAAGTAATCATTACTGCGCCGTTGTATATTTTATTTTCTTTTAAAAGTTCGTGATGTGTGGCCAGCAATAGCGTAGCTTTTTGTTGCAGGTTACCGTCAATGGTGCTGTGCAGGGTTTTGCCTGCGTTACCGCCTTTAATCAGTTTACTGAGCAGGTGTGGCGCCAATTGTGGCAAGGGCAAAGGTTTTAGCGGCAAGGGTTCGGCAAGCGCCAGTTGATAAGTGGTTTTATCAAGTACCTTAATTTCAAACAATCTTTTTAAAAGACGGTTGCGTTTATCGAGTAAGCGTTGATGATTTTTTCCGGGATAAATAAGACCGGGTGCATTTGGTAATACGGCAAGCGTGGCGTTTTCGGCCCAACTGAGCGATACGGGATTTCGGCCAAAATAACGCCAGGCGGCGGCTTCAATACCAACCACATTATTACCGAAGGGCGCATTGGCCGCATAGTAATTGATGATTTCCTTTTTGTTGCATCGCCACTCAAGGCGCGTCGCTAAAATCATTTCAATTATTTTTTCAGAAAAGGTTCGTTTTGGATTTTTTCGCATAAGCCGCGCCAATTGCATGGTAATGGTACTGCCACCGCTTACCACTCTTTTGTGTTTAAAATTTTGAACAAGGGCTCTGCCAATGCCCCGCGCGCTGATACCATGGTGTTGCTTAAACGTGCGGTCTTCAAATTCGAGCAGGCAGGTTTCAAATTTAGTGGAAAGCGAGTAAGAGGGGGCAAAGCGCCATTGCCCATCCTGTGCTATGCGTGCGCCTAATAAATTTCCGTCTTTATCAAGTAAAACCGTCGCGGTACTGTTGCTAAAAAGCACATCGGGCAGGCAATAAAAGTACCAGACCCCAAAAGCCAAAGAAAACATTAATAGCAGGCGTATGCTCCATGTTTTAAGAATGGGTTTGTTGTTTTTAAGGGTCCGGTACAATTGTTTTATCATCCCGGGTCAAAATTAGCACAGGTTATCAGGGAATTTTTAAGCTTTTATTATTCGCCGGACTTTGGATGGAAAGTGTTTTTTATCTTTGATTATACGAATGAAACGATTTTCGCATATTCAATGGTTTGAATGGATAATTTACAGCCTCTTTATGGTGTATGCGTTGGCATATTTAACCATCGCGCTTAATAGTTTGGGCAATAATTACACATCAAACCCATGGGTGCCGGTTTATGCCAACACGTATTTGATGATAAGGGTTTTAGCTGAAATAGTTCCTGCCTTGGCTGCAGGTATTGGCGTAATGCTATTATTAAGCGCCAAACGTTCGGGATGGTACCTTTGTTTTTTTGGAAGTGTTGCGCTGTTACTAACCAATTTTGTTTTTGTGCGAGTCCAAGTTAGTAACGGTGCCTTCCAGTCGATCATACCGATGGTGGTTATGTTTTCACTAACAGCCATTCTCTTAACTTCCCGATTGCGTTTGTTTTATTCAATCAAAATGCGCGACATTGTTCTGCCACTTATTTTGGCTGCATTCTTTTTATATGTTTATCAGGAAGCATTAGGATTAGCAATGATTATTTCAAAATACACCGCGTGATAAAACAATGCGTTATACTTTTTGTTTTTGCATTTGCTTTGCTTAAAAGCGCTGCTCAACAGTATAATTTTCACAATTACTCTGTAAAAGATGGTGTGGCGCAATCGCAGGTGTATAGCCTCCTGCAGGATAGCCGGGGCTATTTGTGGATGGGCACCCGCGGTGGAGGACTTACACGATTTGATGGCATCAATTTTAAAACCTACACTGTAAAGGACGGTTTAAGTAATAATTATGTTTTTAATGTAAAAGAAGACCCCGATGGAAACCTCTGGATTGGCACAAACAACGGGCTTTCAAAATACAACGGCATTGTTTTTCAGAATTTTATTCCTCCTGGTGATTCAACGCTTGTTTGGATTCAGGAAATTGATTTTGATAAAAAAGGCAGAAAATGGCTGGCCACCAACTATGGGGTGTTGCTGTTAAACGAAAAAAATCAGTTTGTAAATGTGAGCGATTTGGTTGGTCAGAAACGTGCTGTGATTAATGCCATTAAGGTGGATAAGGATGGAAATGTTTGGTATGGCAGTGCTTTCGGACTTTTTAAAATTGTGAAAACACGCAAAGGTTTTGAAGTGCTCAAATACAACAATGCCCCGGGTTTTTTAATAAACTCAATAACTTCCATAGAAGAAGATGTGCGCGGTAATATCTGGGTGGGTACCTATGGTGATGGTGCTTACATCTACAATGGCAAACGTTTTTCGCGAATGGATTTGAATAACGAATTGTATAAAAAAACCATACTGGATATTTACTTTGATAAAAATGATAATGCCTGGTTGGCCACATTAACCAATGGTGTGGCACAATACAACCTTAGTGCAAAAAGTTTTAACTGGCTGGGCGAGAAAGAGGGACTTGAAAACAATCACGTGCGCAGCATCCTGCAGGATAAAAGTGGTAATTATTGGTTTGGCACTTCGGGTGGAGGAGTTTGCAATTATTTTGGAAAACAGTTTACCAATTTTGATAAAACGTCGGGCCTGGGCGGAAATTTTATTTACAGTATTTTCCGAGACAGCAAACAACGACTTTGGATTGGTACATCAGACAAAGGTTTGAGTATGCTCGACAGTTCGCGTTTTATAAATTTTAACGCCCAAAATGGTTTTGCCGACGTGAAAGTAAAAGCAATTAATGAAGATGCTCAGGGCAATTTGTATTTTGGAACAGATGGTCAGGGTTTATTTAAGTACGATGGACTGGAATTTAAACCGGTTGAGGAATTAAATAAAAAATACATCCGTGCCATTGCAAAAGATGCAAAGAATAACCTTTGGATTGCCACAGCCGGAGCGGGTTTATATAAAATAACTTCCATTGATATTGGTACGAACATAAAACATTATACCACCAAAGAGGGTTTACTACATGATCGTTTAACCTGTTTACATCTTGACAAAAAAGGAAAGCTCTGGTACGGTACCGAAAATAATGGATTAGGTGTTATCATAAATGACAGTGTGGCCGTGGCAGGACCAACTGTAAAAAATGGACTAAAATCCAATGCCATTCGTTGTCTGGAAGAAGACTCATCAGGCTATTTGTGGATTGGCACAGCGGGTTATGGCATCAGTTGTCTGGCCTTGTATCAGCCAACATCAGAAATCAGGAATCTCGATCACACCAATGGCCTTACTTCCTCCAACATTTATTTAATTGCAAGGGATAAGAATAATAATTTGTTTGTGGGCAGCGAAACTGGCTTGGATTATCTTTATCTCGATAAGGACCGCAAACCACTGGAGATTAAGCATTACGGCAAGGGCGAAGGATTTAGCGGCATTGAAACCTGTCAGAATTCAGTTTGTAAAGATGCGGATGGAACCATTTGGTTTGGCACCATCAACTGTCTTTCGAAATACAATCCGGCAAATTTGGTTCGGAATAACAATGAACCGGTAACCACTATTAGTGATGTGAAATTATTTTACGAAAGTATTTCCGGAACGGAATTTAGAAATTATGTTGGCGACTGGAATAAAATAGCAGGGCTGGACTTACCTTATGATCAGAACCGCATCACCTTTGATTTTATGGCCATCAACTTCAGTAATCCTGATGCAGTAAAATACCAGTGGAAACTTGAAGGTTCTGACGAAGGTTGGTCGCCGGTATCAAAAGACCGGAGTATTTCGTATTCAAATCTGGGAGCAGGAGATTACACGTTTAAACTCAAGGCCTGCAACGAAGACGGCGTTTGGAACAAAGAGCCCGTAACCTTGAGTTTTCATATTTCGCCGCCGTTTTGGTTGCGGTGGTGGTTTGTTGGGTTGACAATACTTTTATTAGTGGCACTATTGTATGTTTTGTTTAAGTGGCGTGAAAACCGCTTTAAATCAAGGGCTGCAGAAGCACAAGGAAAACTGCAAATGGAAAAAGACTTGGTGGAACTTGAACAGAAGGCATTGCGCCTGCAAATGAATCCACATTTTATTTTTAATGCGCTCAATTCTATTCAATCGCAAATTGGCAATAATAACGAACAGGCCGCGCGTTATTACCTCGCCAAGTTTTCGCGTTTGATGCGCCAGATATTGGATAATTCAAGAAGTACAAGCATTACGCTGGAAGAAGAAATAAGCACACTTGAAAATTATTTGCTCATCGAAAAATTTTGTAACGGCGATAGGTTTGATTACAAAATACATGTAGACGAAAATCTTGAACGTGATTTTGTGAAGGTGCCACCCATGTTGTTGCAGCCGTTTATTGAAAACTCCATTAAACATGGTTTAAAAACTGTTGAAGGAAAACGAGGCATAATTGAAGTGGCTTTTATGGAAACAGAAGGAGTGTTGGAGTGTTCGGTGAGTGACAATGGCATTGGGCGTGCAAAGGCGGGCGAGTTGAATAAAAACAGCAAGGAAACGTATCACAAATCCACCGCATTGATTGTAACTAAGGAAAGACTTAATATTTTAAAATCAGATAAAGAAATTAATGCTTTGGAAATTATTGACCTTTACGACGAACATGGAAATGCCGGAGGTACCAAAGTAATTGTAAGAATTTTTATTTAGCAAAAAACACAATGATTAAAGCCATAATAATAGACGATATTGAACAAGCCAGAATTACTTTAAAAAAGGATTTGGAGGTGTATGCCAACGACATTACCATTATTGGTGAGGCAAGTGGCGTGGTGGAAGGCGCCAAATTATTAAAAACAATAAAGCCTGATATTTTGTTTCTCGATATTCAAATGCAGGACGGCAGTGGCTTTGACCTGTTGGATATTTTAAAGGAAATAAATTTTAAGATTATTTTTATTACCGCTTCAGATGCCCACGCCATCAAGGCTTTTCGCTATGCCGCCATTGATTATTTATTAAAACCGGTTGACCCCGATGAATTGGTAGCTGCGCTTAGTAAATACAGGATGCACCGATTGAATGAAAACGAAAAATACCAGTTGTTGAATGACACCTTAAAAAGCAATACAAAGCAACACGAACGACTGGCATTACACACACAAGATAAAATCCACATAGTAAACATCAGCGATATTTTGCGCTGCGAGAGCAATGTAAATTATACAGAGTTTTACTTCACCAATAGTAAAAAATTGCTGGTAACAAAAACGCTCAAGGATTTTGAGGATTTACTTAGTGACCAGGGTTTTTACAGGGTGCATCAGTCGCACCTCATTAATACAAAATATATTAAGGAGTTTGTAAAAACCGATGGCGGCTATTTGATAATGAATGATGGTTCTTCGGTTCCCGTTTCCACCCGCAAACGCCCCGAAGTAATGAAGATGCTGGAGGAATTATAAAATTTCACTTCATCCTTAGCCAACCCAGCACTCCGTCGTTTTCCAGTTTAAAATGTGTTGTTTCGTGTTTTAATTCCATCGTGGCACGGGAGCTGGCAAAAGGCCCGGGGTTTTGTTGTATAATTTCAACCAACGAATCATTGACGTTTGACACAATGGCAACATGCCCATAAGGATTTCCGGGATGGCCATTAAAAATCAACAAGTCGCCAACGCAGGGTTTGGAAATACTTGGATTGCTAAATTGAAGTAAATTCCGTTTAATGTTCAACTGCCCGTCTTTTACATCTGTATCAAAAAAATCCTTTGCATTACCATAAGTGTCGGGCATTTTGTGTTTGTAGAATTGGTAATAGTAGCGTTTGGCAAATTCAACACATTGGTAACTCAAACCAATGTTGTATCCATCTTCCCCCAGATTTCGTTTACCAATGTGTGATATGCCACCATTGTAATAAACATAAACACCATTTAAACTATCTAGTTTTTGCCCCACTTCAAAATTGGGATTAGGATTAATGTTCTTTATGAATTTCCAGCCAAAATAGGCGGATATTAAGAGAACACATAAAACTATCAGTGCTTTAATTTTCACTTTCATGGTTAAATTTTATAAATTATTTTTTGCTCACAGAGTTCAGGTTTTTTACTACTTCCACCCAACGGCCCGGAACACGCGCGTTGATGGTGTTGTCGTACATGGCTTCGCTATAAATTGTAGGTAAATAAAACTTGCCAAGGTAAGTAGCGTTTAATCGTACAATAAATGTTTTATTTGTGTTTTCGGCCAAATCATAATAGCTGTAAACCCTGTCGTCGCGAATGTCCTGATAACGGGCAGCACTGCTGGCTTCAGTGCCATCCAACCTGTCGTTGTGTATTTCCCAACCGCTCGGAAAAATTTGATTGAGCGCCATCTCTTTTAAAAATCCTTTTGTTCCCGGATTGGCTATGGTTACTTCGGCAGTAAAATCAGTTCCCTGTTCCAGAAAGTCGGGTTTAATTTCATTACCTTTCATGTCTTTGTATTTCACTAGCATTTTCAAATCTTTGAACGAAGCAGTTTTGTCACCAACAAGCGGTACACCTTCTACAATTATTTTTGCGTACAGAGTAGATTTACCCGTGTTTCTTAATAATATCGGAGCTTTGCGGTTTATGTCCTTGTCGTTTAATTTAATTTGGTGAATGGTTTTTTTAGACACATAGTTCTTACCCGCATTTTCATTTAAGGCGTAATCAAAACTAAATCCTCCAGCATTTTCTTTTGCACCTGTAAATTCACACATGGCTAACAAGCTATAAGCTGTTTCCTGGGTACTCATCCACACATTGGAACTTAGTTTTTTCGCAAGTGTTTGGGCAATGGGCGTGGCTTTTGCACGGTCATTCAACAGGCTCAGTGTTTCCAGAATCATTGCCTCATCGCGTGTGTCGGAGCCATAACTATATGAAAGTTCATTGTAATGTGCCACAGAAGTGGAAAGATTTTGAATCAGGGCCAAAGCCACTTCGTTCTGACCAACCAATTTGTAAGTTGCGGCCAATCGCCATTTTGCAGGTAATGAAAGATTTTTTTCTTCACGCAATCTGTTCATGGCACCTAATTCAGGATTGTTACTAAGTGCTAACACAAATAAGCGGTAGGCCTGAATTATTTCATTGGTCTCGTGGCCATGTGCATGGGTATATTCGTTATTGTTAATGTTCCAGTTGCGGGCTTTTTGTTGCTGGTACTTTATCCAACGCGTTTTCATATTAACGGGAAGATTAAAGCCATGCTTTTCTGCCTCAATCATAAAATGACCGGCATAATTGCTGCCCCACTCGCTATCATAGCCTTCGCCCGGCCAATAAGAAAAACCACCGTTGGATGTTTGAAATAATTGTAATCGCTTAATGCCCGCCTTAATGTTGTTTGAAATGCCTGATTTTTGGCTCTCGTTTAAGTCGAGTAAATTCATGACAAATAATTGCGGAAACACAGATGAAGTGGTTTGTTCAATGCAACCGTGTGGGTATTGCACAAGGTAAGTTAAACGACTTTCAAGCCCCATCTGCGGAACAGAAGAAAGTTCGATGGTGGCTTTGTTGGTACCGGTTATGCCAATGAAATTAATGTCGCCATTAAATTCCTTACCGGGTTCAATAACAATGTCTTTACCATCGCTTACTTTCGGATTTGGAGTTCTGATGTCCAGCTCTATTTCCTGAGTTGTTTTTTCCTGGCCACAGGTGGCTGTAATTTTTACTTTGGCAATGCCGGTTTGCAGTGCTGTTGTTAATTTGAAATTAATTACATCGTCACCTATTTCTGTAAAATGAAGACTTTGTTGTGAGCCACCACTTAGTGTAAGTAATTCATTCACCTGCACTTCTATTTTTACATCTTTAATGTGTTTTTCCATGGCAAAAATATCCACTGGTAAATACACTTCTTCACCGGGGCCAAGCACGCGGGGCAAAGTGGCAAGTAACATCAGTGGTTTTCTAACAGCCACAGCTTTTTCCGCATTGCCGTATGCACCCTCGTTTTCGGTCACCACCATCACACGAACGGAACCTACATAATTAGGTATTTGCACAGTATGAATCTTTTCAGCACCAGCTTCAATCGTAAATGGTCCCAGACATTTTACCATGGGTTTAAAGCGGTTGGCTTTAATACCTTTGCCTGCATTGGCATCACCGTCGCCACCAATGCTCAGTAATTTGTCGAGTTTACCGGCATAAGCACCAATAACGGCTTCGTACATGTCCCAGGTTTTTACTCCAAGTGCCTCCCGGGCGTAAAAGGTTGACCATGGTTGTGGAGTTTGAAAGCGGGTGAGATCAAGCAAACCCTCGTCCACCATGGCAATTGTGTAGTTCATTTTACGACTATTTTTTTCAGCTATTTTTATTTTAACCGAAGATTCCGGTTTAATTACATCGGCCATTTTTATTTCCGGGATTAAGTGTGTGCGTGGTTCATCCACCTGAATGGGTATAACGCCATACATGCGAATTGGCAAGTCGTTTTTGGTGCTGGCATGTGGTTGTATTAGCGTAACATGGATGTAGGCACTTGGCGCCATGTTGGCAGTTGCGGGAAATTCGTAAACAGTTTCACCCTTTGTGGTGGGCACCCAAAATTTGTTCACTACTTTTAATCCTGTTTCAATGCTCACAAGGGCCATGCCATCTGCTGGTGAAGGAAACGATAATTTTATTTTTTCGCCGGTAGTGTACTTTTGTTTATCGCTGGCAAAATTCAACATGCTCGCATCTTCGCTATTGTTGCGGTTTCCACGGCTCCAATATGGCCAATCCACACAAACCACTTTTCCTGTTTGATGCCCACCTTTTGGGTCGGTAACTGTAATTAAATAGCGACCGTATTCAGGATAATTTACACCGAATTTAAAATAACCTTTTCCATTATTGGTTTTAATGAGCGTGTCTTGCACCACAATGGTTCCGGCACGCGATACATATTGCGACAAATCTTCCTGATTGCGATCGTACCACCAGCGCCATTCAATTTTATAAACCTTTACCTGAAGGTTGGCTAAATTAACCGCTTCGCTTTTTTCGTTAAGTGTTACCACATCAAATACATAGTGGCGACCCGTTTCTAAGGAATTGTCATAAGTTTTTGTTTCGGGAGTGTGCAAACCAACATAGGTTTTATAAGGGGAGTAGGCAATGGAATAACGATCGATGCTAAAGTCGCCGCCTTCTTCAAAAACTTTTGTAATGTAGCTGGCTCTTAGCATTCCCGGCGCATTTTGCTGAACGTTGCGAACTTTTTTAAAATAGCTTTCTCCTTTTTCATTCAGTGTGTTCGAAAAAATCATGTCTGATTCAGAATAGTAAGTGCGCACAGGCGAATCAAATTCGTAGTTTTTAAATTTGTCGAAACTGGTTTTTGTTTGATTGAGCTTAACGCTTATCATGGTTTCGAGGTTTTTGGCCGGAGCCCCATGTAACCATTTTACCGAAATTTTTGCAAGGGAATCACCTAACGATTTATCTGCAAAGTCGAGGTTAATTTTTAAACGGTTGGGTTTTACGGTTTCAATTTTAATGTTTTTAGTAAACACGCGGTTACCAACTCTTACTACAGCCAAATAGTTACCGGTTGGGGCTTCAGCGCCAGTGGCTGTTCTAAAATCATAAAGTCCATTGGCATTTTTGGTTTTAGTAACGTTGTAAATTATTTGAGAATTGGCATCCTGTAATTCAAATTTTACAGGATGATTGGCAGGAAGGCGTTTTTCTTTGTCTTCCATAATGAAATTAAGGTACAACGAATCACCCGGACGCCACACACCACGGTCGCCGTAGATAAAGCCCTTAACTCCTTCCTGAACCACTTCTCCTTCCACATCAAACTTGCTCAGCGAATTGGCGGCACCGTCCTGCAGTTTAAGATAGCCTCGCTGTTTGCCATGTCTGGCAACCATTAAAAAAGGTTTGCGCTTAAGTTGCAAATCCAACATGCCATTGCCATCGGTGGTGCCTGATGTAATGAGTTGATGCGTATAGTCGTAATATTCTACCTGAGTATTAGGTAAAGGCTTAGCGGTGATTAGATTGCTGATAAATGCATGCGAAAATTTATTATCGTCGAGTTTGTAAATAATACCTATGTCGGAGGCAAGTATATTGCGGCTTTCTGCTTTGCCTCTGTAATAATCGTTGTTGCATGGCGATAGCGATTCATCGTTGTAGTAGTCCCAATGATCATACCCTGAATCAAATCCATAATAGTCCCAATCGTACTCGTTCCATTCTTCTCTGGGTGTGGTGGTTGGCGAATCGGGTATGGCACTGGTGTTGGTTGTTCCTTCACAAACACAGAGGGCATACGATTTGTCGAAACGTATGCTTACTCTGTATATGGCGCCGGGTTCGGGCGAAATAATTTTTCCCAAATCAATCACATGTTTATTCCACTGTTTTAAATTCTTCTTTTTGTCATACGAAAGTGAAATTCTTTCTTCTGCAATAACTTTTCCTACACGGTAAAGCTGCGATTCGCCATCCAAATCATTCACCTGCAGAAACTGGTGCACATTGTTTTCGAGAATTTTTATTACCCGCACATCAACTGCTTTTAAACTAATTGCCTCAAACGGGAAAATCAAACCTGAAGAGTTTGGCAGTATACAGCCCTTGCCAACAAGGCGAATCTGCGGCTCGGGTGCCTGAAAAGTAACTGTGGAGCTAAAACTTTTATTCATATCGAATTTTTTGAAGTTTTTTATTCCTGTGTTAACGGTAACCATTTTATCTCCTTCATAGCGGTTGGGCAAAAACACTTTTACAAAGTTTCCTTCAATGGAGTAGGTGAGGTCGTTCACACCTTCCACAGTAATGATGCCTTTAAGATTTTGACCATATAAAATGGGGTCGCTAAAGTTAAGTTGCAGTGTCTGGTTGTCTTCTCCAATTATCGAAATATCATTCACTGTGAAATCACTTAACGAAGATACCGGCCATTCTACACTGCCTTTGTCGGTGGAATGTATGCGTTCGCCATCCCAGCTTATTATGAGTTTTCCTGCAGTGGCTTTGCGCTCCACGCTATCCACTGTAAAACTGAATTCACGGTTATACGCTTCGTAAGTGCTATTTGGTGTGAGATGAACGGGGAGAATTTTTCCTTCTTGTGTTACAGTAATAATACGCGAGAGTAAATTAACGTCTTCGTAATCGGCAATTTTTAACGTGCCACTTAATTGTTGCCACTCCATGTTGTAATTGCCATAAGAATTCAAACCTTTAACTTCAACCACTATGTTTTGTGGAAATGTGCTGAGTTGAAAATTAAACTCTTCCAGTTTGCTATCCACTTTGGCTACATTTTTGAGTTTAAATTCCACATCGTAAAGTTGATTGGGCAAAAGGGCTTGGTCAGGAACAAATTGAATCACACGCTCATTCACCCAATATGCGTGGCCTTTTATTTCGGGATCAAAAATAAAAGCGTCTTTTAGTAAAGAAGAGTCGGGTAACAGTGCAATGCTTTGAGTTTCGTTTGTTGATGTGGTGTTAAGGGTGGATGTGCTTTCGGCAACAGATGAACTTTCGAGTGGGCTTGTGGCAAGTTCAATTCGGATCTTGGTTTTGCGGGACACCACACCGGATGTGTAGCCTGAGATGTATTTGGCAAATGCAGGATTAACGGCGTTTACCTTTGGACGTCGCTGCAAACAGGCACTTAGAATTAAACCTGTTATAAATAAAATACTGAGTGCGAAATAAAGTTTGGTGATTTTCATTGTTTTAATTTATAGGCCAAAGGTGCTGGCATTTTAAACTAAAACGGATGGGCTTTTATAGGGTGAAGGCTTTTGTTTATTAAGTGCTTGGTATTGCCAATTATTTGAAAGTTCTAAAAATGGTAAAAAAGGAAAAGCGTTTATTTTGGAGAAGTCTTGCGGTTATTAATAAAAAGATGCCAACCATCTGGATTGATGGGGACACTAAGGGTATCCGACACAGTTATTTTTTTTGAATATATGGGCCACTCGTAATCAATTAAACGCTCGCGGCCAATGGCACGCACATTTTCCATAGCAAACAACAGTGATAATAACGCCAATACAAGGGTAGGCGACTGTCGCTCTTTCAACACTGAGGCGATGTACCAGATAATCAATACGGCTGGAAGATAAAAATTTCTGGTGCCACCATAATGTGGATGCAAGATGGAAGGATTGTTGCGGTAAGAAATCAAAGTGGTAATCAGGTAAAGAAGGCCGGCCAAAAAGCAAGCGATGGCGAATTGATTGAGGTTGTAGTTTTTAAATATCTTTTGGATAACATAAACAGTGTAAACAATCATTAGTAAAACTGCCAAACATTTTACCACAAAAGGTGTATCGAAGGCAAATTTGCCCAAAAAGAGCAGCGCATACTGTACATAAATGTAATCAATAAAACCAGGGTTCATCAGGTTAAACTCACCCTCTGCGCGGCTGATATTGCCGTGTTGTAGCAGCGAAACAGTGCTGATTACTGCTGGTATTAAAGCGAGAGCGTACAATATGACCAATCGGTAATTCTTTCTGAAGTGAGATTTGTTTTTAAATGCCAGAAACAAAATCAAAGGACTGAGTATCACCATATTTGGTCCTGTGAAACCACACAAAAGGAGGACGATGACATCCATCCAAAACCAGTTTTTATTTTTTTGAGCATCATCGCAGGTAAATACAATCAATGGAAATAATGCCATGATCCATTGCACGTTGGTAAGGTTCATCAGCACTTCGGCTTGTAATGGCACCAAAACTGTGCACAGCGAAATAAAAAACAACCGGTTACGCGGAAGTGATACCCGCTTCCAGATGTAGAGTTGGAGCAACAGTAACAAAAGGAGCCATGAATAGGTGCAAACATAGGGCATATATGGTATGGGTGTTTTAATTGCCAACGCGGTGCAAAAAATCAGACGTGGATACAAATGAAAGTAACCAGAGCAGGTGTTGAAAATGGAGGAAATGCCCTGATGGTAGGCGTCAGAAAAGAAGTAGATGCCTTCTTCGGCATAAAACTGCGGATAGATAAAAGCGTCGGGGCGTTTGTAAAATAAAGTCAGAAGAATCAAAGAGATTGAAAGAAGTGGTAAGATTTTACTGCTTTCTGATTTTAGTATATGTGATGTGGCGAGTTTCAATAATGCAAATCTATCAGGTAAAGCAGTGCTCCAATAGCAGCCGCGCCTAGCTCGAGCTCGCGTTTGTTAATTTTATCAAACGTGTCGGCGGCAGTGTGATGGATGTCGAAATACCTTTGTACATCGGGTTCGTAAGCCATGCCGGGAACGCCAAGTTTTTCGAGTGGACCAATGTCGGCACCTCCGCCACCCACATCAATACGTTCAATCAGGTAAGGAGCAAATAAATTTTTCCATTTTACGGCTTTATTATACAGGCCATTTAATGTATCGATACCAAAGGCTCTGGGTGTAAATCCACCGGCATCTGTTTCGAGTGCAGCAAGGTGTTTTTCGTTGTTAATTTGTGCGTACCGGGCATATGCTTCGCCACCCGCCAAACCATTTTCCTCGTTCATAAATGCAACAGCTCTTATGCTGTGCTTTGGCTTAATGCCCAAAGCCTTGAAGGCATTTAAAATTTCGATGCTTTGAACCACGCCACTGCCATCGTCGTGCGCACCCTGACCATTGTCCCAGCTATCCAAATGACCACCGGTGATGATAAATTCGTTGGGTTTTTCGGTGCCTGTGATTTGACCCACTACGTTGAAGGAAGGTGCATCGGGCAAGGTTTGACAATGAGTTTCGATATACAACAGGGCATCTTTATCTTTTAAAAGTGTTTGGTGCAGAAGGTCGGCTGCTTTGTAACTAATGGCAATGGTTGTTATTTTTATTTTGGAAATGCTGGTATCGTAAGTCATGTTGCCGGTATGTGCTTCGTTATCAGCAACCGAGGTCATGCTGCGAACCACACTGCCGATAGCGCCATATTTGGCTGCATGGCTGGCACCGCGGCTTCTGTACTTCACTGCTTCGCCATAAGCACTGCCGGTTTTAATTTTTGTTTGATCAAAAGACACATTGTAAAAAACGATGTTACCTTTTATTTTGTTTTCTCCCAGTTTTTCCAATTCTTCAAAGCTTGACACTTCTATTACACGGGCTTTAATGCCTTTTGCACCCGTGCCTACAGAGCTGCCCATGGCCACACAATTTAAACCGGTGGTTGTTTTTAGTTTGGTGGAACTGATACTGCATTTTTCTTTTTGACCTCTTACCCAATGTGGCACCATGCAGGGCTGAAGATAAACCGTATCGGCTCCGGCAGCATACATGGCCCGTTTAGCCCATTGCACGGCTTGTTCGGCCTGTGTGCTTCCGCTAATGCGACCGCCAATTTTTGTGGCAAGGTAGTCGAGGTTCGAGTAGCATTTGCTTTTAGTAAGGTAATAATCGTAAAGTTTTCTCAGCATCAGCGAATCCTGATTTTGAGCCTTTAGCGAACTGAAAGGATATAAAATGCAGGCAATTAAAACAACCACCACTGATTTTTTAATTGTGTGATGGCTTAAAAGTCCGGCTTTTTGTGAAAACGAATGTGTCATTTAATTACGATGCTATCTACGAGTTTATAACCACAGAACCTATTAATACTATTAATTATTTCTTCTTTTCGGAAAGAGAGTTCGTGCTTGAGTGCGGCAGAATTCATGCCCACAAAAACGGTGCTGTTGTTAAACGAAACCTCGGTGGTGTTTTTGGCAATCACTTCCCCAACAATGTCTTTCCAGCTATTTTTAACTGTAAACTGAGAAATTTTCACATCCAGTTTTTCCTGCTTAAACAGTTGGTTAATGG
>JADLED010000102.1 GCA_020846335.1 Bacteroidia bacterium
GTAAGCTACCTGTTATCTTCATCGGGTATAGGCCCGCCGGTTTATTCACCAACGGGAGCCACGTTCATAGCCTATGGTCCCAGCGCGGATGAAGGTTCACTCGGACAAATGAAAATATCGCCGTCCGGCACAAAACTCGGACTGACCTATCCCGGCTTTAATTCAAGCGGTTCGTTCTTTGCCGTGGCAGATTTCAACAGGTCGACAGGCGTGGTGGCAAACTACCTGCAGCTTGCAGTGCTGCCAACAAACGGCCGGCCAGCCTATGGTTGCGAATTTTCACCGGATGGCTCTAAGTTTTACGGATCAGTATTGGGAGCTTCAGTATCCAGTTCTAACATTGATGCAAGGATTTACCAATGGAACCTTTCCGCAGGAAGCAGTGCTGCCATTATTTCTTCATTGTACACGTTAAATACACCTACCGTTGGCTTTTATTCAGGCGGCATGCAGCTTGCACCGGATGGTAAGATTTATACAGGAGCGGGTTGGAATACGAGTTTTTTAAGTGCCATTACTAATCCGAATCAGGCCGGTTCCGCCTGTAATTTTGTTTTAAATGCTTTGTCTATAGGAACTGGCAGTAATTCAATTGGCATGGTTAATTTTGTTTCGAGTCTGGTCAAAGCTCCGTTCAGCTATCTCCAAGGTCAGAACTGTAATTCAAGTGTTTCTTTTACACCAGCTTCAGCATTTAATACCACCGTAACCGGATTAAGTTGGAGTTTCGGAGATTCGGGCAGTGGGCCTGCCAATGTATCAACATTGTCTAATCCTGTGCATACTTACCCTTCGCAGGGTAACTACAGCGTTGTGTTAGTGATCAGCTATGCCAACTGCGCAGCTGATACTATTAAACAGGTCATTTCGATACAGAATTTATCACTTTCGGTAACTCAGGCATCTACTACATGCAACGGACTTGGTACAGGCACGCTTAACGTTATACCATCTGGCGGACAACTAACTTTTACCTGGATGCCTTCAATGCAAACATTGTCTGTTGCCCAGAACCTGAGTCCGGGCATATACACTGTTTCAGTAAAAAATACCTCGGTTAATTGTACCCCGTCTTTTACAACATTGATTACACAAGCTGCCAGTATCGACTATTCTTTAACAGTGATACAGGCATCAGCTACCTGCAGTGGTTTGGGTACTGCTACCGTTTCAGCAGTGTCACCCGGTGCTTATACATTCTCCTGGACACCAGTTTCACAAAGCGGCTCCGTAGTATCTAACTTAAGTCCCGGAACCTACACGGTGTATGCGAATAACTCGGCTTCACAGTGTACTCAAACTTTTACCACAGTAATAATTACGCCTGCCCAAATTTCAGGCATCGTTACTACCACTGCTACTTGTACTGATGGTGATGCGAAAATTAACATGGCGAATGGATCCGGAAATTACACCTATCTATGGACTCCGGGCTCACAAAACACTCAAACTGCAAACAACTTAAGTCCGGGACTTTATACTGTTACAGTAAATGACATTAACAACCAGTGCTCAATTACCGAAACCCTACAAATAACCGCTTTATCGTCACCAACTCTTAGTGCCTCTCCGGGCTTAATAATCTGCAAGGGCGAAAGCGCCACATTTACAGTTACAGGAGCAGACACTTATAGTTGGAGTCAGGGTAGCACAAATACCCTTGTTATCACCACGCCCACGGTTACCACAATTTATTCTGTAACCGGAACCTATTCACAAACTGGTTGCAGCAGCTTTACAACGATTGTGTTAACTGTAGCTAAATGCCAGGGTGTAGGTGAATTAACAACTACCAGCCCTGTTAAGTCTTATCCTAATCCTTGCGCTGACGTGATTGCACTTGAATGCTACGGCAAAATGGAATTTTTACTATGTAATAACCTGGGGCAAGTTGTTAGTTCAGGGGAGTTAACAAAGGGCAAAAACTCAATTAAACTTGGTGATCTGCCCGCCGGAATTTATTTTATAAAGGTATTTACTGAAGAGGATTTTCAGATACTCCGATTCGTTAAGCAAGATTAGTCTATTTTGCGCTATAAAATATCGCTTTATGAAATCCTGAACTGCAAAGCACGACCATATAACAGCAAGCAATGCCGTCATTTTTGCGCCTTAACGCTCAAATGAATAACCTTGAACTTGGATTAATTATTTGGTCTACCTAATTCAGGGCGATACAATAAAATCAGGACATGCTCGTTAAGGTTTAAACCTATTAAAACTGCGCATGCTAACAAAAAATAAATTACTTCTATTAATTACATTGGTCATTTGCTTAGAATTAGTAATCTATTTGTGGGCGTTTTGGACATCGACATTGCATCGGTGTAATTATTTTGCAATAGAATCAGAATTTATTTTTAACAAATGCGCTCGTAATTCAGGGAGAGTAGCTTCGGCAATTAATCTAATAATAGCATTAACGATAGGTTACTTTGGCCTTAAACAAATATATCTCGACGACAAGAAAAAGGACAACTTACGGGTTTTGATAACGGTATTCGCAGTTAATCATTTGGTTCACTTTTTCTTTGTCTATCAAACTTTTAAACATCATACAATGGAGCTTAACATATCTGAAAATTTACATGGCTTCATTACATTTATTTGTATTCAATTATTTCCAATAATTCTTTGGACATTTAAAAATTTAACTACGGTGCTATACATTTCCATCATCCTGAATTTATTTAATACCAGTTACTTTATCATCGAAACATTTTATAACAAAATAGCGCCAGACAAACCAGCGTACCATAATCAATTCGGAATTGCAGTGACAACCGCTGCTTGTGTTTATATTCTGTACAGAGTTTTTCGAGAACTCAAATCAAAATTGGCTTTTAGCAAATATCCCAACAAGGACGTTACGTAAACGGTGTACCGCCACCATACCACTAAAAGCAAACAAAATCAAAGTCAGTGTTCTCCGTATTTTAAAATCTTGTTGGTCTTTCGTAAATTTAACCAACGGACAACAGGCAGGCTTTTGATTGCCAAACGTTACCACTACCAGCGCAGGACTACTTCCAGAGAGAAAACTCACTATTTGGGCATTTCGAGTATAATACGTATGTTTGAAGTAAATACACGTGTAATGACAACTAAATTAACACTGACGGTTGAAAAGACAATTATCGAAAAGGCCAAATCCTATGCAAAACGGACTGGCAGAAGTCTTTCAGATATCATCGAAAAATATCTTGAGAGCATAACTAACGACGAGAAAGACGACAATGAGCTTTCGCCTAAACTTAGGAAAATAGTAGGTGTTGTTAAACTTCCTAAAAACTTCGACGAGGAAAAGGAACTAAGAACATACCTCGAAAAGAAACATTTATGAAAAAAGTATTTGTTGATACTAATATTTTAGTTGATCTGATTGCAGACAGAAGACCTTTTAGTAAGTTCGCCATACAAATATTTTCAAAAGCTGAAGAACGGAAAATAAAACTTTATACTTCCTCTCATTCAATTGCAACAACCCACTATTTATTAAAAAAGTATATTGACGAAAAGGAGTTGCGGGAGGTCTTGCATAGTATATTAGATTATTTAAACATCATTGCAATCGACCTGGACGTTATAAAAAAGGGACTTAAATCTAAACATAAAGACTTTGAGGATGCTCTTCAAATAATTAGTGCTTATTCAATTGAAAAATTGGATTGTATTGTGACGAGGAACACTAAAGACTTTAAGGGTTCCGAAATTCCTGTTTTAACTCCTGACGAATTAATTAAACATTTATAAATTATTCTTTGTTTGCGCTGCAAGGCAGGTGATGTTTCAAAAGCCCGCCTGGGTCTATCCGCCAAACGTTAGCAGGCTTAACCGCGACATCCGCACTAATGACAGACGAACTCAAAAAATATCTACTTGAACAATGCAGGCAATGGATGTTACCTGAAGAAATTCGTGCATTGAGGCGTGACGGACTTACTGAGCAGGGAGAAAAAACGACAAGAGAAATTGCTGAAAAGGAAAAAAGGGAAGCGTTGGCAGATTTTAAAATTGAGCACATGTATGGTTTTAATGACCCAAAGACAAATGAACTAGTGAATTTAGGGCACGAAAAAATGTTATCGACAATAGCACAACGACTACTTGACCGACACGGAGACAGCATCGTAAATAAATGCCCAAGATGCCAAAAATTAGCGCGGACTCCTAATGCAAAACAGTGCAGGCATTGCGAACACGACTGGCATTAAACAAAAATTTGGCAGATATTAATCATGGACAAAAAAACTATAGCAAAGTATCGAATTGAGGACACGTTTAAAATAACCGGACGTGGACTTGTGTTTGGTGGCGAAATTATTGAAGGAGAAATTCATATTGGTGACGCGATTGAATTCGTGTTTTCGGGACAAACAAGACTTCGTAAAATTAAAGGTATTGAGTTAATCAGACGAATTGACAAGAACCCAAATTTTACAGGCCTTCTTATTGGTTGCATAGATCAAAACGAAGTTGACGAATTAAAAGGACATTTATCATTAAATCAAATCGGCCTTATTTATAAAGCAGACAAATAAGCAAGACATGCCTGCCTGGCGGTTACGACCTGCTAGCAGCACCTGCTTTCATTTTTTCCCGACAAAGAAAATAGTATTCAAAAATTGTGCTTGCTTTTCTTGTCGGGACAGGTATTGCTGGTTAACGTTAATTTATCGAAGAAATAATAACTCCACACAATATTTTTTTGTGTTTTAAGTTACCATAAAAGTGACGCGCAATTTAAAATACATACTCCTTCTTGGGATTACGATTATTTTCCTGACGGGTTGTAAAAAAATCGGTAAGACCTACGATGTTTATTTTTACACAGCTATTGAGAATTCTTCGGGACTTTTAACACTTTATCTTGATAATAAGAATATTGGGGAATTGCCCTGCTTAAAAACAGCACTTTCAACTAAAAACGACACCATTACCGGAAACGCCATTCATTTAAAACTTAAGACCGGCAAATACAAGCTAATAGCCAAGGACAAACAAGGAAACGTTAAGTTTTCAGGCACCTTAATTTTCCGATTTAATAAGGTAAATGGCAGCTCAGACTCAGGCGCCTTAGAATATGCGATGTCAAAAAATATCCTGATTACCCGAATTTACTTCGAATAACTGTTTCACTAATTCGGGTGGTAATACGTAGTAGTTTAAATCATAGTATAACCTAATTATTTTTAAAGTAAAATGCCCGCAAAAACCATACATGTATTTTGTTTTGGGATGACACCAGCATTTTTAAATGAAAAAAAAACAAAAACGGAAGCTGTAAAAATAGGTTACGTTTTAATAGAGACACAATTTGGTAAAGACGTTATCTTAACGCCGATATCTGAAAAAGATGATACCTAATTTGTTGGTGAACTTATGAACGAGGAGATGGGGGAGGCAATGAAGTTTTTTACAGTCCGGTTTTATGTGACTTTTAGACAGAATGCCTGATACTATAAAAGGCCTCTCAGATAGTATGTGTGTTCATAACTATCCA
>JADLED010000103.1 GCA_020846335.1 Bacteroidia bacterium
CGGTTCAGGACTAACTCGATTCACGAAACTCTTAAGAGCCTTAATGAAACCATAAAGGAAATCAAAAAAAATTAACATGCCCAAATGTATCCAATGCGGTTCCTACTCAAAGTTTGAAAAAGGCTTGTGTTTAGACAGTTACAAATTATACATTACTTAAATTCACTTAATGTTTTATAGATTAAAAAAATAAATTAAAGAGATTGTAATGACTTAATAAGCAAATCAAATCCACATAAAAATGCCAAGTGTTGTATTAACTAAACAGAAACCCATTGCCGTTATCCCAATTAATCAGGAAAGCCCCTACCTTAAACTGTTAAGTATTTGGATTCCCGAGGAACAGCAACGCTATGGGAGGTTTACGCCTTTTGGGCTGAATCTTCACAAATATTACCGTTCAAAAAAGCAGGCTGAAATTGTGCAGGTATTGGGTTGGTCAAAATTAGATGTTATCGAAAGAAGTTACTTCGATAAAGAAGAACTAAAACTGGAGGCATTTGATAGTAGCGAAATAGAAAGACTGGAACTTCATTACCACCAACCTGAGGAAACACGAAAAGAATTCAAGCTTTTTATAGATTACGAGTTCAGAAAATATCCAATTAATTTGGACAGGATTTTTGAAGATTTTTATGGTCACTTTGCACAAGCAGACAATTGTAAGATTTTACTTTCAGCTCCCTTTGGTCAGGGCAAAACCACTTTTCTTAATTTGTTTTTTGAAGACAATAAGGACAGATACGAAGTCTTTAAACTTTACCCCGTTAATTATTCCATTTCTCACAACGAAGACATTTTTAAATTCATTAAGGGAGAAATACTGTTTCAACTTTTAGGTAAAGATTTAGAGTTTGATAAAATCAAAACGTTTTATTCACTTGAAGCATTTAACTTTATAAAAGAAGACCCCATTAGGCTTATTGCACCATTAATCGATATTTTCTCAAAGATTGAAAAAACAGCAGCAACAGTTGCACCAAGTTTATTCAAATTGGCTACCGACTTTTTATCATATAAAAAAGGGAAAGAAAATGACGATGTAAAAAGTGCCCATGCTTTTCTTAAATCGTTATACGAACAGGAAGGTTCAATATTTGAAGACAATTTCTACACCCAGCTCATTCGGCAACTCATAAGCCAACTCAGGCAAAATACAGGTAAAGAAATTGTTTTGTTAATTGACGATACGGATCGTATAGACCCAGAACACATCTTCCGCATTTTTAATGTATTTGCAGCACACTTTGATACAAGTGAATACATTCAGGGTTATTCCAACAAATTGGGCTTCGATAAAATAATATTGGTTGGCGATATTGAAAACCTGAAAAGTATTTACGCGCACAAATACGGAGCCAAAACAAATTTTAATGGGTATATTAATAAATATTATAGTAAGGAGCCTTTTATTTACGATAACAATGCCAGTATCAGTTATTTGGTCGAAGAAATAGCAAATTTATGGCCGGAGGCTGAGGAGGATTACCAATTAGGATTGTTTAAAATAATTGTACGGGAATTGGCATTAACCGGTAACCTGACATTAAGGGAGTTGATAAAACTAAGCAAACAAAACCCGAAAGAAATAATTACTTCTAACTACATACATAAAGTGCCACAATTGGAGGTGTTAACTAATTCAATTCTGGCGCCATTTCCTAAAATCATTTTTTTTATCTGTAAAATAATGGATATTGATTCATTAATAGAAAGAGTTAAAGATTGTAAGACTAAGATTCAGCCCCAAGGAAGGATACAATATGATTATTATACAACTTTAGGTTTTGCAACATTTTTAAAAAAATCGCTACATGTTAAGGATACAGTTTCCCATGTTTTAAATTCTAAGAATTATGAAATTGAGTTTGTAGTGAAGGAATCACACCTTGGTTATTTTTATTACCAACCTGTCAGCACCAAAGTCCTTCCCACAAATGTGGAGTACTCTGGTTTTAATATCCACGATTTTTATGAAATTCTATTACATAATCTTTTAAGGTATAAAGAAATTGGAGGTGTTAAACCCAGCTATGGACTTGAATCATTCGAAGATAATGACAGGAATATTTTAAACCAATAAACAAACTAAACCATGCCACAATTTTTAACCGGAAATAAATTAAATGCGGAAATAGGAAATTTAATAGAAGAAGCACAAAGCTTAATTGTGATAGTATCGCCTTACATTAAATTGCACGAGCGTTATGCCTCTGCCTTAAAAACTAAACTCGATAACCATAATGTGCAATTGATTATTGTGTTTGGTAAAAACGAGGAGGACATGTCTAAAAGCATTGTGGAGGAAGACTTTAACTTCTTCAAACAATTCCCTAATGTATTTATATACTTTGAAAAAAGATTACATGCCAAATATATTGCCAACGAAAGTGCTTCTATTATAACATCCATGAATTTCTATAAATATTCACAAGACAATAATATTGAAGTAGGAGTAAAAACTGAAAGGGTATCCTATATTCAGGATAAACTTGGAGCAGGAGAAAATGCCTTTGAAAGCGAAGCCTGGGAATACTTTCAAAGAGTAATAGATCAATCGGACTTATTATTTAAAAAAGAACCCGAAATCGAATCCGGCTTTTTGGGCATTAAAAAGAGTTACAAAGGCTCAAAAGTAATAACCGATAAATTGTCTGACTTCTTTAAGAACAAAAATGTAAGTCCTCAAAAAGCAACCAGCTATCAGCAAGCCGTTGCCACTGGCTTTTGCATCCGAACCGGCACAACCATCCCGTTTAATCTGAGTATGCCACTTTCGCCTGAGGCTTATCAAAGTTGGCTCAAATTTTCGAATAAAGATTACAAAGAAAAATTTTGTCACTTTTCGGGCGAGCCATCCAATGGAGAAACCACCTTCTCCAAACCCATTCTCTACAAAAACTTTAAACAGGCAAGGGAGAAGTTTAAATTATAACGCTTTAACTCCCTGCCAAAATTTCACAGTTCATCTAAACGTTTAGATGGCTCGTTTAATAGTTGGGCATCAGCGTTTACTCAAAGGCTGTACAACTTTGGCAGAAAATATTTCCGGCACTTCGATTGCTGCTTTACCCATGTTAGGCATTAAAACCAACTGCGGAAACCGAAAAGCAAACGAGTAGGTAAATTTTAACACAAAAAACAAATGAGCAAAAAACCGAACCACCAGGCCGACATTAGCAACCCCAACAAAGGCACCAACGGCACCAACATTACCTACAGTAAAAATCAGGGTAACAGGAGTAAACAAACCAAAGAAAACATGGAAAAAACTAAAAACAAGTAAACATGAAAACAAAGCAAATCAATCCAAAATTCCCAAAAGGAGGCAATTCAGGAGGCAACAATCCTAACTGGCCAAGTACCACCGGTAATCCATCGGGTGGCGGCAGAGGCAATGGAAAGTAAAATCAAAAAAAGCCGGATACACCATCCGGCTTTTTTAGTCTCCCCCCGCAAACGGTTTGTAAACCTTCTCTGGCTTTAATGGAATTAACCTTGCATTCATCCCGACTCGGTTTGCATTAATACAAAGTGACCTTGCATTCAACCTGACTCAGTCTGCATTAATATAAAGTGAGCTTGCATTCATCCCGACTCGGTCTGCATTAATGCAAAGTAAGCTTGCATTCAGTTCGACTCGGTCTGCATTAATGCAAAGTGAGCTTGCATTCAGTTCGACTCGGTCTGCATTAATACAAAGTGAGCTTGCATTCATCCTGACTCGGTCTGCATTAATGCAAAGTGAGCTTGCATTCATCCCGACTCGGTCTGCATTAATACAAAGTGAGCTTGCATTCAGTTCGACTCGGTCTGCATTAATACAAAGTGAGCTTGCATTCAGTTCGACTCGAGAGTGTAAAGAAGATTGTGTAAACAGGGTTTTCAGAGTCTGCACCTGTTTTCAAATATAATTAAAAACTGATGGGAGTATAAAGTAGATTGTGTAAACGGTTAGATTGC
>JADLED010000104.1 GCA_020846335.1 Bacteroidia bacterium
CGTTAGTCTTAATGTAAAGCCAACTGCCAGCTTTGTAATTTCGCCAACGGTTTCCTGTCCGCCTTTTGCACTTAATTTTACCAATACTTCCACCAACGCAGGCACGTATGTGTGGAATTTTGGAACTTCGCCAACAAGCACTTCCAATGCGTCTAACCCATCGTTTACTTATAGCAACACGGGTCAAAGTATTTTAAACTACACCGTAAAACTGGTATCTACCACTGGCGCCGGTTGTGCCGACAGCATTACGAAAGTATTAAGTGTAAGACCTAAACCGGTTGCCAGTTACACGGCAAGTACGTTTACCGGATGCGCCCCATTGGTCACCACCTTTTCAAACACCAGCATTGGCGCAAGTTCCAGCCTTTGGTCATTTGGCGATGGCGGCACCTCGGGCAGTGCCAATCCAAGTCACACCTATACCAATCTTACTTTATTTACACAAACCGTTAGCACCAAATTAATTGTTACCAACAGTGTAGGTTGCACCGATAGCACGGCTCAGGTAATAACCATTTATCCTGAAGCGCTGCCAACGTTTACAGTCTTGCCTGCCATTGGTTGCAGTCCGTTAAACGTAAACTTTCCAAGTGTACCGGGCATTGCCACTTACACCTGGACGCATGGCGACAGCAGCCCCACCTTCACCACTGTTAATTCGCACACCTGGACCTACACCAATTCTGGCAGCACCACTCTGGTTTATACCATTAACATGGTGGCACTTACCAGCAATGGTTGCATTGGGGTGAACACACAAACTGTAGGTGTTTATGCCAACCCTGTGGTTGACTTTGCATTTACGCCAACCGCAGTTTGCTCGCCCGCCACAATTATTTTTACGAACACCAGTGTGGGCAATGCCGCTAACAAATGGAGTTTTGGCAATGGCCAATCATCGCTGATTGCCAGCCCTACTGCCACCTTTGGCAATTTACCCGGGGCTGGTACCACTACCTACAGCATTAAACTGGTGGCTAGTTCATCCACCAATTGTAAAGATTCGGTTACCAAAACCGTGAGCATGTACCCACAGCCCAAAGCCGTTTTTGGATTAGACACACCTGCGTGTTCGCCTAAAACCATCAGCTTTACAAATAATTCCATAAACGGATTCAGTTATAAATGGGATTTTGGCGATGGCGTGGTAGCCACAGGCTCTAACACTTCACACAAATACGTTAATACTTCGGCCTTTAACACGATTTATTCGGTTAAACTGGTGGCTAACAGTGCTAACAACTGCCGTGATTCTATGATTACTCAAATGGCCGTGCATCCCAAACCTAACTTTTTTATTTCCTCCTCGCCGGATAGTGGGTGCTCGCCTATAAAAGTTGTTTTTCATAAACTTTCGGGAGTAACCAAGTACGAATGGAAATACGACAACATCAGTTTTGGCAATGCCGGAGAGATTACCAATTCTTTCGAAAACAAAGGCACCAACACAAAACTGTATAACATTGAATTAATTGCCACAGACGTGTTTCAATGTGTGGATACCGCCAATAAAATCATCAAAGTATTTCCGATACCGGAAGCTAAATACAGCATTTCGCCCTTAACTGTGTATGTGCCTAATCAGGCCTGTATTTTTACCAACCTTTCTACCAGTGCGCTCACCTACACCTGGTCGTTTGGCGATGGCACAAAATCAAACGAATTTAATACCTCTCACACTTACTCTGCTCCTGGCGAATACAGTACCTCCCTCATCATCACCAACAACAAGGGTTGCCGCGACACCTTTGAATTACCTTCCAAAGTTTTGGCGCTTAATGAAACCACGGTAATTGTGCCCAATGCTTTTACACCAAATCCTTCAGGTTCTAAGGGTGGAATTTACGACCCCAAGGATTTAAGCAACGATGTTTTTTATCCCCAAATTAAAGGCACCGACCGCTACACCTTGAGTATTTATTCCCGCTGGGGCGAATTGTTGTTTGAAACAAAAAATACCGAAGAAGGCTGGGATGGTTACTACAAGGGCGTTTTATGCACTCAGGATGTTTATGTGTGGAAAATAACCGCCACCTTCAGCGATGGACGTACTTATAACAAATCGGGAGACCTGCTACTTTTAAGATAATTGAAAAAAAATAAAACATACCTGTTCATTATCCTTTTGCTTACAACAGGATTTAACCTTGCTTTTGCCCAAAACAAAAACGCCGATAAAGAAACTAAGGCCTTGCTCAAAGAAGCCCAATACAACATTGATGGCGAAGATTATTTAAAAGCCTGGCAACTCTACAAAAAAATTTTAAAGCTCGATGCCAAAAACGAACTGGCCGGAGTGAATGCCGCCTATTGTATCTCAAAATTAAATTACTCACAGGATTCGGCACAGCGGCTGGTAAACAACCTCACCTCTTCAAAACAGCCGGATGCTAAATATTACCTTGCCAAATATTACCACAAACAAAAATTGTTTAACGAAGCCATTACTCAACTCAATGCCTATTTAAAAACGGAAGCAAAAAAACGCGCCATTGCCGATGTTGACATCAATTACCTCTTAAACACCTGCAACAATGCCAAGGCCATTATTGCAAAACCACACTTGTCGGTAATAAAGAACATGGGCGAAAACATTAATTCAGAATACGACGATTATGTACCCGTGATTGTGCCCGACGAATCGGCCATCTATTTCACATCAAAAAGAAAAGGTTCTTCCAACAACCGCAAAAACGGTGATAATAGTTATTACGAAGATGTTTATGTGAGCGCACAAGTAGATGGCAAATGGAAAAAAGCTGAAAACGCCGGATTCCCCATCAACACAAACAACAACGATGCCTGTGTGGCCATGAGTGCCGACGGACACCGGATGATTATTTACCGCACTTCCGAATCCGACGAATCAAGCGGCGACCTTTACACCACGCACTTGGGCGACCATGGCCACTGGGAAACTTTGAAAAAAATGGGCTACGAAATAAATTCACAGTTTATTGAAACCAGCGCCTGTTTTAGTAAAGACACCAACGAACTGTATTTTAGCAGCAATCGTCCCGGAGGATATGGCGGTAAAGACATTTACAGGATTAAGCGATTACCTAACGGTCACTGGGCCATGCCTTATAACCTTGGTCCCAACGTTAACACCAGCCAGGATGAAGACGCGCCTTTTTTGCACCCTGACGGAATTACACTTTACTTTAGCAGCAAAGGCCATAACACCATGGGCGATTACGATGTGTTTAAAAGTGTCATAGACATTGAAAACAATTTATTTACTCCGGCTGAAAATCTGGGCTACCCCATTAACGATGTGGGCAATGATGTGTTTTTTGTGCTGAGCGTGGATGGAAAAAGAGCCTACTATTCTTCCACCAAAAAAGAAACCTTTGGCGGCACCGATTTGTATCAGATTGACACCCGTTTTGGCGACAATGATTTAGTGGTGCGGCAAGGTTACACGTATCTGGACAACGCACCGGCCAGAGTGCAGATAACCCTGATTGATAACGAAAGCAACGAAATTGTGGGCAATTACGTATCGAATCCCAACACCGGTAAATTTATTCTGGTGGTTAATCCCCTTAAATCCTACAAAATAATTTTGGAAGAAGAAGGCTACACCACACTTGAAACAGATGTGTTGCCTATGGTTCTCGAAAAAACAGAAACCAATCTTAAATATTCATTAAAAAAATCCAATGCGAAGTAAACACATAATTTCCATTTTAATGGCACTGTGTTTTGGCAAATTGCTGGCACAGGATCCCCAATTCACGCAATTTTATGCCGCCCCCCTATACCTCAATCCGGCATTTACCGGCTTAACCTACGAGCACCGTTTTACAGCCAATTACCGCAACCAGTGGACCGGGGTAAAAACAGGATACAGCACTTTGATGGCTTCTTACGACTACAACATTACCAGTTTAAAAAGTGGCATAGGCGGCTTTGTGTTGCAGGACCGTGCGGGTACTTCCAACCTTGCTACCACCATGGGAGGCGTTAATTACGCCTATAGTGCCAAAGTGAACAAGTACTCTGAATTTAGAATGGGACTGATGCTGGCAATGGCGCAAAAAAAACTGGATTACACCACCTTAATTTTCAACGACCAGTTAATAACCGGAGCGGCTCCCGGCTCATCGCGCGATGCCCGCAATGTGCAATCAATAAACTATGCCGATGTGGGAGCCGGTGTGCTTTATAATACCAATATTTTTTGGTGCGGTGCTTCGGCCAAACATTTAAATAAACCCAACACCAGTTTAAGTGGCAATGTGGTGCCTACACCTGTGTCGTTGAGCGTTCACGGAGGTTACCGCTTTATCATGTCGGCCAAGGGGTCGGGCAAAACAAAAATAGAAGAATTTATTAGTGCCAGTGCCAATTTCAGGCAACAACAAAAATACAGTCAGTTAGACATTGGCGCTTACTACTTTAAAAAGGTGTTTAATTTCGGACTTTGGTACCGTGGGCTGCCATTAAAAAAATACAAAACAGGATATCCCACCCGTGAGAGCATTGCCATTTTGATTGGCCTTGAAATTCCTGACAAAAATTTCAGAGTTGGTTATAGCTACGATTTAACCATTTCGCATTTGGGATTAAACACCACCTATGGCGCGCACGAACTGGCCATTGTTTACGAAATTGCAAAAAAAAGGAAGCGTACCCGCCGCGTGTTGGTGAGCTGTCCTAAATTTTAATTCAGCCATACTGCTTTTAATCCGGGAGCTTTGCACAGAAATAAAATAAGTATAAACTCAACCATCAGCCGATAAATCAATCGTGAGTCTCGCCGAAATAATCATCAGCCTGCTTGTAATTGCCAATTTAATTGTTTCCTATTTTGGGTTAAAAGATGAGCGGTTTTTTGAGCGTTACAAATTTGAAGTTGACGCCATTCTTATTAAAA
>JADLED010000105.1 GCA_020846335.1 Bacteroidia bacterium
AAATAAATTTTAACTATTAAGCCCTTTGCAGGAAACCGGTTATTGGGTTTCCAATTCAATGGCCACCTTATTGCCAGTTTGCATCGGTAGTAATAAGGTCGTTCATTTTTTTCAACCCTTCCGGCGAAAGGCTGCCAAATCTGGTTACGGGGCAAAAAGGGCTTGCCTCAACATTTCCATCAGTTAATTCAAGGTACATTTTACCACACACCTGATTATTGGCATTATAAAACCGCACATAATACTGTGCCTCAGATTCGTTCCAGGTGGTTTCGGCCCAGTTATAATTTAACGTATCGTTACAGGCACTTAAAAATTCGTTTAGTTTTTCATGCTTCAGGCTTTTTCCGGTAAACAGTCCAAGCAGTGGCGTGTTTTTAAACCGTTTAATTTGAACCACCTGCTGACGGGGAAAAAAAAAGGATGTGTCGTTAAAATGTTGACGGTATTTGTTTTTAAAATCTTCTTCACTCTCACCATTCTGCCAGTTAAAATAGAGTTTTTGCTCTTTGGTCATGTACCTAAAATTATCCCGGTAATAATCATTGTCATCTGCCCAATACCACATAGCAGTTAACCAAAGTATAATTAATGCTATCCAGTAAAATTTTGAAACCTTGCTCATTCTGGTTATGAATTTTAACCCACTTATTGCCAAATATAAGCATATTTATTTCCAATTTTTTAGTGAATTTATTGCTGTAAAGCCTAAAATTAATCGGCTAAAAACAACTAGTTGACGGTGTTTTTTTGCCATCAAACGATTTTATTACTGTGTTGTTTTTATGTTTGCTAATATGCAGCATGAAAACTTCTAAAATTAATGTTGTAATTGTTGAAGACAACGAACTTGAAAGTCAGATATTGATTCATGCGCTGAGCAGTTTTTTTTCTAACATTTCTATCAGTGTATTCAAATCCGTTGAAAGCGCTCTCACCAGCGTTAGCAGTAGTCCTGGATACATTATTCTCGATCATTTTCTGGAAGGTAAAAATGGTATTGACAGCATTCCTTTGTTAAAAAAAATGGCACCCTCTGCAAAAATTATTGTTGCTTCGGCACAAAATAATGTAGATGATTTTAGAAAAGCCTATGATTTTGGCGCCAATATTTACTACAAAAAAAACAACCTGTTGTGCAACAGCATAGTAAGTTATATTAATTTGGACATTAAAAAATAACCTGCCTCAGATTTAAAAAACATCTACACCGTCAAATTTTCTTAGTCAGCAATTCCATTAAGGGTAAACCCTGATTAATATACAATCTGTGATTTTGCCTAATTACCCGCTCAGGCCTTATTGTTGTTAACACCTTGTTAAAAACAAATCACAAATTCTGACACCCCACAGATGTTAAAAGTTAATTATCTAATGGTAAATAATTTATTTTAGCTACTCTTAATTTTGGCATCACTAAGGTTGTTACCACTAATAAACCGTTTTAACAAGTGAATGACTCCAATTAAAAAACAAAAATTATGACTTATACATTTATGAAAAACAAAAAGTCCACTAACTACAACAACAGCTTTAAACCTGGCAAAAAGCTGTTTGTAAGCTTTCTCCTTTTCTTAGCGGGGCTGGTTCCAATGAGTATTCAGGCTCAAAACGTTTCTGTAAGCGGAGCGTTAACAGGCAATGGTTCGTATGCCGATGTGGCTTCGGCTTTTTCGGCCATTAACGCCGGGGCACAAACGGGTGCCACCATCAGTATTCAGATTTTGGCCAGTACTACCGAAACAGGTTCTGCAATCTTAAATGCAGGTACCTGGAGCACTTTGTCAATTGTGCCCAGTGGTGGCAGTTATTCCATTACAGGTAACATAGCAGGTGCCTTGCTGGATTTGAATGGTGCCGATAAGGTGCTAATTGATGGCCTTAACAGCAGTGGCAATGCCCTGAGTCTGGTAAACAGCAGCACGGTTAACACCGGTGCCTCAACCATACGATTTATGAATGATGCCACATTTAATACCATAACCCGCTGTACCATTTTAGGCGCCGGCAAAGCCGCTACTTTTGGTACGATTACCTATTCTACCGGCGTAACTTTAGGCAATAGCAACAATAACGTTTCTTTGTGTAACATTGGTCCGGTTGGTACTTCCTATCACACCATTGCCTTGTATTCGTTAGGCAGTGCAGGTTTCGAAAATAAATTTAATACATTAACCAATTGCAATGTGTTCGATTATTTTAATAATTCTCTGGTTTCAATTGGTGTATTAATTGCAGGTAACAATTCTAACTGGACCATTAACTCCAACAAACTCTACCAAACGGCCACCAGAACCTACACAGTGGCCAACACGCACAAAGGCATTGCAGTTGGTTCGGGCAATGGCAATGTAATTAGTAATAATATTGTGGGTTATGCCAGTTCGGCCCAAACTGGCACCACTGTTATGTCGGGCACTATTGCCACACGATTTATTGCCATTGAAATATCGGCAGGTACACTCAGCACATCGGTGGTGCAGGGCAATACCGTTTCGGCCATCACCTTATCCACTTCGAGCGGTGCTGCCACTACCAATGGCATTGTTTGTGGTATAAACGTAATTGGTTTAAGCAACGTTAATGTTCTTAATAACCTGATCGGTGCCACCACTGGTTTAGATGCCATTAAAGGTTTTCCTACCACCTCTCAGGGTTTGATTGTTGGTATTAACTGTTCATCCACCGGTGCCATTCTTATTCAGAATAATTTTGTAGGCGCCTGTTCCTCTTCGGGCACAGCAGCTGCAGTTGCCGGTGGGGTGTCAGGCATCAACATTTCAGGCATTGCTGCCAGCATGGCCATTCTAAGCAATACTCTTGGTAATACTACTGCCAATAACATGCGTTCGGGTACGGCCAACCTCACCACCGGTTCATCCATTGGTTCAGGCATCAACCTTACGTCTACCTCCAATGGTATTATTAATATTTCCAATAACCTCATTCAAAACTATTATTCTTATGGATCAGGAACAGGAAGCTACGTAAGGGGTATCTGGACCGGCTCCGGAACAGGCAATGTAAACACCTATTCCATTACAGCCAATACTATCACAAATTTATCCACGAATTCAGGACTCACCACTTTAACCAATGGACTGGCTGCCGCTGCCGGCATTGTGCCTGCCATTGGCAATAACGATGTAGTGGCCAGCAACACCATTAGCAACATTGCCTGCACAGGCACCGCCACTACCGCGAGTTATGCAGTTGGTATTAGTCCGGCCAACGGTACCAATACCCGCATTTTTAACAACCGCATTAGTAACATTACCAACTCGGGTTTGAGCACAACCGCCACTGCGCCGGCTATTGCAGGGGGCATAATTGTGCGCTCGGGTACCAACGATGTGTTGGTTTACAATAATTTTATTTCACTGGGTTTAACTTCAGCAGCCAACACTGCTTTTGTGGGAATTTTATGTCAACATGGTTCAACCCCCGACCCTTATGACAAGTTTTATTTTAACACCATTGTAATTGGTGGAACAGTTACAACAGGCGCTATTTCCAGTTTTGGCATTCACCGTGGAGATTTTAGTGCCACGGTAAGAACACAATCTGTTGACATCAGAAATAACCTGGTTTATAATGCCCGCACCGGTGGAACCGGCAATCACCTGGCCATTGGTAATAACTTTAACAACGCGGGTAGCGCGGTTAACTGGCCTGCGGGAGCATCAGACTACAATGCTTTTTATTGTTTAACCAGTAACATTGGTTATTGGAATGGTGCTTTGCATACCCTTGCCGGATGGCAGGTCAATTCCAGTTGCGATGCCTCCAGCTTTACAAGCACGGCCATTACATTCTCCAATGCAGCCACCGGAGATTTACACATTAACATGGGAACCACGCCAACCATTTTAGAATCGGGTGGACAAACTATTACGGGATTAAGTGTTGACATAGATAATCAAAACCGTCCCGGTCCTACCAGTTCGGTGAATGGTGGCGGGGTTTTGCCGGATATTGGTGCCGATGAATTTGACGGAGCGGCTAACGACATGCTGCCACCACTGATAACTTATTCCCCATTGAGTCCGGCTTGTTCTGCCATCGACCGAACCCTAACCGCCACTATTATTGACGTTTCGGGCGTACCAAGCACGGGTTCGTTGGTGCCACAAATTTATTATAAAAAGAATGCCGGAAGTTATGTGAACGCATCGGGTGTATTGGCCAGTGGAACAGCTTCCAATGGTGTATGGAATTTTGCCATTTCAAGTGCATCGATGGGTGGATTGAGTTCAAGCGATCAGGTGAGTTATTTTGTGATTGCCCAGGATGCCGCTTCTACGGTTCACATTGCGTCTAATCCATCGGCAGGATTGGTGGCCACTAACGTTACCTCGGTTACCACTCCTCCTACATTGCCTAACTCTTACCTGATAGCCAGTATGAGCGGCACTTATACCATTGGTGCAGCCGGTAATTACACCAGTCTCACAGCAGCGGCCAATGCCTATAATACCTCTTGTCTGGCCGGGCCTGTTACCTTTCGGTTGATTGATGCCAACTATTCCACTGCAGAAACCTTTCCGATAGTGTTTGGCAATAATTTAACTACCAATGCCACCAATTCGCTTTTAATTATTCCAGCTACAGGCACAGCGGTTACTATTAGCCCAACACTCACCACCATCAGCTCCGTGATAAAATTTTTAGATGCCCGATTCATCACCATTGACGGTTTAAACACCGGTGGCAGTTCCATCAGTATTTTTAATTCCAATACAGGTAGTGCCTCTGCAAATTTATGGTTAGCCAGCACGGCAAATGCCGGATTGGGTTGTAAAAACATTGCCTTAAAAAACCTGATTGCTGTTGGAGGAAGCACCACGCAAAGCAATGGCATTATAGCCAGTGTGGATGGTTTGATTCCTTCGGGGACTGGTGGATCGGATAATGATAACATCACTATTCAGGGAAACAACGTAACAAACTGTTTTAACGGGATGCTTGTAGTTGGTACAAGCTCTGTTTCTTCCGGAGCCATGGACAATTTATCCGTGATTTCGAACACCTTTGGTCCGGCGAGTTCGGGCACCAATAATCTGGGTGGAAGTGGAATTGTTATTGCAGGAGCGGTTAATCCGACGGTGACAGGAAACGTGATTCAGAACATTTACACTGGTAGTACAGCCATGTATGCGATAAATCTTAACTCAAATAACGACGGATTTACTGTTAGTCAAAATACGTTAAACAATATTTACTCATCCGCTACTTCTTCCGGTTTAAATGCCATTACCGGCATTTATTTAGGAATCAATGTTATTAATGGGAATATTCAAAGAAATACCATTACCAATGTATATAATACCAACACAGGTGGCTACGGTGCCAGGGGCATTATGGCCAACACCAGCCGCTCTTTAACTAACGTGAGCATTCAAAATAATTTTATAGCCAACATTGTTAGCTACTCCGATGCCAGTGCTATTTACTGGCCAATTGGCATTGATTTGGAAGGCAGCACGGGTAGTATAAATGTTGATTTTAACACGGTGAGTCTCGATGGTTCCTACACTGGATTAACTTCGGCAACCGGTGCCGCGCCCTTGTATATGAACGCTACCGGTGGCAACATTAACATTCGCAATAACATTTTTTCTAATGCCTACGACAATTCAACCTCAACCACCGACATTAGCTATGGTGTTTATTTTGCAACAGCCACTACCAATATTGCTTCCATGAACTACAATAACTATTATGTAGGTGGGGGCGCTTCCAGTCTTGTGCTTGGTTATACCGGCAGCAACCGAACCACCATGAGTGCATTGCAAACAGGCTTTGGGCAAAACCTGAACTCGGTTAATTTTGCACCTGCCTTTACCTCATCGGTTGATTTGCATTTGGTAACGAATGCAGTCGCCAATGCCCCGTTTAACAATACCGGTTTAACCATTAGCGGTATTACCAACGATTTGGATGGGCAAACCCGCAATACTTCTAATCCGGATATTGGCGCCGATGAGTTTACAGCCTCAGGCACCTGTACTTCGGCGGTTGGTGGCACAATAGATGTGAATCCAGCCAACTTTGCTTTATGCACCACCAACACCGTATTGCTAAACAGTAGTGGCATGAGTGCCGGCTTAGGCACCAGCTATAACTGGCAGATTTCGACTACTTCCGGTGGCACCTACACCAACGTGGCAGCAAGCAGTGGCACCAATCTTACCTATTATGCAACGCTGCCAAATGGCATCTATTATTTTGTATTGCAATCGAGTTGTGCCAACACCTCAGCCATGGCCATTTCCAACGAGGCAACGGTGACTATTGGGTCACCTAATCCGGTTTTAACCAATAGCGTACCGGCGGTATGCGCTTCCATCGGTTCGGCTACCTTGTTAGCCACAGGAGCAGTCTCCTATACCTGGAGCAATGGGCCAACCACGGCAAGCAATGTGGTAACACAAACAGCTACCACAATTTATACCCTCACTGGTTCCTCGGCTTGTGGCACAGGAATTTCAACTGTTTCGGTAATTTATGCCAATCCAATTGTTACGCTTACTCCAAGTTCCGCCAGTATTTGCAGCGGTCAATCCACAGGCATTTCGGCAAGCGGAGCTGGTACTTATTCTTGGAGTACCGGTGCCAGCACTTCATCTATTTCAATAACACCTACTGCCTCAACGGTTTATTCTGTTACCGGTACTGACAGTTATGGCTGCCAAAATTCAGGCACGCAATCCATCACCGTAAACGGTAATCCCACACTCAACATTTCAGGTTCTACCGGAATTTGTACGGGTCAAAATGCCAGTTTAACAGCCAGTGGGGCTAATACCTATACCTGGAACACAAGTTCCAATAGCAGTAGCATTGTTACTTCGCCAGCTATTAATACCACCTACACCGTAACAGGAACCAATGCCCAGGGCTGTTCTAGCAGTACCACACAATTGGTAACAGTTGCAGCTTCGTTATCTATAACTATTACCGGTCCTAGTTCAGTTTGTGCCGGACAACCGGTTACTTTATCAGGCGCCGGTGGTGTTACTTATACCTGGAATACAGGTGCGAGCACAACCACCATTGCTCCATCACCGAGCGTTACTACTTCCTACAGTGTAATTGGTGCGTCGGGCACCTGCTCAAATACAGCCACTAAATTAATTACGGTGAATGCCAACCCAACCATTTCGGTAAGTGGCGTTAACGTTATCTGTGCAGGACAGTCAGCCACACTTAGCGCTTCGGGTGCAGCCACCTACACCTGGCTGCCATCCACTGTTGCTTCCAGCATTGTGGTAACGCCTAGTATTAATACTACTTACACCGTTAATGCAGCCAGTGCGCAAGGTTGTACTACTTCAATCACCAGTGCGGTAACTTCCAATAGTTTGCCGGCCATTACCGTGAGCCAGTCTTCGGGCAGTGTTTGTTTAAATTCTCCTGCCACGTTTACGGCCAGTGGTGCCAACAGCTATACCTGGAGCACCAGTTCCAATGCATCCACCATTAGCATAACACCCACTGCCTCTGCCAACTATAGTGTGAGTGGAACAAATGCAGCAGGTTGTGTAAACACTCAAACCTTTACTTTAGGTACCTATACTCTTCCGGTAGTTAGCAGTGTCCCGGCATCTGCCACGGTTTGTGCAGCTTCGCAGGCCTCGTTTGCGGCAAGTGGCGCCAATACCTACACTTGGAATGGAACAGTGGTTTCGCCAACCGTTTCTTTTAATCCTACCAGTACGGTGGTTTACACGCTAAGCGGTGAGAATACATTTGGATGTGTTTCTACCACCACAGTGGGTGTAAGCACCAATCCTGTTCCGGTTGTGAGTGTATCGCCTTCTTCGTTAACAGTGTGTGCTTTTGCCCCGGCCAATTTTACAGCCAGTGGTGCAGCCACTTATACCTGGAACAGTGTGAATACCGGTTCTTCTGTTACATTATTTATTGGCAGTAGCGGCACACAAACTGTTGTAGGCACCAATGCTCAGGGTTGCAGTGCCACTGTTACAGTTGCGGTTAACGCCAATCCTTTGCCAACTGTTGGTGTAAATCCTTCCTTTACCACTGTCTGCGCATTTAGTCCGATTAATTTTTTAGCGAGTGGAGCCACCACGTACTCATGGAGTAACGGTGCCAGCAATGCTTCTGTTGTTATTAGTCCTTCGGCCACAGGTGCCTATACTGTAACGGGAACTGATGCCAACGGTTGTTCTTCGAGCACCACGGCCATTGTTGTTACCAATACACTGCCTTTATTAAGTGTATCTCCAAACAGTGCCACCCTTTGTGCACTCTCGCCATTTACCGCCACTGCGTCGGGCGCATTAAGTTATACCTGGTCGGGCGGAGCCACCACTAATACGGTGTTACTGACTCCAGGTGCCAGCACCGTTTATACCGTTTCGGGAACTGACCCGAACAATGGTTGTGTGGGCACTCAAACAGTTGCTGTTACCACTAACTCGTTACCGGTTATTACTGTTGCAAGCTCTGCTGCCACTGTATGTTCAGGTAGTTCGGTGGATTTGAATGCCAGTGGTGCCAATACTTACACCTGGTTGGTGAATGGAGCAAATACTGCCAGCATTTCTGTTACGCCTAGCGCGCCAACGGTATATACGGTTAGCGGCAGCAACAGTTTGGGTTGTACCTCATCTAAAACCATCGACATTGGTTTATTCCAATTACCTAACGTGTTGGCAGGTCCTGCACAACAAACCATTTGCCTTGGCGAAACAGCCAGCCTAACTGCCAGCGGAGCTCTCAGTTATACCTGGCAACCAGGCAATGTTAGCAGTGCCGGATTTACAAGCACCCCAACGTCGTTAACCCAATATTCGGTTATTGGAACGGATGCCAACAGTTGCACAAATACTGCCGTTGGTTTGGTGTATGTGAGCGCCTGTACGGGTATACGCACGGTGAGTGTTGGGAATAGCGAAGTGCTTGTTTTCCCTAATCCATCTAACGGCATTATTAATGCGCTGTTTGAATTTGAAGGGCGCAAAACCGTTCAGATTTTTAATGAGCTGGGCCAATGTGTGGAAACACGACTAAGCGATAACACAAGCGAACGTTTTGATTTGAGTTTGTATGCCAAAGGTGTTTATTATGTAAAAATAAAGAGCCAACTTGGATTGGATAATTTTAAGGTGATTGTTCAATAACCTCTCTGTTCTAAATTAAAAGGCTGCCAGAGATGGTGGCCTTTTTTATGAAATAAGGTTAATTTTTTGTTTAGTTTTAGAAAAATATTTCGCCTGAAAAACTATGACACAAATTCTACAGACCGAACGGCTTGTTTTGAGGGAGTTTAATATTGGTGATACCGCATTTGTAGTAGAATTGCTCAACAGTGAAGGATGGCTGAAATACATTGGCAACCGAAACATTAACAATGTTGATGACGCGCTGCATTACCTCGAAAATTCCATTTTAAGTGCTTACACAAAACTCGGGTTTGGACTTTGGCTGGTGGAATTAAAAAATCAGAACATGGCCATTGGCATGTGCGGTTTTATTAAACGCGACACCCTTGATTACGAAGACCTGGGTTTTGCCTTTTTACCGCAATACCATTCAAAAGGTTATGCCACCGAAGCCGCACTTGCCACACTGCAATACGGCCGGATGAATTTGAATTTAAAGCAGGTGCTGGCCATTACTACCATTACCAATGAGGCATCAATTAAACTACTTACAAAAATCGGGTTCGGTTTGGAAAAACGTTTTTATCTTCCCGGTGAGACCGAAGAATTATTTTTATTCCGTAACAATTTAACTGCTTATGAAAATTCCATTTGAAAGCATTGACTGGAGTGCCATTGAAAAAACCGAACACCGGGGAGAAAGCGGAACGGCCTACTGGCAAACAAAACACTACCCGGGATTGAGGCTACGTGTGGTGGAATACAGTAAAGGTTATTTGGCCGACCACTGGTGCCAAAAAGGCCACCTTGTGCATTGTCTCGAAGGCAGTTTTGACAGCGAACTACAAAATGGCAATGTAATTACTTTAACTGCTGGTATGACCTATATCGTTTCGGACGAGCTGAGTTCGCACCGGTCTTTTTCGGCCAATGGCGTGAAGTTGTTGATTGTGGACGGAGATTTTTTGAAGAGTGATGCCTGATTGAAGTTTACTTTATGGGCGGGGTGTGGTAGTGTTTCAAATCATTTTTATTCTTTAACTTGTACCAATGAATTTTGTTTGGGTGTTTTTGGGTGGTGGTTCGGGCAGTGTGCTTCGCTATCTGGTTGGCCTTCTGTTTCAACGCAGCGGATTAGAATTGCCACTGGCCACACTCATTGCCAATGTACTGGCCTGTTGTGTTTTTGCACTCACACTTTCTTTTATCGAAAACAAAGTGGGCGACAACAACACCGTAAAACTTTTGTTGCTCACCGGTTTTTGCGGTGGCCTCAGTACCTTTTCCACTTTTGGATACGAAACCTGGATGCTCCTTAAACAAAGCCAATATCTTTGGGCCATTGGTAATATTTTATTAAGCCTTACACTTTGTATTGGTTCATTTATCATATTTAAAAAATAATGGATTTAAGTAAACGCCGAGATTTTGTTTTTATAGTTCTGGCCGGATTTTTTGTAACCAATGCCATTGTAGCCGAATTAATTGGAGGCAAAGTTGTGGAGTTTTTTGGTTTGTTTACACAAAGCGTGGGCATTATTCTGTGGCCCGTGGTTTTTTTGCTCACCGATTTAATTAACGAACATTATGGCAAACAGGGCGTGCGTAAGCTCACCTATATAACGGTGGGTCTTATCAGTTTTACTTTTTTAGTTATTACAATTGCTATAAAAATTCCGGCCATTAATGGCAGCCCTGTGAGTGGCGATGCTTTTAAAGCCGTGTTTGGCCAATCGCAGTGGATTATTGTGGGCAGCATCACTGCGTTTTTAACTTCGCAATTGGTTGACGTTTATATTTTTTGGCTGTTCAGAAACCGCACCGGTGGAAAACTGATTTGGTTACGTGCCACAGGCAGCACCGTGGTGAGTCAGCTCATTGATACTTTTATGGTGCAATACATTGCCTTTGTAATTCCCGGTTCATGGACCCTTGAGGTGTTCCTTAAAAACGCCAGTTGGGGTTACACCTTTAAATTATTGGTGGCACTTTGCCTCATCCCATTTATTTACCTTGGACATTTTGCCATTAATCGCTTTATGGGTAACAAGGCTACTTCAGAAAATTCAGAACAAATTTAAATCACAACATGATAACCTTTACTTTATTAGGCCTCATAATTGTTTTCTCCATCATTTGTTTCAGAGACAGGAACGCCATGGCTAAATACCTGTTTAGTCCTTATGCCATTAAACATAACAACGAGCATTACCGCTTTTTAAGTCACGCTTTTATTCACGGCAACGAAATTCATTTAATCTTTAATTGTTTGGCGCTGTATGGCTTTGGTTCGCACCTTGAGGATGTTTATTTTCCCTACATTTTTGGCGATAAGCTCGGAAGGATTTATTACCTCCTGTTATTTACGGGTGGTATTTACGCCGCTTCGTTTACCGAATATTATTTGCACAAAAACAATCCCATTTACAGTTCGCTCGGTGCCAGCGGTGCCGTATCGGCTTTAATGATGTGCAGCATTGTGATTGATCCTATTCACAAGATTGGTTACTTTTTTATACCCATGCCAGGGCTGTTTGCGGGATTGCTGTTGTTGGGTGTGAGTTTTTATTTAATTATGCGTAAACGCAAAGGCACTTATGATGATAATATCAGTCACGAGTCGCACTTTTGGGGAGCCATGTTTGGCATTGTGTTTATTCTGGTGTTAGAACCCCGTGTTGGCAAGCATTTTGTGAATCAGGTAATGATGTATTTTAATGTATAAAAAAAGCCCGGTGTTTAAACCAGGCTCTTCTTAAAAATTAATCAAAACTAAATTATTCTGTTTCGGCCGGAGCAGGGGCATAAAATTTATTAAACTCTTTTATTGCTTCAGTAATTTTTTGTTTGCTAAAAGTAAATTTATCAATATCGCTCCAAAGCATTTCTTGCTCTTTCATGTAGGGCTTCAATTCCTTTCTGAAGAAAGTACGCGATAATTTTTTCACTTCTTTTAAATCTTCCGATTTGGTATCCTGAATAAAATAATCCACTTCCACACCCGGGTTGCCATTTACTTTTCCATTAAAACGGTATTCGTAAAAATTAAGTCGGCCGGTTGCCAAACGCTCGGCATACACTTCTTCACCTCCTACATTAATCAATGCGAATTGTTTATCATCGTAGCCGTATGCCTTTGCTTTTTTGGTATCGATAATAATTACTTTACCTCCTTTGGCAGCAGGCTTAAATCCAAATTTGTGGTAAAAATCGGTTTCGTCTTCGGGGTTGGTTTGCACCTCGCCTTTTACGGTATCGCCTTTGGCAACAACATAATACCCTGGTGTTAAAACAGGGGCCATTTTAGGCGCCTTTTTTGGCTGACTTACAGCAGTGAGGGCAGCAGTAGCGAAAATAAAAGAAAATAGTTTTTTCATATCTGTTTGTTTTGGATGTCTGGATTTTATTTAAAGCCAGACACCGCCGTTAGTAATTTTGTTTTTATTTACTCAAATATATTTATTACTGGTATAACGTCAAAATTTTGATTTTTATTTTAAGGTTAATTAAATAAAAAAGCCCTTCAAAATTGCTTTTAAAGGGCTTTATTGGTGTTAAAATAACTTATTTGCGTTCCAATACCTCGTCAATCATGCCATATTCTTTGGCTTCGGCGGCAATCATCCAATAATCGCGGTCGCTGTCGGCCCATACTTTTTCGTAAGTTTGGCCGCTGTGGTGTGCAATTATGTCATACAATTCCTTTTTCAGTTTTTGTATTTCACGTGCAGTAATTTCAATATCGCTGGCTTGTCCTTCGGCACCGCCCAGTGGCTGGTGAATCATGATGCGGGCATGTTTTAAAGCAGTTCTTTTTCCTTTGGCACCGGCGCATTGCAGCACAGCACCCATGCTGGCGGCCATGCCAGTGCAAATGGTGGCTACATCGGGTTTAATAATCTGCATGGTGTCGTAAATACCCAAACCGGCATACACGCTGCCTCCCGGCGAGTTTACATAAATCTGAATGTCTTTTTTAGCATCCACACTTTCTAAAAATAACAACTGGGCCTGAACAATATTGGCTACCTGATCGTTAATACCTGTTCCTAAAAAGATAATGCGGTCCATCATCAAACGCGAAAACACGTCCATTTGCGCCACGTTTAGTGAGCGTTCCTCAATAATATAAGGGGTTAAGGAAGATTGTATGCGGGATGAATAACGGTCGTAGGTTAAGCTGCTAATGCCGGCATGTTTGGTGGCATATTTTCTGAATTCATTATTGTCGAACATAAATTTTTGTTTTTAGTTAATATCAAATGTAATTGTTACAGGTCTTATAACAAATTAAATGCAAAATAATTATTCACGCTAATTTGTCATGTTTTGTGAATAGCGGAATTAAACTTAGATTATCTCAACTGACCAAGTGAGTTAAAAATTACAACAGTTTGTTTTGGTGGTGTTGTGTAAAGAGACACTTTTAAGCTGTTTAATCAACCAATAGCTGTTATTAAGTAAATTGATTACTAACAACTTAGGTCAACATTAATTCTAAAATTTGTTGCGTACCATGTTTAAAAACAAGCACTGCATATTAAACGGTCACCTCATTAGCGTTTACGAACCTAGCGTAAGCTTCGAGAACCGTGCCTTTCGTTATGGTGATTCGCTTTTTGAAAGCATTCGCATGTGCAATAATAAAATTATGTTTTTGCGCGAACACATTGGCCGCTTAAAACTGGGCATGACCGTGATGCGCTTGAATCTTCCGGCAGAATTTAATACCGAAAACATTTACGAACTCATTATTCAACTGCTCAAACACAACACACACGCACCAAACGCACGTATCCGCCTGACAGTTTTTAGAAACGAAGGCGGCTACTACACACCCGAAACCAATGACATTTCTTTTTTAATTG
>JADLED010000106.1 GCA_020846335.1 Bacteroidia bacterium
ACATATCGAAACTGGTACCCGGCGCTGAAATATTGCCATTTGCCTTTTTGTTTAAACCCTTTGAAGGTTTGGCGCTTGATTTAGGCGGAACCACCGGCACTTTGGGCAGTCAGAAAGAAAGAAGCGCATTTAAAAACACCTACCGCGATTTGGCAGTGGCACCTGTTATTTGTTACGAAAGCGTGTATGCCGACTATGTAACCGCCTATATGCGCAACGGTGCCAATTTAATATTTATTATTACCAACGATGGTTGGTGGGGCAATACGCCGGGGCACTTGCAACACTTGAATTACGCGCGATTAAGGGCCATTGAAGGCAGGCGGCAAATTGCCCGTTCGGCAAACACCGGCATTAGCTGCTTTATTGATGAGTTTGGCAACGTGTCGGAAGCCACCGAATACTGGCAGGAAGCAGTGATTCAAAAAAACATGCAACCCATTTACGAACTCACCTTCTTTTCGCGGTTTGGCGATTTACTCTCTTACGCCTCGTGCCTGCTCACCATCGTTGTTTTGGCGTGGTCGGTTTTTAGCCGTTTCAGGAAATAGTTTTTGTTTCAAAAAAACAATTTCATTGGCTTAAAAAAACCGTAAATTCACCTTTATTTTATCAATTCAACTAAACAACATTTATATGGAAAAATTTGATGTAACTATTATTGGCGCCGGTCCCGGAGGCTATGTGGCTGCCATTCGCTGCGCCCAATTGGGAATGAAAACCGCTCTCATTGAAAAATACGCTTCATTGGGCGGCACCTGCTTAAATGTGGGCTGCATTCCATCAAAAGCCCTGCTCGATTCGAGCGAACATTTTTACAATGCCCAGCACCATTTTGAAGAACATGGCATAGACATAAAAGCCCCCAAAGTAAATCTGAAACAAATGATTGAACGCAAACGCGGCGTGGTGAAAATGACAGTGGATGGCATTAATTTTTTAATGAAAAAAAACAAGATTACCGTTTACACCGGGCACGCATCCTTTGTTACTAAAAACACCATTGAAATTGCAAAAGCAGACGGTAGCAAGGAACAGATTGAAACCGCCAAAACCATTATTGCCACAGGCTCTAAACCATCCACATTACCTGGCATTGAAATTGACAAAAAAAGAGTCATCACTTCTACCGAAGCACTTGAAATGACCGAAGTGCCAAAACACCTCATTATTATTGGTGGCGGTGTAATTGGTCTCGAATTGGGCAGTGTATATGGCCGACTGGGCAGTAAAATTACCGTGGTGGAATTTATGGACCGAATCATTCCGGGCATGGATGGCGCATTGAGTAAGGAATTACAGAGAGTTCTCAAAAAAAATCTTGGCTTCGAATTTCAGATGAAACACAAAGTAACCGGCGTGGTTTCAAACGGCAAAGAAGTTACCGTGAGTGCCCTTAATGGCAAAGATGAAAAAGTTGAATTTAAAGGAGATTACTGTTTGGTTTCAGTAGGAAGAAAACCTTACACCGAAAATCTTGGACTTGATAAAATTGGCCTTAAAGTGGATAACCGCGGACGCATTGAAACTGATGAACACCTGCGCACCAGTGTGGAAGGCATTTATGCCATTGGCGATGTGGTAAAAGGCGCTATGCTGGCACACAAAGCCGAAGAAGAAGGCGTTTACGTGGCCGAACAATTAGCGGGACAAAAACCGCATATTAATTACAATTTAATTCCGGGTGTGGTTTATACATGGCCGGAAGTAGCCGCTGTTGGCTTTACCGAAGAGCAACTAAAAGAACAGGGCAAAAAATACAAGGTGGGTTCATTCCCTTTCAGAGCGAGTGGCAGAGCAAGAGCAAGTATGGATACCGACGGCTTTGTAAAAGTGCTGAGTGATGAAAGCACTGACGAAATATTAGGCGTTCACATGATAGGTCCTCGCACAGCCGACATGATTGCGGAAGCGGTGGTGGCTATGGAATTCAGGGCCAGTGCCGAAGACATTAGCCGCATGAGTCATGCGCATCCTACGTTTACAGAAAGTATGAAGGAAGCCTGTTTGGATGCCACAGGAAAACGCGCCATTCACATTTAAAAACAGTTTATATGAGTCAGCCAAAAGTTGGAATAATAATGGGCAGCAACAGCGATTTGCCGGTAATGCAGGCCGCTGCCGACATTTTAAAACATTTTGAAATTCCTTACGAAATTGACATTGTTTCGGCGCACCGCACACCCGAAAAAATGTTTGAATATGCCAAAAATGCCCATTTAAGGGGCTTGCAGGTTATTATTGCCGGAGCCGGTGGTGCTGCACATTTGCCGGGCATGGTGGCTTCGTTAACACCGCTGCCTGTAATTGGTGTGCCTGTAAAAAGCAGCAACAGCATTGATGGCTGGGACAGTTTGTTAAGCATTGTGCAAATGCCTAATGGCGTGCCGGTGGCCACTGTGGCGGTAAATGCCTCGCAAAACGCAGGGATACTGGCTGCTCAGATTATTGCCTCCCCGAACATCGATGCGTTGAACAAAATCAGTGAATACAAAAACATGCTGAAAGAAAAGGTAATGACTGCCAGCAGTGAAATACTGAAAAAAGAAGGTTAAGCAAAAAATTGGTTATTCTGAGGATATGAAAATATCAAAAGTAAAATATAATACCCTGATAAAAAATATAGGCGTATGTATTTACAATGCAAGACAAAATGCTGCCAGAGCGGTTAATGCAGAATTGGTAAAAGCCAATTGGGAAATTGGCAGACACGTGGTGAAATTTGAACAGTTGGGAGAAGAGCGGGCGGAGTACGGAAGCGCCCTATTAACAAGCCTTTCAAAGGATTTACAGAAAATTCATGGCAAAGGATTTGGCAGACGCAACCTGTTGGATATGCGAAGGTTTTATCTGGCCTACCCAAAATGGCAGACAGTGTCTGCCAAATTCAGTTGGAGCCATTATGTTTCGTTAATTGGTGTATCCAACGATATCGGAAGACGATTCTACGAAAAACAATGTTTGCTTGAAAGCTGGTCTTCCAGAGAACTTGAAAGGCAAATTAATTCATCTCTGTTTGAAAGACTAGCATTGAGTAAAAACAAAAAGCAGATTATTCAATTATCAAAGAAAGGTAACATTATAAAAAAAAGTGAACACTTAATACGTGATCCTTATGTTCTCGATTTTATGCAAATACCCATCACGCATAAATTAACTGAAAAGGGCTTGGAACAAAAACTAATTACCAACCTCCAATTGTTTCTTTTAGAACTTGGTAAGGGATTTGCGTTCATCAGCAGACAACACAGAATTTCAATCAGAAACAATCACTTTTACATTGATTTGGTTTTTTATCACCGCATTCTTAAATGTTTTGTGTTGATTGATTTAAAAACCCGTCATGTAAAGCATGGAGATATCGGACAAATGAATTTGTATCTCAACTATTTTAAAAAAGAAGAAAATGTGCCAGGTGACGGTGAACCAATCGGCATCATCCTGTCAGCAGAAAAAGATGAAGTTTTGGTTGAATATGCCACTGGTGGCCTTTCGAATAAAATTTTTGTTTCAAAGTATCAACTCTACCTACCCGACCAAAAATTACTTGAGAGAAAAGTACGCGAAATTTTAAACAGTAATTAAATAAATAGTCAGTGTCTAAAAAAAACAACCTCGTAAAACT
>JADLED010000107.1 GCA_020846335.1 Bacteroidia bacterium
CAATACTATTATTTTCTTCTATTCCTGTAAACACCGCTCTATTACTATTCCATTTAAACAAAAGGCCATTGCTACCGCACACCAAAGCAATGCTATCATTTATAAATTTCATGTCGTAAAAATTTTCCTTAAATGGGGTGGAATATCTTAACCAGGTTTTTCCAAAATCGGTTGTTTTTAAAATTACACCATCACCTACATAGCTGCCATTAATAACCGGTTTGGTTCTAGCAGTAAAATAAATTTCATTCCCTTTTTTTGCACAAATATGTAATAATAAATCGTCGGGTAATGTACCATATTCATTCCCTGTAATCTCTATGTCTTTCCATGTTAAGCCTCCATTAAAAGTGGTACTTATGAATGATGACCACAAAGCCATACCTGTTAAACACACAATTGTATCTTTGCTAATAAATTCAAAATCTATGGGTTTGTAACTTCCACTACCCCATTGCAAATTTAAAGGCCAAGTAGAACCTCTATCATTAGAAATTTCCCATGCGCAGTAAACAGAACAACCTGCTAGAATGATTGTACTATCACCATAGATTTCGGCAGTCGCTGGTCTTGTACTTGACCAGGTGCCAAAACTATAAGTATTCATTCCGTTATTCGTTATTAGGCTGCCTTGGTTTTGACAAAATGAAACTCCGTTTTGTGCATCAAAAAAACGTGTAACACCCGAATACATATTTGTGCTAGTGGTGTCGAATTTTTTTGTCCAGTTATATCCACCATTGTTACTTTTCCATAATGTAAGATTAAGCCCTTGTTGGGAACTAGCTGTCATGTATAAAATTCCAGTATCAGGCCGTTCAATAGTAAAACGGTAACTATTATTTGGAAATGAAGGAGTGTTCAGCTTAATTAAAGAATTGCAACCGTTGGAGCATTTAGCCAAATAGGTTTGGTTTCCACTAACTAGATAATTATTACCTGAAACAAAAATGTTTGTCAATACTTCAGAAGTACCCGTATTAATAACTTCTGTTTGTGAATTACATAACCCAGCAATCAAAAACGTTATTAATACGGATAAGTGTTTCATTCTATTGCTTAATAAATTTACGGCTTGTGGTTTCACCGTTAATGGTTATTTTATAAATGTACAAAGAATTAGGTAAATTTGTAACATCCTGTGTAATGGTAGTTCGTGAGCCATCTGTTTTGCCTGAGTAAACAGTTTTAATCTGACGACCCAACATATCAAATAACTCTATTGAGAGGTTACTTGCATTATCAGCAACAATTTCCAAGGTCTGATTCCCATTTGTCGGATTGGGAAAAAGACTAATATTCTCCGATGCCAAACTTTGTTTGTTAAATGCTGTGTGCAATCCTGAGTAGTTTCTTACTAGAACACTATATTCTGCCCATTTACCATAATAAGTTTGTGCGAAGGCTGTATCAACAGGCCACCAACCAAGTGGGTTATTACTCATATCAGTTACCTGATAAACATAACCTTCTAAAACAGCAGTACTTTGATTAAGGCTTATAATTTTTGTCTTTTCCCTCGGAGTTAAGAAATTAGTACCTCCATTTGCGGCAAAAAGATTCCATGTAACGGATGAACTAGGACGTGGCCAGTATGCAATTATAGTATCTTGCGGACTTATGTTATGGTTAACAGTTGATGTTATTTTAAATGCCTTTACTTTAAACTGACCTGGTTGAATGTGGACTGAATTTAAAGGTTTTTGGAAGCGTTCAGTTGTATTTACGGTTGTCGTTGAACCTGTTAATACCTTTGAAATGGTATATGGAGATAAATTATTTGTTCCAAAATGTAATAAGTTGTGATAAGGCTTCTGAATTTTCTTTAACGCTTTTCCAACATTTAATCGGCCAAATCCTGTTAGTTGGTCATAACCACTGGAATCTGTATCGGTCGCTGTTATTTGTAAAATTGCTTCACAGTCTTCGGGAGCCAAATTGCGGTAATTTTGATTGCCAGTAGTATCATTCATATAACTCATCATTAGACCTACCGCACCCGAAACGTGTGGTGCAGCGGCTGATGTGCCACCAAAATTCTGATAACCTGGATAAACTGTACTGGCTGGATTAGGTGTAGAAAGGGTTGTTATTAATGAACCTGAACACGGTGCGGCAAGGTCAATATCGCCACCCCAACCCGACGTAAGTTCACAATTTATCGGGCTTGCTGTTACATTAGTCATTTGTCCAAACTGGCCATTAATACCAGTTCCTGAAACACATATTACCCAATCATCATCTGCATTGGCTGGATAAGTTAATGTTGTACCTATATTATTACCCCTTGCAGCGATAGCGGTCACATTCAGGCGGTTTACTGAATGAATTGCCTCTTTAAAAAGAGTAATGCTTTGATTAGCAAAACCAGGGTCAATTAAGGGAGCTTCAAGTCCCCATGAATGATTTTGCAGATTTAGTTTATAAGCGTTGGCGACATTCGTATTTGTTGCTGGGTCTAATGCCGTTTCAAAAATTGCATCTGCAATATACGTTAAGGGAGCAAAGGCAACCGATATTGTAGGACTTCCACCTGGGTCAAATATGGCAGGGTTATACAAGCTGATTCCTTTTGAACCAGTAGAATCATTGCCGCCTGCGATTCCTGCGATTCCACTGATATTATTTCTTTGCGCTCCTATAATGCCACCAACACAACTTGCGTGAAAATCACCGAAAGCACCACCATTAGCCATCGTTTTTACGGGGGCGTTCCATGTGTAGCTCCAACCATCCACGACTTTACTACTCGATGGGTTAGTTCCATTGTAGTTAAAATCCTTATGCTCCCAATTTATAGGTGTATCAAAAATACCTGCACGTACAAATGGTTTACCTCCATTATGAATAACATCCCACGCCTCTGTTGCATTAACATCTGCGTTAGGATAAACAGTATTACTTCTTAAAGAGTATTGCTGTGCAAATAAAGAATCATTAGGCACTGAATAAACACGGGCTAGGAAATTAGGCTCAGAATAAGAAACAAACGAAGGAAGTGTATTGAGTAACGTTGTGATTTGTGTAACTGAACTACCATTAGGAAACACTAAAAGCAAGGCTGTCCAAAAGTCAGGTATCGCAATTGTTTCGTTTAGTCGTGAAATACTTGTAGAATCTTCAACCTTTATTCCAGGAAATATTTTGATTGCTTTAATATGCGCTTCTCTATCTAATAGACGATGCTCAACCAATGCTGCTTTTACCTGACTATAAGCGGAGGATGTAATTAAATCTTGTAAATCACCGAACACCAACCCAGTATTATTAACAGCCGTTGTGTTCATTGCGCTTTGTCTAAAACGAACAATTACTTCATTGTCCTTAAATTTTGCTGTACCGTAATTTCCTTTGGCTGTATCAAGCTCCATGTCTGTATATTTAGTGAGAATATATTTTTTGGCAACTGAATCTAAAATTGAAATTGCATAAATGCCGTCAGATTGAACTGATAAATCTGAGGGTAGAATGTCCTGAGTGGTGTTGACCACCTTTCTTTGCCATGAAATATTACCACTTGTTTTTATCTTGCCTACCAAAACTTGTTTAAAACCGGCATTTCCCTTCTCGCTACCAATAAAATAAATATCACCGTTACTGTTTGTTTGTAAATCCCTTATAAAAGCATCACCATTGTTATCTTCAGAAGCCTGTTTATGTGAAGAAATAAATACCCCGGATGTGCCATTATACCTGGCAATAATAATTTCCTTTCTTGTATTGGATTTGGTGGCATAACCTGCGATTATAACGTCACCACTCACAGGGTCAACTGCTATGGCATTGGCGACATCATCAAATCCGTAAACGTCTAGAGGCGAAGAACTCCATCCTGTAGTAAAATTTGCATTAACTCTAAAAATCTTAATATCATAGTTATTACCATTCCAAGCCTTTCCTGTAATATAAATATTACCACTGGCATCTTTGCAAAAGGCAAGAGCCTGATCCTGCGCCGTTCCGGGAATATTATTTCGTTCATCATTCAGGTAAGTAAGGGTATTCGCATCAAAAACGACTGCGGCGTAATCACTGGAGGTCGGACTACTTGCACTAGCACCAATTAGGCAAATGTTTCCACCGGTGGTTACCTCAATACCAATTGCAATATCCGGTAATCCGGCAAAATCATAAATGTTTGTATTTATTACATTCAGGGCGGCATCACATTTTAGTACCCAGTAATTTGAAAGTCCGGGTGCATTTTCCGTATTACCTGCAATGTAAATGTTACCAGTGCTATTTTCAGTTACCGACACTGCCACGTCATTTAGTCCCGAACCATCTTTCACTAAGGGTGAACCAAGTAAAGCCCCTGTATTTGCATCCACTTTTAAGGCTATCATATCAAAAAAACTACCACCATTATCAGTAGCTCCTACTAGAATGAGGTTGCCGCTTGCGGTTTGTGTTAATCCAATTCCGTAGTCATTACTTGCTCCCGCTATTGGATAATCCATTGCCCATACCAACAAACCATCAGGCGTGTATTTAGTTAAGTAAACGTTTTGACCCTGACCGGAAATTGTGGTGTAACCAACAGTGTAAATATGACCATTGGAATGTTTTAATGAGTTACTCCATTGCAAGCCAAGTGTATTCAGCGCAGGATTGAATTGCGGTGAACCAGTTAAGTCCTGGAATACACGGTTGACGAATACGCCCTGGGCGTTAAGATTGATGCAAATAATCGATGTGATTATAATTGCGATTTGTTGTAGTTTTTTCATTTGAGAATTTGTTAGTGAGTTTGCATGATTGATATTTACAAACCTCAAATAATAATTCGTTAATGTCAAGAACTTTCGTATGCGCTTAACGCATAAAATCTAAACGTTTTAGATTTGTATTTTCGGAGAGTGTACCAGTTTCCACATAAGTATTTAATAAATTCACAGATGGCAAGCGGGATAAAAAACCCAAATTGATTTGGCCTTAAATCAGGTTTAGTAACTATTTTTTCACAATAGATAGACAATCTTACTTGCCAAGAATTTTTGAAATTTTAGAAATGCTACTTTGTGGAGAAAAAATAACTTGAGCGGGTGAAATAAAAATATCAATTCCCTATTCTTTAAATATTTTTATTGTTGACTGTCGGTTTTCAATGTCGGAAATATTCAAAAAATAAATTCCAGGAGTTAAAAAAGAAATATCAATTTCCGAAGGCACTTCGACGGTTTCGTAAACAGCCTGGCCAATCATATTTTTTACTTGAAGTCTTTTCAAGGGTAAATAATTACTTTGATTAATTTTGAATTTATCTTTAACAGGGTTGGGATAAATATTTTTGATTTGGTCATTGTTTTGTATTGAATTTAGTGAGGTGTACTTCGCGTTTACCTCAATGCTGTCATACCATATATGTCTCTCATATTCTATATTGCATGATGGATTCCAAACCGCATTGAATGTCATTAGATTAATTTTCACTTTATATTTTCCAGCCGGTTTAGGTGGAATTTTTGTCTTAATTGTAACTACCCCGTAAAAGTCAAGGTAAGATATACAATGTTTCAGATTGATAATGATTGTATCGTAATTTAAACTGTAACTGTCAAAACTTGCTCCACTATTTGGTGTCTCAGCAGTTGTGTTAATTCTTATCGTATCTGCTATTCCCAACTGCGTGCTTGAAGGGAAACTTACAGCACTTATGGTTTGTGATTTACAAAGTGCGGGACACAATATTAGCAGGCATACAATCGTCCTGAAGGAATCACTTAAATGGGTAAATGGATGCATGATGGTGATTATTTACAATTATTTAC
>JADLED010000108.1 GCA_020846335.1 Bacteroidia bacterium
AATTTTATTGGCACTTTAGTTTTCATTGGCTTTATGTTCTTTAATGGCTTTGTTATACTAAAATAGAACAATGCTGCTTCTTGCACAAGGGCTTATTGGTTAGGTTATGACTCAGTTTTATGAACCGGTCATTTTCAGCCTTAATATTCTGTCATATTCGGCCATTTCTTCCTTCATGCAGAGGCAATTACTTAGCCGGGCCTCAAAAAGTCTTTTTATGTACATCGTTTTTGATTCAGTATTCACTGTGCTTTCCGGCTTTTTGATTGACGGTTGAATGAACATTGTAAAACCATTGTTTTCAATCCACCTGACACTTCCGGCCACAAAAAAAACCGTTCGAGGTGGAAGACATTTAATTTTAAAAAGTTATGAGGATTTAGTGAAGCGATTCGTAATATTCAAGCCAGGCCAATGTTTTAAAGCATTAAACACCAAAAGTTTCATTTCCCTTAATCAAGGTATAAACAGCCATGTCGGCAAATTGCTTGTTAAAATAAATGCGGTCGCAAAAATGTGCTTCTTTTTTAAAACCAATTTGTTCCAACAGAAAAATGGCTCCCCGGTTTTGTGGCGAAACTTTTGCTTCAATGCTGTGTAAGTTCATAGTATCGAGTCCAAATTTAATAATGGCGCTAACGGCTTCAATGGCCACATTCTTGCCCCAGTAGTCCACCGCCAGTTCGCCGCCAATTTCGGCCCTTAAATTGGCAAAGTCTATTTGGTTATAGCCGCAGGTTCCAATAATGATTTGGCTGTCTCTTAAAATTCCTGCCCATCCAATGCCTTGTTTATTGCTATAGGCAAGTCTTGTTTTTTCGGCCAGTTTAAGCGAATCCTCAACATTGCTCATGGCCGGTCGGGCAATAAACTGATTAACCCTGCCACTCGAACGCATTAAAAAAATTTGTTCGGCATCTTCAGGGCGTATATCGCGCAAGGTTAATCGCCCGGTTTTTAGAATTGGAAATTTTTCAAATACCGCCGTGTTAATCTGCATAAGGCTTTTGGTTTATAGCATAAAAGTAATAAGTATCCGGGACTGAAAACCGGGCTGTTGGGTATATCTCAAAAAAAAGCCTTCCGCAGTGGAAGGCTTTAAAATTTTAAAATGCGTTACTGATTAGTTAACCAAACCGGTAAATTCTGATTTACCACGTAATTTAATAAATTCAGCATCGTCTTTAGCGTAAGCTTTTAACGAGTTGTCTTTTTCAATAGCGGTTTTTAAAGCGCTCACACACTCTGTTGAATTACCCTGACGGGCATAAGACACTGCCATTAAATAATAGCTGTAAGCCATGTCTTTTTCGTTGCTGCTGCCAATGGTTTCTTTTACTGAAGAAGCATTGCCACTCATTAACTGAGCAAGGGCTTTGTTGTGTCCGTTAAAGCTGCAAAAGTTGTTTACAGCATCACTGTATTTGCCATTGCGAACTTCTAAAATACCTTTGTTGTAGTTGGTTTCAGCACTTCCGCCGGCTTTGTTATAATATTCCATAGCTGCACTGCGGTTACCGTTTTTAGCTTCGATAATGCCCATGTTGTTGTTTACTGCTGGTTCGTTGGCATTGGCTTTGGCCGCACGTTTAAAGGCGTCGCCGGCTTCCGATACTTTGTTTTGCATTAACAACACACAACCTAAGTTGTTAGATGTTCTCCAGTCGCTGCCGTATTGTTTTTCGGCCGAACGGTAAATCTGAGCTTTGGTGTTAATGTCGCTGGTTAAGTTGGCAGCGTAAAGTAATTCTTCTACCGATAAGCTGTCAGGATTTGAAGTAGCCAAACGCGACAACATTTCGTCGGTGCGTGATTTTTTATCCACGTTTAAAGTAATTTCGGAACGACGTAATTTAGGTAATACTTTATCTGCTAACTCAGTATAGGTTTTAGATAAGTTTTTAATTTCTTTACGTTTTTGGTCAGGGTCGCTGTACATGGTTAACACGCGTAAGATAAGATCTTTGTCGGCCATGTTCGAAGCTTCCATCAGGCTTTTAAAGCCCGGCCAGTCTTCGCGGGTAGTACCTACCGAAAATTGTTCTTTGGTTTTACCAAAGCTGATGTTTTTGTCTTTGTTCTTTTTAAATTCCGACATCAAAGCTTCTGAACCGCTTTTAGCACGGTCTTTAGCCAGGTTTTCGTTTTTATCGGTTTCACCATCTGGTGAAGCGTAAGCCGAAACACTGATGCCTTTAAATTCGTACCAAGGTGAGCTAAGGTTGTTGGCAATAAAATCATTGATGGCTTTCATTTCTTCCGATTTCATTTCGGTAGGACGCACGGTGGCCTGATTCATTTGGTAATAAATGTGTGTGCTTTGGTTGGCAGGTACCACTTTTACAAAAGCGTCCTTAGCCATAATGCCTTTTTCGTCGTTACGCACGAGTAAAGAAGTAGCCATTGTGCCATCGGCCAAAGGCACCGGATCAAATGCTTTGGTTTTTGATTTAACGGTTCCTTCGCCACGCAGCTCAACGGTAGCGTTGCGCATGGCAGGATCGAAGGCAAATTTTTCGGAGGTGTAGTTAAATGTTCCGCCGCTTGAGAAAGCAATTTTCTGACCGCTGCCAGTGGCTTTTTCGCCTACAAGCACAACCGGTTTCAGGGCTTTTTCGCCACCGGAATATTTTACATAAGGTGTAAGTGTGAGTGTTACTTTTTTAGCAAACAACTTAGGATTAAACTTACCGTTTACACTAAATTGTACGCTATCACCGTGCATTTCAATCGGATTAGGAGACACTGTATACTTAATGTCTTTTTGTTTTTTAATCATTTTGCCTAAACCGTCGCAGCCAGATAAAATCACTGCTACCGAAAGACCGGCACCCATTGTACGTAAAAATTTTGAATTCATTTCTGAAATTGTTTTAGCGAACAAAAGTAACAAAATATTTTACAAAACGTGGCCTTTTTTAGGATAAATGTTAAAATTGTTGATTTGCGCCCACTCAGCGCTTGCTGGCAGCTTTTTTTTGAGCCGGCCTATTCGATTTTATGGAGATGATTAAAGTCATTAACCAAAGAATGTCTGTGCAAATAAATAAAGGACAAGCCAATAGATGATTAATTTTTTAAACCGTTCTTAAATAATAGGGCTTTGAGTGAATATTGTTTTAAATTTGCGTTTTTTTTGGAAAACACCACAGGCAATATTTCACTCAGTAATCCCGGCTACTCAAAATTTTCGGGTTTTATGAAACTCACCAAATTTCGTTTGGGCTCACTGGTGGTTTTTTCGGCACTCATTACTTATTTTACCGTGGCCGAATCGCCCAACTGGCAACAGGCACTGGCACTTGGCATTGGCGGGTTTTTGGTAACCTCGGCTGCCAATGGTTTTAATCAGATAATTGAAAAGGATTTGGACAAACTCATGGAGCGCACACGCCTGCGCCCTATGCCCACCGAGGTTTTAAGTCACACCGAAGCCCTTATATTTTGCAGCATTTTTGGCATTGGCGGAACCGTGTTGTTGTGGGTTTACACCAACCCACTGAGCGGTATTTTGGGTTTTATTTCCATTGTGCTTTATGCCCTGGTTTACACGCCTTTAAAACGCATTACGCCCTTTTCGGTATTTGTGGGCGCTTTTCCCGGCGCACTGCCCACCCTTATTGGCGGTGTGGCTGCCACCAGCGGTTTTGGCGAAATTCATTTTTTTGCACTGCTGCTCTTTTTAATTCAGTTTGTTTGGCAGTTTCCACATTTTTGGGCCCTGGCCTGGTTTAATAACGAGGATTATGCCCGCGCGGATTTTCATTTGTTGCCGTCGAAAGCGGGCAAGGACGATTTTTCTAAATTTCAGATACTGATGTATTCGGCCTTTTTGCTAATGGTGAGTTTGCTGCCTTTTGTGTTTCAGTTTGTAGGACTTATCAGCACCGGCGCTGTGGTTGTTTGTGGCATGGCCCTGTTGTTGCAGGCCTATAACTTTTACCGTGTACCCACCAACGAAAACGCCAAAAAGCTTTTTTTTGTGACCCTTATTTACCTGCCATTGGTTCAGGTGGCATTAATGACAAAATCATAAATTATGGAAACACTTAAATTGGACAAAAAGTCGCGCAAGGCCGAGCAAAAGGAGGCTCAGCGCAAAAACGCCAAACCACTTTTGTACATTGGCATTGTAAGTATTGTTATGTTGTTTGCCGGATTAACGAGCGCCTACGTGGTGCGCGCCGACAACGGCAACTGGCTGGTGTTTAGCCTCCCGCGCATCGCCATTATCAGCACAGCCATTATTATCAGCA
>JADLED010000109.1 GCA_020846335.1 Bacteroidia bacterium
ACACCGCTGCCGAACTTTTTACAAAATGCATTGCCACAAAACCAACGTTTGATAAAGCTTTTGCCAACAGAGCCATAGCCTACTCGCATCTCAAAAAACACAACGAAGCACTGGCAGACATCAACTACGCCATTTCCACCAACCCAAAAAACGCCGACTTTCAATTCAACAAAAGCCTTATTTACTTTTCGATAAACCAAAGCGACAGCCAAAATGTGGCACTCGATAAATGTTTGGCGCTTAATGGCGAACACGCTGATGCCGCCTACTACAAAGGCTTATTGTGTTATAATCGCAAAGAATTTGGAAGCGCCGCCGGCTATTACAGCATTGCCCTTCAAAACAAACCGGCTTATGTTTTCGCCTACAACGACAGGGCAAGTGCAAAAAAAGCGAAAGGCAACCTCGACAGTGCCATTGCCGATTACGAAAAGGCACTAAGCATCGACAGCAATCAGGTTTTTATCTGGAACAATCTTGGCTCCGCCTACCGCGAAAACAAAAACTACGAAAAAGCAATTGAGGCGTTTACCAAAGCCTTTAAAATTAATCCCAAATACCTTATGGCGCTTATTAACCGGGGCTGCACCCATTTTGAAACAAACAATTTAAAATCGGCCCAGCTTGATTTTGAAGAGGCGCTTTCGGTGGATCCGGCCAACTCATTTGCCTATAACAACCTTTGCTCTATTGCTCTCAAAAACAAGGAGTATAAAAAAGCAAAAGACCTGGCCTCCCGCGCTATTGAACTCGACCCTGAAAACGGACCTGCTTATTATAACCGAGGCATTGCCTCACAAATGCTGAGAGAAGAAGAGGGCTGTTGCGCTGATTGGAAAAAAGCCCAGTCGCTAGGCGTGGAAGGGGCTAAAGCTTTTATTAACGCCGCCTGTTTGCATTAATTAAACACTCAATGAAAAGATTTTTACCAATACTATTAATTCTGTTACGCGGCCTGAGTGGTTTTTCGCAAAACATTCCATTTGAAAAAAACTATTTTCCAAACAAAAAACAGGAACTTCATGATGCCAAAGAAAGATTGCAAACAGGAACCGATTTTTATTTGCAAGGCCGCAAAGAATTAGATGAGTTCAGAAAACTTCACCTGATAACAAAAAAACACTACCCGGTTAGCCTCTACGACTATGAAAAAAGCGGCCATGAATTTTTTCAAAGTGCTCTTGAACACCTGAATGAAGCCAACCGCTTTAATCCGAACAATGCAGATTTAAACTACATGCTTGGTTTTATTTGGTTTCACAAAGAACCAACCAATTCCGAAACCATAAAATTTCTTGAAAAGGCGCAACAGCTCGAAACCAAAAACAGTGATATTAACTTTTGGCTGGGATGGGCATACCAACTTAACAGCATGTGGGACGGCGCCGTCCACGTTTTGGAGCCGTATCAAACAACACTATCGCTAAAAGCCAAAGCAAATGCCGCGGCCATTGATGAGGTTAAAAAAAAGCTGGACGAATGCGCCATCGGCAAAAAACTCAGTGGCAGTCCCGAAAAGGTGTTTGTTGACAATCTGGGTCCAGCAGTTAATACCTCCTTTCCAGAATATGGCCCGGCTATAACCACCGATGAGGAAACCATTTATTTTACATCGCGGCGTCAGGGCTCGGTTGGTGGAAAAAGAGAAGATGCAGACAATGGATATTTCGAAGACGTGTATTCTTCTGTTAAGTTAAATGGAAAATGGCAGGCGTGCCGGCAACTAAGTAAAAACGTAAACACCGAAGGGCACGATGCAGCCGCCGGTCTATCGCCCGATGGTTCTAAGCTGTATGTTTACCGTTACGCGGGAAACGATGGTGGCGATTTATACGAAAGCATTTTGTTTGGTTTGGATTGGGAAGAACCTAAACACATGAACAAAAATATTAATACCAAATACCATGAGTCAAGTGTTAGTTTAAGTTTTGATGGAAGGCATTTGTTTTTTGTAAGCGACAAAGAGAGTGGAATTGGCAGCAGAGACATTTACATGAGCGAAATGGATGTTAATGGCGAATGGGGTCCGGCAAAAAATCTGGGGCCGGTAATTAACTCCAAATATGCCGAAGATGGGGTGTTTGTTCATCCGGATGGTGTAACACTCTACTTTAGCAGCAAAGGACCTGGCAGCATGGGTGGCTACGATATATTTAAATCCACTTACGATAATGGAGTTTGGGGCCAACCTATAAATCTTGGTTACCCGATTAATGGTCCGGATGACGATGTTTTTTTTGTAGTTAGTGGTAGTGGAAACCGAGCTTATTTCGCTTCATCAAAAATGGGTGGTTTTGGAGATAAGGACATTTATAAAATTACGTTTTTAGGTCCCGAAAAACAACCGCTATTAAACAGTCAAAACCAATTATTGGCGGTAGTTGACGACCCTATTGATAATCTGAAAACGGAAAGTGCGGTGGAAGTTTCATCTGCCAAACTCACCATTCTGAAGGGCGCTGTTAAAGATGAGAAAACCGAAAAACCACTGGAGTCAACAATTGAATTAATTGATAATGAAAAAAACCTG
>JADLED010000110.1 GCA_020846335.1 Bacteroidia bacterium
TATGAAGGAAAAATAATTATTTCAAAGGTAGGGTAATGCCAAGTTTAACACAAAATATCACAGCAACCTCTTTACCTGTTTTAGATAATTCAACAGGCAAAAGCAGCGCACTTGTAAAGTCGCTGATTATTTGCAATAGAACTGCTGGGGTAATAACGTATTCGGTAGTAAAAACAGTTAATGCAGTAAACTTTAATTTATACGAAACAGTAAATTTAGCAGCAAAGACAACAATTGTATTTACAAATATTTATGTAGATGCAGGTGTTGTATTAAGTGTGGCGGCAAGTGGAAGCGCAGATGTTGACTGTAATTACGAAAAATAATTATGAAACAGGACGAGAAAATAGACAAAATATTAGAGTTTACTTCTAAAATAAATACCAAATTAGAGGTAGTGGTGTCCGAACAAAACCAGCTAAGGAAGGAACTTGACGAAGAAAAAAAGAAAGTTGTAACATTAATGGCGTTTAAAGAAAGGGCGTTTGGGGCATTATGGTTAGGCGCAATAATAATAAGCACAGCAATATCATTAATAGTTAAATTTGCATAAAATGGGCGCAATAAAAAAATACACTATCGAAGAGTTAAAGGCGAGGTTTGCCGAACTTGGTTATACTTGGTTCGATTACCAGTTTATCGGTATTCGTTCACAGGCAAACGAGAAGAATAAATTTGACGATTTATTCGGAGTAGTTAACGGAAATTCCATTAAATGGTATTCGTGTACAACTAACCCCGGCACACATTGGCTAAAAACATTATTAAACAAAGCAGGGGCGGCACTATTAAAAGCCGGGCAATATATTAACGGTTGGAAAATAGGAATGCACCAAGGTAGCTATGAAGCCTTTGTTCAGAACACGCCTGTAACTGTTTACCGTGACGCAGATATGGATGACATTGCAGAAGAAACAGCAGTAACCGAAACGGGTTATTTTGGTATCAATATTCACCGCACAAACGACAAGGGCGTTATTTCACAATTAATAGACCGCTGGAGTGCCGGATGCCAAGTGTTAAACAACCCTGCCGATTTCAAGGAAGTGTTATTGAACGCAAAAGCAACAAAGAAACAAGTATTTACCTATACTTTATTAAACGAATTTTAAAATGAAATTTGAATTACCAAAATTCCTATCCGAGCCTTTAACCGATAAAGAAGGGAAACAATCTGCACGAAAGTGGGCAGCGTTCACAATTATCATAATGGTTGTTGTACTTCATATAAAGTGGTTTAAATCTACCCAATGGCAATACATTGTATATGTATTAGGGCTTGACTTCTTATTTATATTGATATGCTTAGGATTGGCAACGGTACAGAATATAATTGAATTTAAGAACGGTAAAAATGACAATACTCCCAAGCAACCCGAATAAAATCACATCATTAATAATATGGTGTTTGTTTGCTCTTTTCGGATTGATACTTCTTTGCAGTTGTTCGCACGAAAGTAAATTGCATCGGGCTGAAAAGAAAATAGGTAGGTTAATTGAAAAGTTCCCCGAACTAATCCGAAAGGACACAATCTATAAAGTCGATACAACTTTCATAACCGGCTATGAAACCGACACAATCATTAAAGCAGGGGTAACTCCCGACACAATTGTTATTCGTGAAAATCATATGACTGTAAAATATTATTCCGATGGAAAGAACGTGTATATTAAGGGCAAGGTTGATACATTCTTTGTAACCAAGAAAATACCCTACATAGTTAATTCAGTAAGCGTAAAACCCCTTAATCGCAAAGAAAGATTTGTTATGTGGGTAGCCGATAACCTTGCTTGGATTGTTCTAATAGGTATGGGTTTGTTTTGGGTTGCTAAGAAGTTGATTAAGATTTACAATCCTTTCGCTCGTTTCCTCCCTAAACCTTAATATCCAATAGATTTAATCCTGAAGTAAGGAAGTCAAAAAATGTAACCCCTTACCCCTTAGATAAGAGATTACATAATTAATGACTAAACATCCATTTAGGAAGCACCCCTGTTTCGTTTAGCTTATAGCGGAAAATGTACCCATCCATTCTATAATTTACCATTGCCTTTTTTAATCATTGTGAGGGCTGTTTTTTCTTTCCAGTATTAACATAAAACTCACTCGGCTACTATCTCAATTGCTTTACTACTGCCTTTCTTTTGAATGATTCAGTACAACCATTAAACGCAAAAAACCAACTCAATTAAGGGTCGGTTCTTGTTGGTTTCTTGTCGGGTAAAACCCGAAAATATGATTGTAGTTATTGAATATTGAACCGACCAAAGTTTAATTATCAATACGCAAATATAAAAACAATTTTCGTATTCTGCAAATATTTTTTTATCCCTAACTATCAAACACTTACAACTATTTTAAATAATTATTACTTTTAATTGTAAAAGTATTTGTATAATTGCAGAATGAAAAATGAAACTGAGCAAATGGTAAACGAAATGATTGAGGCTCTTAAAAGTAGCATTAAATATACCGAAAATGTAATAAAGCAACTTAGTAGTATGCCGACAAATTCAAGTCTTATTTATGAACTTTATGGTAAAAATGATGGGCTAAAATTAGCTATTATTAATATATTGCAAATAGCCAAAGAGCATAAGGTAAAGACAAAATATGACGAACAAATAAATGAACAACTCAGCACGAAAACATAACTTACAATGAAAACAACAATAGTAATTATATCAGTATTAATAATGGGTTGCACAAAGCAACAGTCAAAAGTAGTGTCACACGAAAAAATAATTTTTAAAGTAAGCAAGTGTGAAATGGATTTTAAAGGAGCAAAAAAGTATAAATGGAATTAAGGTTTTGTGTGGAGAAGGGATTTTGGGTAACGGAAAACGGCTTTGCGATGGTGGGGAAATCGAAGCCGAAAAGTTGAATTTATTACTAATGTTAAATCAAGGCACTAATGTTGAATTTTGCACGTTAGCCCCACTATTGCAAAACCGATGTTACCTGCCGTTTATTTGTCAATTATGAGCAAAAAACTTGAAATATTAAAACAATCACTTGCCAAAAAAGAGCAAGAATTACAACGCAGATTTGATGTGCATTTTGCAACTGTCAAACAAGCCAATGGGCAACCGTTAAACGATAAAAGAAACGGACAAGCCACTTTGAATAAATGGGAACGACAAAACGATGCCATACGAACAGCAAAAGAAAGTATTGAAAAAACAAAACGAGCCATTGAATTTGAGGAAGGTAAAATAAAAGGCGTTGAACACGTTAATACTTTTATTCCTAAAGAGATTTTAGAACTTGTTGAAAGTGGAATTTTGATACAATGGCGAAAACACCCACATACTTTTTTTGTCGCTGGTGTTGATAAGGCTCGAATAGTTTGGCTTGAAAAAACAAAGCAAGTTGCACACAAGTTTGTCAGCGAAATAAAAGAACAAGAACAACGTACAAAATTTGTCAGAGTGTTCAATCCGTTGGGTGCTGTCTTAAATGGCAGGTAACGTGTGCATCCACGACGTGCCGATTTCTTAAGAGGCATGGACGTTGGATGCTGTGTTGTGTGCATTTCTTCATCTATAAAATAAAATAAAATAAAAATGAATGTATTTACAGGCAGAAAGTATCTCGTCTTTGAAAGATATACGGATTATAAAACCGGTGGAAAGAATCCGTCTTTAAAGGTTAAAACCCTTATAGACCTTGGATTTAAAAAA
>JADLED010000111.1 GCA_020846335.1 Bacteroidia bacterium
AGGCATGGTACTATGGCATTATTCCGGTTAAAAGCGAAAAAGGGGTGTTCGAGATTTTAGTAAGCGACCAAAATGCCCATCCCGATTTAAAAGCGGAGCTCGAGATTGTGTTGGGAAAAAAGGTGGAACTTAAAAAAGAAAGTTCCCACAAACTCGAACAGTTGTTAATGATCAATTACCCCAAGGCACAAGGCAACAACAGCGCTGGCAACCTCACCAAAGAAACTTACCGCCTGAACGTAAACGACGCAGGTTTTTTAGAAACACTGGTTAAAGAAGCTAAGGACTTACACAGTTCCGACATCCACATTGAAACCTACAGCGAAAAGTGCCGCATACGGTTTAGGGTAGATGGTGTTTTAATTGACCGGCACAAATTAAACAAACAGGAATATCCGGTACTGATTAATAAAATAAAAATTGCTGCTTCCTGCGACATTGCCGAAAAGCGAATGCCTCAGGATGGCCGTATTCGCTATAAATTTAACGGCAATCACTTAGATATCAGGGTTTCTATTTTACCCACACTTTATGGCGAAAAAATTGTGCTGCGTTTGCTGGGCAGCGATGCCAGTCACATCAATATTGCCAAACTTGGATTTAACCCTCAGGAACTGGAACGTTATGAACTGGCTGTAAAAAAACCAAACGGCATAATATTGATTAGTGGTCCCACAGGTTCTGGTAAAACAACAACATTATACGCCACACTCAAAGTAATTAATAAACCAACCAACAATATTCTTACCATTGAAGACCCGATTGAATACACACTCGATGGCGTGAATCAGGTTCAGTTAAAAGAAGAAATTGGGTTAACCTACAGCGAAGCCCTGCGTACTTTTTTAAGACAAGACCCAGACATCATTATGTTGGGAGAAATCCGCGATGCGCAAACCGCACAAATGGCCATACGGGCCGCATTAACCGGCCATTTAGTGCTGTCAACCATACACACCAATTCGGCCTGGGGCACCGTATCGCGCCTGGTTGACATGGGTATTGCCCCTTATTTACTCGCCAGCACACTCAACCTTTCTGTAGCTCAACGTTTGGTGCGGACATTGTGCCCGCACTGCAAAAAAGAAACGGCCTTTAATGCACAGGAATTGCCGCCGAAATATAGAAATGAAGCGCCGCAAATTCAGTTTGTGGCAGCCGGTTGCCAGCAATGCTATTTTACGGGTTACAAAGGCCGTAAGGCCATTTATGAAGTAATTAATGTAACCAAACAACTCGCCGATTTTATTAAGCAAAATGCCACCGATGTTGATGATTATTTGAAACAAAATAAAATTGATAAGCTACAACAAAACGCACTTCAACTATTTGTTGCCGGCGAAACCAGTCTTGATGAAATATATCCATATTTGATAAATGAAAATTAGAAAACCATATTTAACCTGTGTACAAAGCATCTAATCCCCCAAACAAAACCTATGAAAAAAATTAAGCTCCTGTTTATTCTGTGCATTTTTGCCTTCTCAATTAATGCGCAGGATCGTTTTGATTTATTGGACGAAAAATTAAATCAACTGGCTAAAAATTATCCCGGCATTAACGAACAGGTCGATCTTTCGATGAATGGCGTGAGCGTACAGGAATACATCAGAACCATTGGCACCACCAACAACATTAATGTGAATGTGGATCCTTCGCTCGACATTAAACTCACTAACACCTTTAGCAAGGTAAGTGCCCGTGAGGTGTTTCTTTTCCTTTGCAAACGCTACGATTTAGACATATTATTTGTTGGCCCCATTATTACCTTTACCAAATACACGCCCCCACCCGCCCCTGTGGTTGAAAAAAAACCAAGTCAAAAAAAACTCAACGTTACCTACGAAAAAACAGCCGATTTATTATCGTATGATTTAAGTGGAGACACACTGAGTAACGTGGCCCGCGAAATTACCAAACAAAGTGGCCGCAACATTATTTTTTCGCCGGAACTCAGTAACAAAGTGGTAAGTGGCTATATGCTCAATGCCTCTTTTAACGGCGCACTCGAAAAACTGGCCTTTGCCAACGACATGAAAGTGAGCAAAACGCCCGATGAATTTTATGTGTTCGAAAAAAAACCATTACCTGTGCCTCAAGCCAACGGTCAACAGGGCTCTTCTAATCCCTTTGGTGCTTTAACCGGTCAACCCAACAACGAGCAAAATAAAAACAGTAAAATACGTATTGAGGACGGACTCATTTCTATGGACGTTCAAAACATGCCCATGATAGACATTGTTAACGCTGTATCCAACCAAATGGGTAAAAATTATTTTTTGTTTAGTGACCTTAAAGGCAATGCCACGTTAAAAGTGGACTATGCACCTTACGATGAGTTTTTAAAATTACTGTTTAACGGCACCGAACTCACCTTTAAAAAAGAAGGTTCCACGTATTTGTTTGGCGACAGAAATCTGGAAGGCTTGCGACAAAGTAAACTCATAACACTTAAAAACCGAACCATCGAAAAAATAATTGATTTTATTCCCGCCGATTTAAAAAAAGGTGTGGAATTAAAATTGTTTGAAGATTTGAATGGTATCATCGTGAGTGGTTCGGAGCCTCGCATTAATGAACTGGAAACGTTTTTACGTAAGCTCGATTTGGTGGTGCCAATGGTGCATATAGAAGTAATCATAGCTGATGTGCGAAAAAGTAATTCGCTTTCGGCAGGTATTTCGGCAGGCTTAGGAACGAATGTGCCGGTTTCCACCGGAACCTTGCTACCACAATATAATGTACTGCTAAACGCCACCTCCATCAATAATTTAATAAGCGGTATTAACGGTTTTGGCTTAATCAATCTGGGGTCGGTTACCCCAAAATTCTATTTGGCCCTAAAAGCAATGGAAACCAATGGCATTTTAAAAATTCGTTCTACACCACAACTGGCAACACTTAATGGACACGAGGCAAAATTAAGTATTGGTCAAACCCAATATTATCTTGAGCAATCCAATAATGTTATTGGTTCGCAAAATCCGCAAAACATTATTACAAATACTTACAAACCTTTAAATGCCGATTTAGCCGTTACAATTGATCCACACATTTCAGGTGACGAACAAATTACAATGACCATCAACGTAAAACAATCAAGTTTTACTGAAAGGATAACTGAAACTGCGCCCCCAGGAGCCATTAACCGCGATTTTCAATCGTTGGTAAGGGTTAAAAACGGCGAAATGATTATGCTGGGTGGATTGGAGGAAAGTCAACTAAATGATTCTGGCAGTGGTTTGCCGTTTCTTTCAAGAATACCAATTCTTAAATGGATATTTGGAAACCGTACAAAAGCCAAGTCAGAAAACAAACTCACCATTTTTATTAAACCTACTGTTATTTATAACTAGGATGTTTTGGGAAAACTGGATACCCGCTAAATACCATGTAAAAACAGATGTTTGCTGTGTTGAACTCTTTTATGGAAACGAGAGCACGAAATGCCATTCCATTTTACTTAAAAACAAGGGCGGCAAAGTAGAACTTGTTGAAAAAGGGAGTTCAGATATTTTTAATGTACCTTCTTCCGTACTAAAAAACAAAATCCCTCTGGTGTTCGTACTTAATGGCAAAGGCGTGGTGCTTAAAAAAATTAGTATTCCCGAAGGAACTGCCAATAACTATTCGGATTTAATTCGCGAAAATTTACCTGCCATTAACACGGCTGATTTTTACATTCAGCTTTATAAACAATCCGATCATTCTGCTTTCATTGCCTTCTGTCGCAAAGAGCAACTCAACGAAGCACTAAGACCTTTGCAACAGGAAAACTTTAACATTGCTTCAGTTCATTTAGGTGCTGCCGCAGTTATTGCTCTACAACCGGTTTGGGGCAATTTGAATGCCTTTGCCACAAGTGGACACACTGTTGAACTAAGCAACAACGTAGTTGACTCCATTGTTCCTTCAGAAATAAACGACAATAATACTGCCGTAACTTTTGATGGAATTGCAGTTTCGGCACCTTATGTTATTGGTTTTGGTTGTGGACTTGCCTATTTTATGCGCCGAGCCTTGAATGAAAGTGAAAACGCTGAGCTAAATGATTTACCACTAAAACATTTGCAAAAAAACAAACTCAACGTGTTAATGATTGCCATTGTGGCCATTGCCTTTGTTCTTGCTGTTAGCAACGTGCTTGTTTACACCAACTTTTTCGATAAAAACAATAAACTCGAAACGGAATTGCAGGTGTATCAGGGCAAAAACGAAAAGATAAACAACTTACTCAACGAATACACAAAAAACAAAGACCTGATAGAAGGAGCCGGTGTGCTTACTAAAAACAAACTAAGCGAATACGCAGATAAAATTGCCATCACCCTTCCGGATGAAGTGAGTCTTGCCGAATTTTATTTTAACCCTTTAACTGAAAATGAAGATGAGATTGACAGTGTGGTTAAATTCGACAATAAGCACATTGTGTTGCGTGGCAATTGCAATAAAAGTTTAATTGTAAACGAGTGGCTGAATGTGTTAAAAATGCAAAAGTTTGTAAAAGATGTTAGCCTCGAAAAGTTTGTTTACAACAGCGAAGGCCTTGTCCCTAATTTTGAAATTAAACTTGTAACCGAATAATGTTTAACAAACTGAGCTATAAACAAAAGAGTTACCTGCTGTTGGCTGGTTTATTGCTCTTTTTAGTGGTGGGATATCAGTTCAGTTTTTCGTATACCCTGGAATTAAATTCTCAAATAAAAGAAAAGGAGCAAAAACTAATTTGGTTAAAGGAAAAAGAAAAAGAACTACCCGTATTACAGGCAAAAATGAATGAGTTTGAGAAGGCTTATTCAAAAACCGATTCCAGTTCGGTGCGCGATAAATTAACCGCCTGCATTTCTGACTTTGCCGATAAAAATAATTGCCTGGTAACCGAAATACCCCACAACTCCTCATTTAAAAACAGCCACCTGAAAGTGCAAACCAACACCTTTACCATTAAAGGAAATTTTAATCACCTTTTAACCCTGCTTTATATGCTTGAAAACGATTATAAATACCTGGCAAAAATTATGTCAGCCCGGTTCTTTAAAATCAGAGACCCCCAAACAAAAAAAGAAAATTTGTATCTAACAGTTATTAGCCAATCCTTCGAACAAAAAACAAATCAGAAATGAAAAAAGTAATTTTTTTATCCTTTGTGTCATCACTTATTGTAACACTCTCCTGCAAAAAAGATTTTGTAGTAGAAAATATTGACAATAAAACGCTTACCATTAACGCACCGGCCAACAATCTTGTAACACCAAACAACGTGGTTACCTTTTGGTGGGAGCCCCTGAGTCGTGCCGAAAAATACAACCTACAGGTAGTTAAACCTAATTTTGCCAACCTTACGCAATTAGTTGTGGACACAAATGTTACCACCACCAAATTTAACCTCAGTCTTCAACCCGGTAATTATCAATGG
>JADLED010000112.1 GCA_020846335.1 Bacteroidia bacterium
AAGCTTTTTTAATTCAGGAGGCCGATACCGTAAGTCACGATAAATTTCATCAGTTATTGGGTAAAACCATTGTTGGCACCATTGTTAGGGATACCATCCGAAAGGCTGTGGTAACAGGCAATGCAGAGATTATTTATTATCCCAAAAACAAAAATAAATTTATGGGTTTAAATAAAACCAGCGCTCCCGAAATTTTAATGTGGTTAAAATCGGGCGATGTGGAGCGTGTAACTATGAAAGGGAAAACACAGGGACAAATAGACCCCTTAAAGGATCTGGAACCAAACAGCTCTACTTTAAAAGGTTTTAACTGGGCTTACGACAAGCGACCTAAATCGCGCTTTGATTTGCATCCGGCAAAAGAAAAAGTGGAAGCGGCAAAAAATTTTAAAAAATAAATCAATTAATCTTCAACAGCAAAAAGCGCTTTTAATTCGGTAGCGTCTTTGGCTTTCATGCGGCCTGCTATTACTAACGATAATTGTCTTCTGCGCAGTGCGCCTTCAAACCGTTTTTTTTCTTCTTCGGTTTCAGGCTCAAGTGGCGGCACGGGCAGGGGAGAGCCGTTTTGATCGATGGCTACAAAGGTGAGTATGGCTTCGTTGCATTTGGTTTTGGCACCAGTGGCTGGGTTTTCAAGCGACACATCCACAAACACCTCCATACTGCTGCTAAAGGCACGGCTAACTTTTGCTTCGAGTGTTACCACCGAATTTTGTTTTATCGGATTATCAAACGACACGTGATTGATGGCCGCGGTAACCACCACACGTCCGCAATGCCTTTGAGCGGCAATGGCTGCAGTTATGTCAACCCACTGCATAAGTTTGCCACCAAATAAATTGCCAACGTGGTTGGTGTCGTTTGGTAATACAACTTCGGTGTTTATGGTAAGCGATTGTGCAGGTGTTTTGGCTTTCATGTTTGTTGGTGTTAATAGAAGCTACATTTCTGATTTAAGAGCGCAAATTTAACGAATATACCTTACTTTTACGGCATGGAATTATACTTAAAATCCATTCACATAATTTTTATTGTTTGTTGGTTTGCCGCCCTTTTTTACATTGTGCGTTTGTTTATTTACACCACTGAGGCGCAGGAGCGCGATGAGGCCGCAAAAAAAGTGCTCACCGAACAATTGTTGTTAATGCAACGTAAACTTTGGTACATTATTGGTTGGCCGGCCATGGTGGGTTCTTATATTTTCGGATTCTGGATGCTGTTTCAACATCCTGGTTATTATCTCGCTCAACCCTGGATGTGGCTCAAATTAATTTCGGTGCTTGCACTTACTTTGTATCATTTGGAATGTCAGCGCATTTTAACCCAACAAAAAAATGGGGTGTTTCGATTTAGTTCTTTTAAACTAAGGCTGTTTAACGAGTTGGCAACGGTGCTATTGGTGGCCATTGTGTTTTTGGTGGTGGTAAAATCGAGCAGCGGGTTGCTATGGGGCATATTGGGCTTGTTTGGCTTTGCGGGCATGTTGATGCTTGGCGTAAGTATTTATAAAAAACGCAGGAAGCAGGATTTGGAGAGTTGACGCTTTGTCTTGGCTTAGTGCAGGGAGTTCGAAGTTCAAAGTTGAAAGTTCAAAGTTGACGCTTCGACTGAGCTCAGCGCTAGGAGTTCGAAGTTCAAAGTTTAAAGTTGAACGTTTTGGTTTAGTTCATGGAGGGGTCGTTGCCGAAATTGGCAAATATGCTGTAACTGGATTTTACCTCAGCTAATTGCTCACCCCAAAGGTCATCCGAATCGAGTGTAAAAAAAGAAGATGTTTCGGGTGCATTGAGTAACCAGTGATTTTTTTTAAGTTCAGCTTCCAACTGATGCTCGCCCCAGCCGCTGTATCCCGCAAAAAAACGCACCTGATACGATTTTACTTTCCCGTGTTCAATAAGGTGAATGAGTTCATTAAAATCGCCACCCACACTAATGTTGTGACTTACCGGAATTGAATCTGAAATGTTATGACCGAGTGTGTGTAAAAAAAACAATTGATTTTTGGCAACCGGCCCTCCTTCGTAAATCGGAAAATTGCCGTTTTTTACTTGTGGGCGTACATCCCTCAAAAAAAACTGTGTTTTAAAATTCATGCTAAAACCCACGGCACCTTCGGCTTCAAAACTGGTAAGGTAAACCACCGAGCGATTAAAAAATCCATCGTTTAAAAGCGGATGCGCTATGAGCAAATGTCCTTGCATGGCTTAAATCTACTTAAAATTAATGCGCCTTGGTTTTATTTAATTAACGACTTTTCAAAAAAAATATTGTAGCCTCCGTTTTAATTGGATAGGTTTGTAAACAAAGTAATTTATTCAACAAGCATCAAATAACATGAGCATTTCAGCCATTGTTGCCACCGATTTAAATAATGCCATTGGTAAAAACAACCAGCTTTTGTGGCACCTGCCTGCCGACCTTAAATTTTTTAAAAGCACCACCATGGGTTGCCCGGTAATAATGGGCCGCAAAACATACGAGAGCATTGGGCGGCTTTTACCCGGACGAAAAAACTGCATTGTAACACGCAATTCTTCTTATAAAGTGGAAGGTGCATTTTTGTTCGACTCGGTGCAAGAGGCCATTAGCAGTTGCGGAAACGAACACGTTTTTATAATTGGTGGTGCAGAAATTTACTCGCAGACATTAAAAGATTGCACTACTGTGTACAGAACACTTGTGAAAGAAAAATTTGAAGCCGATACTTACTTTCCTGATGTAAGCCAATCGGGTTTTCATAAAGTTTGGGAAGAATGCCACACCGCCGACGAGAAAAACAAATTTGATTATTGTTTTGAAAAGTGGGTGAAATTGTAACACGCTTCAGATTTCAAACCCTGCTAATTACCCGCAAGTTCAAGTGTAAAATTATTTCAGCGCTCCAGTTCTTCAACCAATTCCATTAATAAGTTCATATCCGCCAGCGGAATGCTTGTCCTTTTTATTGCAACACTAACTTTTACCAGATAATTGTTTGCTGAATTTTTTGTAATGCCACTTTCCAGTTCAAAATAGGTATTGCTTATTTTTTTTGAAAAATTATCGGCGTTTTTTAGCGTTACAGCTTTATTAAAATCGAGTGAAAAATTATAGGCATCCGATAAATCAAATTCAAAATAATAATCCTGATTAGGACTTTGTGGACTAATTTTTTTATCCAGATTAAACGAAAACCAGTTTTTTAGTTCAAGATGCGAGCTGTCTTTTAGCTTAATATTTTCTGAACAATTAAAGTTGTATCGAAACGGGTACTCCGTAATTTTTGAACTCAATTTTACCTTTTGCGAAACAGCATTTGGTTTGTCGGTGCATTTTTTAAAATAATGCGGCGCCACTGTAGAATCAATGCACTCGTTAAGGTAAAGGTGACGCAGCAGGGTGGAGTACTGACCGGACAAGCTTTCTTTAATAGTCAGGTGAATGAGCAAACTATCGAGCCTTATTTTTGCCAGGGCATTTTCTGTTCGGGTATTTTCGTTAAAAGTACCGTGATGTGTTTTAATAATCTTAAACAACTTGGTTTCCTTATTTTCTGTGCCGGGCTGAAAGTTCATGGGTGTTAGCGCCGCCAAAGCGTTTTCGTAATAAAATGGCAATTCGTTTAAATGGTATTTAATGCCACCAAACCTTGGCATAAAATAAACGTAACTGTTGTTGTAAGGCAGCGCAATTAAATGGTGTTCGTACCCAAAATGTGCCCTCTGTTTTAGTTGGTGTTCGCCAAAACGTTTATCCTGTATGTTCACCATGTAAAAAAACAATTTGTTGGTGCGCAAAATGTCGGTGTACAATTTCCACATGCTGTGTCCGGCCAGTCGTCTTTTTAATAGATGATCGCCACTGTACAACTCATATAAATTCGATTCGTTGTAAAAAAGATGGTTGGGGCTAATGAAGCGGTAGTTGTTAAAGGTGTCGCACAATGCCCTCAGAAACACCACGTTTTGCGAGTCCCGGCCAAGGGGTGGTAAGGAGTTGCAGAATTTACGAATAGCGGCAAACTGTTTGTCGTAAATGGTGGTTTGATCCGCCACAGTGGTATCTAACGAAATTACCCAGTCAAAATTTTTCGGATTTATTTTGTTAGCAAACGAAAACTGATCGTTGTTAAAGTTTACGGTGGCACGGTAAAAGCTAAAGTCGGCACAAATGTGCGGCATTTTTCCCGACTCAAAACTGTTTGCAGGAAAGTTATTTGCCTTTAAATCATTTAAATGAATTTTTGTGGTCACCAATTCATAATCGCCATAATTTACCCGAGAGGCGCTAACCTGCATGGAGTCCACATTTACGGGTAGTATGTAGGATTTGTCGGTAAAGGTTTTGTTGGTTCGGTAAACAAAATTGTATTCGCAGCTGAGTTTTGGCCAGGGCCCGTTAAAATAAAAAATATTGTTACCATAATGCGAATTAAAAGTGGCTTCATAATAAATTTCAAGCACATCGCCAACGGCCAGGGTTCCGAGTTGAAGCACCAAAAGGTCTTCGTTCGAAAATTCACCGGTTGATGTTATCCACCGTATTTGTTCGTAGGTATCTTTAACGCTAACATTGCTCCAGCGACCATGCGAAAATTTTCTGGCTGCAAATAGTTTTACGCTGTATTCTTTTATATAAGGAATTTTAATTTTTGAACGACGGCTTTGTTTAAAAAGATCGGCATCAAAGGCAAAATCAAAACTTTCGGGTGTTTTAAAATGTTTGAGTTGATCTAAACCCTTTTGCGTATTTATTTTGTATTTAATGTTGCGCGTAAGTTTTTCGTTACTGGCCGAATAAAAAAAGAACTCGGTATAATCACTCAAAATAACCAAATCGGAGCCGGCATACTTTTCTGCCGCGGCGGGCGTTACAAATGGTTTACGAATTTCCCAGTTAACGGTACCTTCGCCAAAATGATTGTTTTGCGCACTGCTGTTGACAGAAACGGCGATTAAAATTAACATTAAACAGCAGTTTTTCAGAAGTGTAAAAATAGGTTTCATAATCAACTGTTTTGCTTAATACAAGTTAGTTACAATGTTTAAAAACAGCGCTACCGCCTGTTAATTAAAAGCATCCAATTGTAAAGATAAAATCCAACATGGCGTGTATTTATTTTATTGTATATTAGCATTTCTTCTACATGAAAATTATTCGGTTTATATTATCGCCCATTTGGAAACTATGGCTGGTATTGAGTTTCACCATACCGTTTATAATCATGTTTCCGGTATTTTATTATGCATTGGTAAATAATAAACTCGATTTTGCATTTAAAATGAAACGGGTTTGGGCACGAATTATTTGTTTACTCACCTTTTTGTACCCTCGCATCAGCTACAGTTCGGTAAAATACAAACTTCCCAAACCCTGCATCATTGTTCCCAATCACACCTCTTACCTCGACATTGTTTTTAGCCCCTTTATAGTTGATCACACAGTGGCGTTTATGGCCAAGTACGAATTGCTTAAAATTCCACTGTTTAAATATTTTTTTGTTTACCTCGATATTCCGGTAAACCGCAAGAGCATTACCGGTGCGCATAAAGCTTTTTCGGAAGCCGGAAAAAAAATTGATCAGGGTTTAAGTGTGGTAATTTATCCCGAAGGAACAATTGGCGACAGAGGCAAACTTCGCCCTTTTAAAAATGGTGCCTTTAAACTGGCCATAGAAAAACAGGTGCCTTTGATACCGGTGGTTAATCTGAATAACTGGTGGTATCTTGAAAACGGAGGGTTTTTTAAAAGCAATGGCCGTCCCGGTTGTCCCAAAATTATAGTGGGCGATCCAATAAACACCGTTGGAATGGATGAAAATAATGTGGATGAATTAAAAAATAAAGTTCATACCTTTATACAGGAAGAATTGAACAAATTTTATGGCAAACAAAATTGATATAAAAACCGTTGATGAAATAGCGCATTTGGCCCGTTTGGAATACGACGAAGCGGCAAAGCCCGAAATACTCAACGACATGAACCGTATGCTGGCTTTTATTGATAAACTCAACGAATTGGATACCAGCAATACCGAGCCATTAATTTATTTAACCGACGAAAAAAATATTATGCGCGCCGATGTGGCCGAAACCACCATTACGCAAAAAGAGGCACTAAAAAATGCCCCTAAAAAAGACAGCGACTACTTTAAAGCACCAAAGGTTATTGATCAAAGCAAGTAAAAGTTTACTTATTTTAAAAGAACCTCCCTAATTCACTGTTTTCTCAAATGCTATTTTCCTTAGTGTTTTTCCTGACATAATTCCACCAACACACCATTGGTAGAGCGGGGGTGAAGAAAACACACCTTTTTGTTATCCGCACCGTCTTTGGGTTGAGCATTCAACACTTCAAATCCTTCGTTTCTTAAACGGTTCATTTCAAAATCAATGTCATCCACTTCATACGCAATGTGGTGAATGCCTTCTCCTTTTTTATCAATAAATTTAGCAATGGCGCTGTTGCTGTTGGTGGCTTCCAGCAATTCTATTTTGGTTTCGCCCAGCATAAAAAAGGAAGTGCTCACGCCTTCACTTTCCACGGCTTCCACCTTGTAATGTTCTTTGCCAAACAATTTTTGAAAAAGCGCATTGCTGTTCTCAAGGTTTTTCACGGCAATGCCAATGTGTTCTATTTTTTTTATCATAAACCTAATTTACTTTTTTAAAAAATTGCGTTTCGTTAACGGTGTTAAAACCCTCGTTAATGTCCGGCAAAAGTGTGAGCTCCTGCGAGGTGTTTAATTCTACAAATCCGTTGCTAAGGTAATATTTTGCCTGTTGGGTAAAGGCGCCCAATTGTTGCCCGTTTTGAGAAACGGCGTTGCTTTTAAAAACCCTGCCACTGCAATACCTTAGCTGCATGGCCTCAGTTGGTAATTGTGGTACTTCTGCCGAATTATCGGCTTCCAGAAAAAAGCTGCGGATAAATTTATCGGCACTAAACAGGCACACAATTACATCGTTTCCACTTTGATTTTTAATTCTTAAACCCAGGTTGTTGGCCTTGCTGTAAACCGCTTCGCCAAAATAACCGGAGTAGGGCGATGCGCCATTACTCAGTGTAACTACCTCGTTGTTTTTGGCAGGGGCAGCGTTTTCGGCCGCAAGCGCTTTATCGCCGGGGCTGGCCAGTTTCATAATAAGTAAAAATAACAAAGCGGCCAGCGGTGTGGCAAACAAAATGTATTTGAATTCGTTGTAAGTGCTTTTGTTTTCTTTTTCCACCGTTTGTTCAACGGGATTGGGCTTGGCGTATTTTTTTATGTGCTCGTCGTAATACCTTCGTCGTTTTAATTCCTTTTCGTCGGCAC
>JADLED010000113.1 GCA_020846335.1 Bacteroidia bacterium
CTTATCAAAATTTATTAGATTCAAAAAAATAGATGATTTATTTTATGATAAAGAAATAGGAAATCCAATTATAGTGAGTACAAATCAGGACACAGCTATATTAACTCATTATTTTCAATTTAAAATGTTTGATTTGATAGTTGGTAATTATGAATTACATGGCTTACTAAAGTTTGAAGATGACTATAATAAAATGAACAAAAACTTTAGCATTCTTCAGCAGACTTATGATAACAATAAAAATCTGGTTGAGGCATCTAGAATTGTCTTTGATTCTTTTGGAGAATTCCAATCCTCGGATTACACTGCATCTTTCAATATTGATTTTATTAAAAAATACGATTTCATTAAGTTAAACGAATTCGATGATCGCTCTCATCATTTTTTAGCCCCACCGCATGGAAAAAACCTTTTTAATGTTTTACAACATCATAAGAATCTTGGAAAAGAAATTAGTAGTCTTTTTAAGGAATATAAACTTCAATTGGTTCTCGACATCGACAGAAATCAAATTTTTGTACAAAAACGGAAAGGAAATTATGTTTACCAGAATGACTATTTCCTTATCGCCGACACCCTCCAACGCTACATCTTCTACCTTCTGGCCATTGAAACCAATAAAGATTCTGTATTACTTTTCGAAGAACCGGAAGCACATTCCTTTCCCCCCTATATTAGGGACATTGCCTTAAAGATTGGAAATTGTAAAACCAATCAGTTTTTTATCACCACCCATAGTCCTTTTGTTTTAAATACAATAATTGAAGAGGTTCCGCAAAAGGATGTTGCAGTTTTCAATGTAACCTACGAAAAGTTTCAAACGAAAATAGAACCACTTTCGGACAAGGAAATTAGTGATATGCTTAATTATGGTAACGACATTTTTTTCAATTTAAAGTAACTGGTTATGATTGAAATGTGCGTTATACCTGAATGTTACGGAGATACACTTTTGGTTAAAACACTGGGATATTCAAGCCCCAACCACAAACATGGCATTGGCGAGGTGAATAACACCATGAAAAAGTACTTTAATAATAGAATTGCTATTGGTGTTATTGATAATGACAAAGCTGCCGGTCCAAGCGATTTTAATAGATTTGTTTTAATTGAATCTAAAGGAAGCTTGTCCCTAAAAAAAAGACCAGGAACTCAGCACTTTTTGATAACTTTAAATCCCGCATTGGAACGTTGGATTGAAGAAGTTGGCAATAGCGTTAATGTGACAAGGCCTTATTCAAATTATGAAGACTTTAAAAAGGCTCTTAAAGACTTTAATGTAGAAAAGGACGCAAAGATTACAACTTATTTTAATACTATAAAACAAAAAAATCCAACAGCTTTTAGGCAAATTAAAAATTGGATAAGGCAAATTGAAAATAATGAATTTAACTCCTAAAATTTTATGACCATTTTAAATAACTATGCCTGCGGCCAATGGGTGGCAGGTGCCGATAAAGGACAGGAACTGTTTAACGCCATTACCGGCGAAACCATTGCCAGCACCAGCAGCAAAGGACTCGATTTTGCCCGCATGTGCGATTATGCAAGAACTGTGGGGGGACCTAAATTGCGTAAACTCACCTTTCAGCAACGCGGCCTAATGCTCAAAGCTCTGGCCATGCACCTATTAAGTAAAAAAGAAGAGTTTTATAAAATCAGTTGGGCCACCGGTGCCACCCGCGCCGATAGCTGGGTGGACATTGAAGGTGGCATTGGCAATTTATTTACCTACGCTTCTCTGCGCCGTCAGTTTCCAAACGAAACCTATTGCTACGATGGCGATGTGGCGCGTTTATCTAAAAACAACACGTTTATTGGTCACCACATTTGTGTGCCTAAAGAAGGTGTGGCCATTCACATCAATGCCTTTAACTTTCCGGTTTGGGGCATGTTGGAAAAAGTGGCCGTTAACTGGCTGGCAGGCGTTCCGGCCATTGTAAAACCTGCTACGGTTACTTCCTTTTTAACCGAAGCTGTTGTTAGAGAAATTATTGCCAGCAACATTTTACCCGAAGGTGCCCTGCAACTTATTTGTGGCAGTGCCAACGGAATTTTAGACCATGTGATGAATCAGGACGTTGTTACTTTTACCGGCTCTGCTTCTACCGGCAAAATGCTAAAAGCACATCCCCGTCTGCTGCAGGAATCGGTACATTTTAACATGGAGGCCGACTCGTTGAATTGCTGTGTGTTGGGGCCAGATGTGACCACTGATATGCCGGAGTTTGATATTTTTATTAAAGAAGTGTTGCGTGAAATTACCACCAAAGCCGGACAAAAATGCACGGCCGTTCGCCGCATAATTGTTCCCGAAAATTTAATTGAAGATGTGCAGATTGCATTGGGCAAACGCTTAGCCACCAACATTATTGGCGACCCTAATGTGGAAGGAGTTCGCATGGGCTCGCTGGCCGGGCAGGCGCAATTAAAAGAAGTGAGAGAAAAGGTTGAACTGCTCTCCAAATCGCAAAAAATAATTATAGGTGACTTTGAAAAATTTGAGGTAAAAGGCGCCGATAAACACAAAGGTGCTTTTATGCCACCAATCATTTTCTTAAATGAAAAACCATTTGTAAACACCGATTGCCACAGCGTGGAAGCCTTTGGCCCTGTGAGTACCATGATGCCCTACAAAACCATTGAAAATGCCATTGAGCTCAGTAAAATGGGTAAAGGCAGTTTGGTAAGTAGCATTATTACCAACGACGACCGTATTGCCCGCATGTACACTATTGGCGCGGCCTGCATGCATGGTCGCATACTGGTGCTTAACCGCGAGTGTGCTAAAGAAAGCACCGGCCACGGTTCGCCAATGCCGATGTTGGTTCACGGAGGCCCTGGTCGCGCAGGTGGTGGCGAAGAAATGGGTGGAAAGCGCGGTGTGTTTCATTACCTGCAACGCACGGCCATTCAGGGTTCGCCGAGTACCATCACTGCCATTTTAAATCAATACCAGCAAGGTGCCAAACAAATAGAAAAAGACATTCATCCTTTCCGTCAGCATTTTGAGGATTTAGAAATTGGGGAAACACTCATAACCGCCAAACACACAGTTACCGAAGCCGATGTGGTTAATTTTGCCAACGTTAGTGGTGATCATTTTTATGCCCACACCGATGTTACCAGTTTGGATGGCACCATATTTACCGGCCGAGTGGCGCATGGCTACTACATTTTAAGCAAAGCAGCCGGCTTATTTGTAAATGCAAAAAAAGGGCCTGTGTTGTTAAATTATGGCATTGATGAATGCCGCTTTACCAAACCGGTTTACATGGGAAGCACCATTGGCGTGCGTTTTACATGCAAAGAAAAAATTGAACAGGAAAAAAAGAATGCCGAGGACATTTCAAAAGGTATTGTAAAATGGCTGGTGGATGTGTATGACGAAACCGATGAAACGGTTGCCATTGCCACCATTTTAACCATGGTAAAAAAGAGAAATCAGGATTGAGTATGTGATGTTTAATAAGACGATAGATTACATAAAAACACGCGGTGTTGCGTTCGAAATAAGTTATCAGGATAAAAAAGATCTGGTGGCTTACAACACCACGTTTTTATGGACCACTGTCTTAATTTTTGTCAACATTTTTGTGGCCTTCGCATCCGGTTTGCATGCTGTGGCTTTTGTGAATTTTTGCGCTACTCTGGGCTTCAGCGCCTTAATCCTGTTTAATCACTTCGGGCTTTTTAAGGTGATAAAACATGTGGGTATTATTCTGGCCAACCTTTATGTGTTTTTTCAAAGTGTAACGGTTGTTCCCGACCTACAGTTTCAATACGCTTATTGCATTATTCTTACCATGATTGGTTTGGTGTTTAGTCAGCGAAAATACCTTTACATCCATTTGCCCATTACGGTATTGTTTTTTATTGTTACAAAAATAGCCTACCACTACATTGAGCCTGCAGAGCACATTCCGTTAGATCAGCGCGATTATTTTGCAATGAACAACGGCATTATTTTTTTAATTCTGATTTCGGTAAGTGCGGTTGTTTTTAGAAAACAAACCAATATTTATCTCGATGAAATTGAGCAAAAGAAAAATCTGATTGAAGAAAAGCAAAAGGAAATTTACGATTCAATTAATTACGCCAAGCGCATTCAGTCGGCCATACTCAACAATACCGAACTGATTGATGTGCACTTGCACAAAGACAAGTATTTTATTTTGTTTGAGCCAAAAGACATTGTAAGTGGCGATTTTTACTGGGCTGCTTATGTGAAGGCCAAGGATTATATTAAAATTCAGGATTTTGAAGTGCGTATTTCGGATGATTTGCTTTACATAGCCGTTTGTGATTCAACCGGGCATGGCGTTACTGGCGCTTTTATGAGTTTGTTGAACATGGGTTTTTTAAATGAATCCATTAAAGAAAAACACATTTACGAACCCGATAAAATTTTTGATTACGTGCGTCATCGTTTGGTGGAAAGTATCAGCGACGAAGGCCAGAAAGACGGTTTTGATGGGATTTTACTGTGCATTAATAAAACCAGTGGGCAAATAAGCTACACGGCCGCCAATAATAATCCGGTGTTGGTATCGCAGCAAGGCATTGTGCATTTACCTGCCGATAAAATGCCGGTAGGCAAAGGCCAAAAAGAGGACCGTTTTAAATTATACCCCATTCATTATAAAACGGGCGATAAATTGTATTTGTACACCGATGGTTATCCCGACCAGTTTGGCGGACCAAAAGGCAAAAAATTTAAGTACCGTCAATTGGAAGAGCTGCTCCTCACCTGCTCTCCCCTTACTTCGAAAGAGTTAAACACAGCCCTGCGTTTTAAATTTGAAGAATGGAAGGGCGAATTGGAACAGGTGGACGACGTTTGTTTAATGGGCATCGAACTCTGATGAATTTTATTAGACGTAGTAATTTTTAACGCTGTTCTTTTTAAGCGGGTCGTGTTTGAATTAAAACTTCCTACCTTTATCGGTTTTTAAGCAAAATTAAATGAAAGTACTACTTCAGTATTTAAAGCAACATAAACGCCTTTTGATTATTGCCTTGATTTTGGCCACCATTAACCAATGCTTTTCACTTTGCGATTCAATTATTACCGGTAAGTTGATTAATAAATTCAGTACCCCGCATAACGAAGCCGACAGCGTTCATTATTGGCACACCAACGATACCTTGAAAGAATTCATGCACCATTTGCTCTTTTACATGGGCCTTTCGGTAGGTGCAGCCATGCTTTCGCGCATTGCCAAAAATTTTCAGGATTATTTTACCAACATTGTGATTCAGCGCACCGGTGCTCAAATGTACACCGATGGTATTAAAAAAGCCTTGTCACCTCCCTATAAAAACTTTGAAGACCAACGCAGTGGCGAAACACTCGGAAAATTACAGAAAGTGAAATCGGATACCGAGCGCTTTGTGAATTTATTCATCAGCTTAATTTTTCAATCCATAATCGGAATCATTTTTGTGTTTGTGTATGCCATCAACATTCATCCCTGGCTGGGCCCTCTGTATCTGGCCACCGTACCTATTATTGCGAGTGTGAGCTCTTTTCTTGGAAAAAAAATTAAAACCATTTCCAAACAAATTTTAGGCGAAACCACAGCTCTTGCAGGTGCCACAACCGAATCGTTAAGAAACATTGAATTGGTAAAAAGTTTGGGTTTGGTGGAACAGGAAGAACAACGCTTAAACACCACCACGTTAAAAATTCTTGGTCTCGAATTAAAAAAAGTACGTTTTATACGATCACTTAGTTTTATTCAGGGCACCACGGTTCATTTGGTACGCACGGCTTTGGTGTTTGCGCTTTATTGCTTTGTGTTTAAAGACATTATTAAAGTGGGCGATTTAATTACACTGATGTTTTTTTCCTTCTTTATTTTTAATCCTTTGCAGGAATTGGGTAATGTAATTGCGGTGTACAACGAAACCAAAGTGAGCATGGATAATTTTGCCACCCTCATCCATTCCGAGTCGGAAGAAGTGCCCGAAAGCCCTTCGCAGTTGGGTGATATAGAAGAAGTGTCGTTTAACAATGTTTCTTTTGGCCACAATGTGAATAATGGCTTTGCCGTAAAAAACATTAACCTAAACATTAAACGTGGCGAAACCATTGCCTTTGTTGGCCCCAGCGGCAGCGGTAAAACCACTCTGGTAAAATTGTTATTGGGATTGTATAAACCGAACACAGGCCAGGTGCGTTACAACAGCATCGAATCCACTCAAATAAATTTAACCGAATTACGTATGCAATTGGGTTTGGTATCGCAGGATTCGCAGTTGTTTAGCGGCACCATTCGCGAAAATTTGTTGTTTGTAAAACCTTCGGCCACCGATGCCGAAATAATGGAAGTGTTGCGAAAGGCCGCCTGCGATAATCTTTTAAAGCGCGCCAGCGACGGCATTAACACCACCATTGGCGAAGGTGGAATTAAACTCAGTGGAGGCGAAAAACAACGTTTATCAATAGCGCGCTCGTTGTTGAGAAACCCAAAACTTTTAATTTTTGATGAAGCTACTTCGGCCTTGGATTCGCTCACTGAAGAAGAAATTTCTGAAACCATACGGGCTTTGAGCGCAACAAAATCACAAATCACTATTTTAATTGCACACCGTTTATCCACCATAATGCATGCCGATCGTATTATAGTGCTTGAACAAGGCAATGTGATTGAACAAGGCCAGCACGAAGAATTATTGGCTGAAAAAGGCTTGTATTATGCCATGTGGCGCCAACAAATTGGTGAACGCAAAAAGTGAAATTTTAGTTTTATTTACCACTAAGACACAAAGGGCACTGAGCTTCACAAAGGTTTTTAGTTATTGGTTTTAAATTTTTAGTAGTTCCTGACTCTTGTTTCCTGACTCTTGTTTCTTGACTCTTATTTCCCTAACCACTAAGGCAATAAGGATACTCAGGAACACCGAGGTTTTTTCTTGCCACCTATTTCTAAAATTCTTAATCCGAAAATTCTTACTTTCTCATTTCTTCTCTGGTCCTGAAAGTTAATTTAATGTCATCCACAAACACGGTGTCGTTGTCGGGTTGATACATATAAAAGGTAGCCTTAGAACTATCGCAAACACTGGTAATGTGCAGGAGGTAATGTACTTTTTTCCAGCCCTTTTCATCCACAAAATCGTAGCCGGCATTTGGAGCGGTGTATTCTTTGCAGTTCTTTCCGCCACCGGCAATAATGGCCACACCACCGTTTCCTTTTTTCCAAAAATCAACTTCAATTATGTCGTCGTAACACACATTTTTTAATTCGCAAGCCAAACCAAAAGGTGCCGTTGAGCAAAGCATCGCCGAGTAGTTACCGTGTCGTTTCTGAATGCTGGATTGGTTACTCTGATTGGCAAACCAAATAAGGGGATTATTAGAAACAAAATCGCCTGTATCGTTCTTTTCTTCCATACCTGAAAAGGCGCGGTAAACAAAAGGGTGTTTTTCGGCAATAAACTGTTTATAAATGCAATGAGCCGCAGCGGAATTAACAGCGAATGTTGCAACAATCACCACCAATTTAGGCAGATTAGAAAAGCAATTTAGGCTTCCACTTAAACTGATTAAGAACAAAGGAACAATTGGAACGAGGTATCGCCCCTGCAGCAGCCAAACAAAACCACTTCCAACAGGATCCCAAATGAGGTGCAACGAAAACAATAACAACACCAAGGTTACAAAAGCCGAACCGAAAAAAATCAAGCGGTGTTTAGTACTAAATGCAACAGGCGTTTCAATGCTTAACGTAATTATTAAAATGCCTGAATAAGCCATAACATACAACCAAAGCGGCAATTGGTAAGCCATGTAAGCACCAAAAACTCCTATGTAACTACTTAAATAAATCTGGTTGGAATTAAAAATACTGTTGTAAATTACTTTTAAAAAATAGGTTTTGTCTGACAGAATTAATTTTAATTGTTCCGAATAATTATTGCCCTGCGCCAGAGTGGCATATTGCACATGCTCAGGGTCGTAATCACTAAAAGGAATGTAAAGAACGGCCGCCACGCCCGACCACCACCAGGCAAGAACCATGGCAGGAAGGGTAATGAATGCGAAACTTAAAAATTGTTGTTTCCGGTTTTTAAAATTGGAAGCAGGAATCAATAACAACAAAATAAATAATCCCACGTAAACCAGTTTTGCCAAAGCCAACGCTGCTGCCAACAGCATTAAAAATAGTTGTTTTTTACCGGTTAGTGGCTCTTGATTATAAGCCAAATGCAGCACCCATGCTATCCACCAAAAAGCCAGCACATTGGTAACATTATCGGCACTAAACGAATTGGCTATCAGCAAATTCATTGGCAACAAAGCCAGCAAACATAATAACCATTTAAAAACCGGACTCCGTTTTATGGCAAAATAAATACCCAGTAACCAAAAAAGAAATACAAAAAAACGTCCCGTGAAATAAAGGGCAGCGGGCGATGCAACAAATGGCCGGAGCACCAACATTATCAATGCCTGTGGGGCATAAGAAACCGCTGAGTAATAAGAGGTGTTGGCAAAATCGGTAAATACCAAACTATCGGCATTTAATTTTGTGGTGGAGGTTTCGTCGGGTAAAAAAGAGTTAAAGCGGTATTCGGGATGGGTGGCTGCAAAACGGTAGGTAACAAAAAAGGATTGAAAACTTTTTGGCAAATGTCCTCCCAGGCGATGATTTGTTTTTTCGGCAATAAATTGCCCTTTAGAAACCTGATAAGCCCTGCAAAAATGATTGAATTCATCAGGTGCCTGCAAGGGTGGATTGATGAAAAAATGAAGGCTTCCAAAAAACAAACCAATCCATAAAAAAAAGGAAGCAGGTTTTATATGTTTTATGAAATTCATGCCTTAATAGGTTTTGTGTTCTATGCGAACATCGTCAAAATAAACCGCTGTGTTACCAACATTAAGCAACTTAAACGTTACTTCCACACTATCCATGTTGTTTTGAATAACCTGTGCAAACTTCAACTTGCCCCAGCCTTTTGAATTCACGAATCGTGGATATTCCACGTTGTAATTAAAAACTTCGCTATTATTTTTTTTGCCACTAATGTACAATCGGCCGCCGCTGCCCTTGCACATGCCCTCCAGCCAAATCCAATCACCTTGTTTAATCTTATCCGATTTGTAAAGTATTACACTTTGGCTATCGTTTAAAAGTCGCAGCGACTGCTTGCCAGAAAGAGCCGTTTCGTTGGTAATTTTATCCTTCATCTGCAATGGTAAAGAATCCTGTTGTCTATCGAAATCGTAAAATAAAACGGTTTTGATTAAACTGTCTTCATTTACATACCGGTTGTATAAACTTTTTATCGAAACAACATTAAGTGTCAACACAATTGGTAATACCAACACCGGCAGGTTCCATCTATGCTGGACGGAACTTCTGTTTAACAACAACAATAAAAGTGGCATTATTGTAATTAGATACCGGCCCTGCAATTCTTCAACACCACTGCCCCCTACCCTTATCCATGTTAAGTATTGCGAGAATATCAGAAAAATAAAAACCACACAAGCAGTTAAAACCAAAACCCATTTTTGCGAAGCAATTATTGGTGGGCCGTTTCTGTCGGTTAAAGTTATCAAAATCATTCCAAAATAGGCCAACACACAAGTCCATACAGGCAAGGGGGTATCCATAAATGTTCCAAAATAGCCCACATAACTGCTAAGATAAAAACCGGGATGATGCGTTAAACTGTAGAACAACACAGAGCCAAATTGTAAGGGATGTTTTAATAAATAATCTTTCTGCAGGTAATAGTCAGCTCCTTCCACCAAAGTGGCGTGCATCCTGCCTTCGGGGTTGTAGGCGGCAAACGACAGGTAATTTTGCATTACCACCGATGACCACCAGTAGGCCACCATAATTGCCGGAAGACTGATTACTGCCACAAATAACAACCATTGGCCACGGTTTTTAAAATTTGTACTTGGGATTAACAATACCAAAAGCACCAAAAAAACGTAAAGCATTTTTGCCAAGCCCAGGCCACAAGCCAGTAACACGAGTAGTAATAAGGTTTTTTTATTGGGTTTTGTACCGGCAAACATTTGTTTTAAAATCAATGCGAGCCAAACAAAAGCCATGGCATTGGTAACCGTGTCGGCACTAAAAGAGTTAGCTATATAAAGCGGCATTGGCAAAAGATTAAGCAGCACAAACACCCATTTGC
>JADLED010000114.1 GCA_020846335.1 Bacteroidia bacterium
ACCCTGAAAACGATTAATCTTCAGGGTTCATAAAGTTACACCTTACGTACTTCTACTCTATCTTAATCCTCTCCATACCTTTTACTTGGCTTTTTGCAAGCCCAAAAACTTAAGCACATCATCCAGATTTTTTGAAATTCCTGTTTGAATTTGCAAATAATTGTTCCCATAACTCACCCGCTTGCTATCATTTAAAATTCCAATCCAGGGATTACTAAAAAAATTGACTCTGAAAAAGAAACCACTTCCGGTTTTATTTTTACTGTTCTCCAAATTGTCGCTATACCTTATTTGAAAAGAATAAAAAGCAAGGCCATTAAAAAACGATTCGGCGCCATTAATATATTTAATGTTTCCTCTTTCATCATTTCGCTTATTGTAGTCAGGATAATACAAGCGACCGTAGTTTTGTTTAACATCGTTGCTGAGCAAGGCTATTCCAAATATAGTTGTCGAAGCTTCGAGGCTAAGTTTGGATTTTGGTGGCGAACAGCGGAATTTAATGTTTAGGCCTGCTCCTGCCGAATTAACCATAAACCTGGAATCTTCCTTTTTAACACCCAAATGCGCCGACAAAAGTGAATCATAGCTTAAACCTGTCCGGTAAAATGCACCATAGGCATCAATAAACAACGACAACCCCTTATCCCTTGTTTGAAGTGTAAATAAATTTACCTTGGCCGATACATTAAAATTTGAGTAACGCACCAAATTTAACGTATGAACATTAACAAATGAATCGTTAACCAGATTATTACTTTTTAAATAGTGTACGGGTGCATAACGGTATGAGGAATCATCTTTAATCTGAAACAAATTAATTGTTGGAAACACAATATTATTGAAAAACATTGCCGTAACATTTTTTGTTGTGTCCTCCTTCCACCATCTCCAACCCTTCAATCGAATATTAAGGCTGGCCTCCGATTGAACAATTCCATTGGGTTGATCCGGGTTAAATCCGGTTGCATCGTTGTAAACACGCATTGCCAAACTCAAGCGCCTGTCGTGTTTTTCGTTTGTTTTTTCTTCTGTGCTTTCACTCACAACTGCCGTAGTACTCTCTACCCTTTCAATTAAACCTACGCCATTTGGTTTTATAACATTAACACCTTTATTTACATCGTAGTCAATACTTAAACCCTGACTTTGATAAGTAAAGTTTTGCGCAGCCGAATTGCGGATAAACAAAATGGTATCCTTATTCGCTATAAAAGCCATTTCTCTTTTAAGGGTATCTGTATTCACATTTAGTTTTTCTGATGGGTTTTCCTGCTTTATTTGTGCATGAACCAACTCACACAAAAACACTAAAACTATTCCGTATATTTTTTTCATAATCAATTGTATTCCTGCCTACTCTTCATGGGATTTTCGGCGGCCTCCCTTGTATGTTCTAATTTATTCTGATGTAATAATAAACCGCAATGTTTTTTGGACGCGTTTCGGAACCGCCGGTATCAGAAGTCTCCTGCGTGTAGTTGGGTGTTGCCGTATTATTTATTACATGATAGCCCGGAGGCATTCCACAGTTTAAGACCGACCCGCTTACGGTATGCTTGTGCTTTCCAACAATATCGGCCTGAAAAGTGTTCACTTTTCTGCCCTGTCCATCGGGGTCCGCCAAATTCAGGTTAATATCGGGTTCGCCAGCACTGTAAAAATGATTCAAACCACGAAAAAAGCGACCCCTTAAATCCGGGGCATTGGTCATGTGGTTTTCGTTGTGCGGTTGCTTAGGACCAACCACAGTTAGTTTTTCAAGTTTCGACCCGATAATGGAACGACCATCGCAAGGCACATAAGTGGATGAGACGTTGTTTATCGCCGGATTTTCGTGAATAGTATCGCAAAATTGGTCGTAATTAAGAACGGATGAAATGATGGTGCCCAAAGGCTGCTGAAGGTATGACATGGTATTTAGTTTGTTTTTGCTTACTCTTCATCGGATTTTCAGCGAACTCCGTTTTTAAAATATTGTATGTTGTGGGGAAAAAACTAATCAAGAAAAAAGCAATTGAAAATAATTTCTAATTCATCATTTTACCATGTATCATTTCGTCAGGATTGTTTTTCTTTTATCACCTTTGTGACATAAGGCACCACGCCAATTCCAAGCCCCGCGATTATTTTCCAGAGCTCGTCCAAACCCGCCATTTGTCCGCTTTTTGTAACATAGCCGTAGGCGTAAAATGTAATTAAACAAAGAGCAATCACTATCGAAGAAATTGCCGTTAAAAATGCAATCAGCCTGCTGGTGCTTTTGGAATAATTGGGTTCTTTGGTTTCGGTTACAATTTGTTTGGTTAAATCTTTTGGGTCGGGCGTAGTGGTAATGGTGATGCTAAACTCTGAGTTGGGAGAATCATTGGCTAAGGCATCGCTCAGTTTAAATTTTTCGAATTTTAACCAACGCATAAAGTAAAGCGACAGGTATAAAAACAAAAGTACCGGCAATAAAATGAGCAAATACCCCATGTAGCCTGGCTCGCAATTCACACAGGGTGTGGTTGTGGTCACTGAAGCAGATAAAGTCTTGTGTTTAATCGAATCGTTAAGGTGTTTGATTTCCTCTTTCAGTGCACTGAGCTTTTTTGCTTCGGCCTTTAAGGCGCTGTCTGTTCTTTGAATGAGTATATCCGGATTGATTACGGTTTGTGCATGAAGGCCGCTACAACAAAAAAGAACAAAAAGTAAAAAATAGTTTTTCATGGAGATGTAATTGTTGGTTACAAAAATATCTTACAACTTCCCCGATTTTTACCCTGTAATTTGTGCTTTATACTCCCTGAAAACTGGGAGATTTTCGGATACTTAAATTAATTGCTAAAAACATACCAATTTCAGCACAAAATAGAATCAACAAAAGCCCTGTGCAAAAACATAACCATGTGAGGTGAACTCAAATTGCAAGTAAAAACGAAGATTATTTAATTGGTATTCTTTATAAAATAAAAAATCGGAAAATCTGACCACTAAAAATTTAAACCGGCCTTAAAGCTATTTTAAATAACCCAGTGCCCTTGCCTCTTTAATTAACAGTGCCGATTTATTAACGCCACTTTTAATGAACAGATTTTTTTTATGCGTCTCTACTGTGTAAACACTTATAAATAGCTTTTCGGCAATGGCGGCTGTGGTAAGACCCTCGTCAATTAATTGCAGTACCTCACGTTCCCTTTTGGTGAGTTGCCAGGCATCCTGTGTTTGATTGTTTAAAGCCTTTGCCAGTTGTTGTGTAATTTTCTGACTGTAATAGCTTTCGCCCTTGCACAACTCCTCAACGGCCAAAAGCAACTCGCTTTTACCGGCATTTTTTAGCACAATGCCATGCACGCCAAGTTTCATTAATTCCCTTATCGAATCCGAAGAATCGTTCATGGTTACAATCAGAATTTTTACCTCAGGGTATAATTTACGAATGCGCTCAGCGGCTACTAACCCATTCATTACCGGCATGGATAAATCAAGTATCACCAACTGAACTGGTTGAAGACTCATGGCTTTTAATAACTGTTCACCGTTTGCTACCGTGGCCACAAGCTCAATGGACGATACCTGTTGCAAAATAGTGCAAAGCCCATCCGCAAAAAGTTGATGGTCGTCGGCAATTATGGTTTTAAATTTTTGCATTCAAAGGAATTTCAATAATTAAATTGGTGCCGTGCCCCACACTGGTATCAAGGTGCCAGGTACCTTTCATTTTTTTGACGCGGGTGTCAATGTTTTTATAACCAATGCCTTTTTTCTCTTCAAGGGTGGTTTTATCAAACCCAACACCATCGTCTTCATACGAAAATAACAAATTCCCGTTATTAATGCTCAATTGCAAACTTATCTCTTTGGCCGAAGCGTATTTAATGGCATTACTCAGCAACTCCTGTGTAATGCGGTAAAGATCAGTTTCAAAAGCTTTGTAAACAGAAGGGTCTACACCATTGTCGATGTACATTACTTTTAATTTGTTGGTGGACTCTAACAACTGCACCAATTGCATCATGGCGGTTTTAAATCCAAAGCGGCTCAGTAGACCACTGTCTAAATCGTGCGAAATGCGGCGCACCTCGTCGTAGGTATCATCCAACAGGTGAATCACTTTTTTGTACGATTCGCCGTGTTGCAAAATAAGGGAACTCATTTGTTCATCCATGCTGGTTACCTGAAGCTTAACGGTGGACAGCATGGAACCCACGCGATCGTGCAGTTCGCGGGCAATGCGTTCGCGTTCCGCATCCTGCCCTTCGATCATGGCATTGGCATTGTTAAGCTCCGATTGTTTTTCCTGAATTTTTTTTCGTTGCCGGAAGTTGCGTACCATCAACACAATGGTAATAATTAGCACCAGAATCAGTCCGGCAAGAATATATAACTGTTGGGTCATTTTTGCGGAAAGCAGTTTTTCGTTTTTTAAATTGGTTTCAATTTTTTCGGTTTCGTAGCGGGCGGCTTCCTTTATAGTGGCATCTTCAATATTTTCGAGATGCAGGCTATCCTGATAAATTGTGTGACTACTTAAATAAAAATAGGCCGAATCTTTTAGTCCGATTTTTTCAAAAACTCCGGCCATGCCCTTAAGTGCCTGCGCAATGTACTTTTTATACTGATACTGCTTTGCCAAACTGTAGGACTTCTGATAAAACCTCAAAGCCGAATCGTTTTTATTCAAATTCTCAAGGCAAAGCGCCTGTTGAATTAGTCCGGGCATTAATCCTGCTGCATCATTGGAAGCACGAAACAATTGATTGGCTCTTTGAGAATAGGCAAGAGCTTTGTTAAACGCATTATCATTTAAAGCCTGGCGCGATAACAAATCGTAATTGTAGCCCATCTCCGAAGTGTCTCCGCGGGCCCTTCTGTAGCGCATGCTTTCAAGGTTCAGTTTCATGGACTCTGTGCGATTGCCCAGTTCCAGATAAATCTCTGCCATGTTAAGCGCCGCATCGGATGCACCTCTGTTGCTTTTTGCCTTACCGTATAAATAAAAAGCCTGACTAAAATAAGTCAGGGCTCTTTTTGGGTCGTTTAATTCGTAATACAAAGAACCGAGTTGATTGTTGGAAGAGGCACTACTGGATGTGTACCCTATGGAATCAGCGAGTTTGATGCTTTTGATGTAGGCGATGATGGCCGAATCGGTGCGTCCTTCGTTTCTGTACAAAATGCCTAATCGACGGTAAGTATCACACAAGCCATTCCATTCGCGTTTATTTTCAAAATCTTTTATTAGTCCGTGCAAGCTCGGTTTTGCAGTGCTTTTACCATCTTGCAAACTGTCCCAACGGGCAATGAGTTGTGTGGCATTTTGAGCACGGTAACTCAGGCACATCAGGCAAATTGCCAGATGAATCAAATACCTTAAAATAGAACTTCTTTTATGCAAAATAATTAAAGTAATCGCTCAGTGACTATTCAATAAAAATATTGGCTTTTTTAACATCGATATCTTTGTTCCAGATTGTGTTTTTTTCAATTACAACTATAGGCACACCATCCGCTTGATTTAATTGAGTGGCAGTGTCATCAAATAATATTGGATTTCCAGGATTTGTTGAATGAGGTAGGTTATCGAAATGCTGATCTAAATTCAACCTCATTACCATTGCCGATCTATTTGGAACTGTGTCTGCAAAATACTCATAAGATTCTTTGGAATACTCAGCAAACTTACTCGAATAATAAAGAGATACATTTATCAAAAAAATATTACTAACTCCAATTCTGAAACATTGAAATTGTTTGATTTTGAATTGAGATGTAAAACCCAGATGTTCTTTGGGTGGTAGGAACCCTCCAGGAGGTGGGTATTTAGTGTCTTTTATTACAACGCCTCCTTTTTTTACCTTGGCAATGCCAGGGTCGGCAAAACTAAGATCTAAAGTATCTTCAGTTTCATAATCAAAAATCGAAAAATCCAGATTATTCGCCTCAAACTCTACCTTTTTATCGGTAAGGTCGTTTGGTGATTTAAAAGACAATTCATAGCCGTCCAATGTTCCTATTAATAGTTCGTTGCTTGCCGGTTTATCCAGATTGCACTTACCCTTAAGGTTGTATAACTCAGTACCTTCGATGAGTGTTAACTCCAGATAATCGATTCTAAATCTAGCCACAGTATTATTGTTTTTAATTTTTAATCCGCTATATAAATATTTGCTTTTTTGTAATCAATCTCTTCGTTCCATGTTACATTTTTGTCTATGATAACAAATGGAATTCCTTTACTATCACTTAAAAGGATAGCCACATTTTCACATTGAATCGTTCCTGTACCCTGTGAGCCTTTAAATAGTTGGTTCACACTTATTTTGTTAGTTAATTTATTTGGTCGCACTGTATCTAAAAACGGTATTGATTGCTCATGCGTGTAATCAGCGTACTTACTAGAATAGTATACATCCATAAGAATAGTAAACTTTTTAGTTGCAATGTTGCGAACACAACTGACTTTGACAATTGAGAATTGTTTTGTGAAGCCTTCATGTTTGTATAACACGTCCAATGTCTTAAATTTTTTTTCCGTTGGAGGCGGATATTTAGTGTCCTTGATTAATATTCCTCCTTTTTTCACCCTAGCATGAGCACTATCGCTAAAAAACAAGGATATCAAATCAGGTGTTTCTTCTATCATATTAATATAGTTAAGTCCATTAGCAGAAAATTTGAATTTTTTATCCGCAATATTCGTTGCCCCGATAAAATCAATTTCCAAACCACTGGCATTGATTGTGCCTGTCACATCACCTGCGGTATCTGCCGCATCTGTATTACACCATCCTGTTAAATTAAAAATCTCAGGAGTTCCAGTAAGTGTCAATTCCAACTTATCAATTCTAAAATTTGCCATGTTGTGTGATTTTTTTAAGGTTATTAAAGTTTAATTTATCAATTTATTTTCTCATTACAAAACTATTAAAACTTAAAGCCCTGAACCTCCCCATAAGTCACTGATTTCTCTCCCTGAAAACAGTGAGATTCGTGCCAATTACCTTTTGCAGACACCCTTTTTGTCCACTGAATTAAAATGTTAAAAGCCCAAGCCATTCCGTAAATAAAGTTAACTTCGATACCTTAAATTATTATACATGAAAAAAATTATCACACTTGTGGCAGCATTGTTTTTTATACTGTCTTCAAATGCACAAACACTTCCTGTAACAGTCGATGTGCCGCCACTTTACAACGATCCCAACATTCCATTTAATGTTTTAAATTTCGATACCCCGGAAAAAGACAAATTCACCGTGTTTTATTACCACATTGTTAATGCATCGGTAATGCGCGCCGGCGAATTTGTAAGCGATACCGGCTACGTGGTGGCCCGTGATCAAAAAATGAGAGAATACATTCATGGCAGCAACAGCCTGTTGTTTCTTAAAAAACAAACCTTTGATGCCGGTGGCCACCTGCTCAATTCAGAAGAGTGGTTATTGGCCCAACGCCAGCTCGATGCCCAAAACGAATACAAAATGTATTTCTCCAGATCATTTAAACACCCGTTCCTTGCCAACCGTCTGCCAATTACCATGAACATTTATAACCTCGATGCTGTAAAAGGACTAAGTCAACCCGAAATGACAGCCCTGGTTGAACTCGTAAAAGGCATGATACCACCGCCTCCGGGCGATGTGCACGTAGCCAGCACCACTGGCGGCGTGCGCGAAAATACAATTGCCGAAGACATAAAATCAATTAAAAACCAGTTTAAGTCTTTACGCAGTACCGGCCTGGCGTTTAAAGGCGATTTACCTTCAGGTGAAAAAGTATTAACCCGCTACCCCATTGTTTCCGACCGTGTGTTTGTAATCACCAAAACCAAAGGCGATTCGTATCTGCTAAAAGTTTACATCACCGCCGATTACAAAACCTTCGATTGTTTAGACTCCGTGCGTGTTAACGGAGGCGATGTAACACTTACCTCAGCCGCCACCATTTACAATACCAACGCCGAAGCCGTAGGAGCCTTTGCCAACCTGCATTACAAAACCAAAGACGAAAAAGGAGAAGATATGCTTCGCCAAATTTCAATTGCCATGGATGCCGACTACAAAGTTACCAGTTGGACACACTCAGTTGGAAAAAACAAAATGAACTCATTGTCACCCGAAGTTTGCTGGTACGAAGGTGATAAATTGTGGGTAATGAGTGATAATTGCGAACGGGTTTTTAAAACCTACAAACAATTGCACCAATTTGTAAAAGGCGCTGATGCCAAACAAATATTTCCTGCCAGCGACGAAGATAAAGGAAGTGAAAAATCGCATTACGTTAAAAACTTTCAACCGGAAACACCTCCGCAGTCAACATCAATCGGTCCCGTTCCTGATAAGGAGGTTCCAATGTTTTTAACCACCGTTGGCGAAACCCGTTACCTGATTACACAAGGCACCAAATACGACGACGCGCTAAAAGCCACCCTGTACCTTACTGTAACTATTTACAGAATTGATGGTAAGGGTAAAATTACCAACGAAGACTTTCTGAGCGATTATAAAGGAACTGTGCCTTTACCTATAAAACGAATCATAAAAAATTCAAATGCCGAACATTTTTTGTTACAATACCCAGTGCGTATACAAATGAACCTTTATGAAGACCACAACGATTTGAATCCATTAACCGCCGACAATACCCAATTGATTGAAAAATATAACCGCGAATTTATAACCGATGGTCCTCAAGGCTCGGTAATGCTGAAACGTTCGGCCATGGGCAATAAATACACCATATTGTATTACCCTAAAAAGTAATTCATTATCTTATTAAATTAAAAAGCAGTGGTTATTAAATCACTGCTTTTTTGTTTTTTATCCTATTCTAAAATTTAAGCTGCAATAGGTTTTTATTTGGGCGTGCCCCTCACGCACCAGTAGGGTGCTGGCGTAGTACTTTAGTTGTACTGGGAAAATTTTCTCATTTAGCAGTACATCGCTCTATTCGAAAATTAAATATTGCGCCCATATAATTTAACTACTATTTGTCACTCCACTAATTATCAAATAAGTTTCACTCATTCCAAAAAGATTTTTGAAATTTTTTTAAAACTACTCAGAATCGCTACAAAGCAATACAGATGAGCATTTCCGACTACTCACAATATACTCCCGCAAAATAAATTTACCCATTTGCAAAAATATTTTCTTGACAATTAAATTTTTTGATTTACATTTGCATCAGAATAACAGAAAAATAATTAAAAACTAAAGTCGAAAGCAAAAATGTTGGTGTTAAATTCAAATACGAAACCTTAAGCCGGATCGCTTTAGTATCAATACTTTCAGCCCGGTTTAATGCCGGGTTTTTAGTTGCGGTAAAGATAAACTCTTACGCAAATTTTCTGGGGAGTCAGAAAAAGTCCGGAATCAAAAAAATAATTTATTTAAAACATTGGGTAAGTGTTTGCCCAAAGGTTTGAAAAGAATGACAGGCGTTCGCGTGAGCGATTGCGTCGCAACTAATTCATTCCTATAACAAGTCAACCAAAATTGACTTGATGTTTCAACCTATGCAAACACTTCCCACAAAAAACCAATAACATGGGCAGAAACCGGATGAAGGGAAAACATTTAAGAAAAGTGGACTTCCCTTCCGACATCGCTAAAAGTTTGGCGATTAACATTATGACGAAACATTATAAACATGTGCCGTTAGAAGAAAAATTAGAAATAATAAACAACGTTCTTTCAGATCCTGACAATTACCTCGATCATGAATTCCTGATGCCACTGGCCTCTGCACTCTCCGAAAAACCAAAATTAAAAACGGAATTGGAAGTGTACCAACTCAGAGAAAATGGCAACCTTAATATCTACGGACGCAAACAAATTGGCCTTAACGCCATTCAGCAAATGGAAGCTGCTATGCAATTACCCGTGGCCGTTAAAGGAGCACTTATGCCCGATGCACACCATGGCTTTGGTTTGCCAATTGGTGGCGTACTCGCTGTCGATAATGCAGTTATACCCTTTGGTGTTGGTCTAGACATTGGTTGCCGTATGGCACTAAGTATTTACCCAATATCCGATAGCCATTTAATTAGCCGCGAATACGAGCTACACAAAGCACTGAAACGCCACACGCATTTTGGTAACGATGGGGGACTTGACTTTGAAACAGAACACGAGATCCTCGACCGTTCAGAATTTCAGGCCACAGCATTACTTAAACGTTTGCATAACAAAGCGCGCTTTCAATTGGGTACATCTGGCACTGGCAACCATTTTGTGGAATTTGGCACAGTGATTATAGATGCCGGCAACACACTCCAATTAAAACCCGGCAAATACATGGGGCTTTTAACGCACAGCGGTTCGCGCGGTTTAGGCGCCAACATAGCCGATGCCTACACCAAAATTGCCATGCAAAAATGCAAATTGCCGCCAAATCTAAAGTCAATGGCATGGCTGAGTATGGACGATGAAGCCGGAGCAGAATACTGGTTGTCGATGAACCTTGCGGGCGACTACGCAAAAGCCTGCCACGACGTTATTCATAATAATCTGTCACGTGCCTTAGGTCTGGAAGCCATGTGCAAAATTGAGAACCATCACAATTTTGCCTGGAAAGAAATACACGAAGGCAAAGAACTGGTGGTGCATCGCAAAGGCGCAACACCGGCAGCAAAGGGTGAGTATGGCATTATTCCCGGCAGTATGTGCAGCAGAGGATTTATAGTAAGCGGACTTGGCAATCCGGCTTCTCTCAATTCAGCCTCACACGGCGCAGGACGAAAAATGTCGAGAGGCGAAGCGCGCAATGGCATTACCAAAGCCCTTCACAATCAGCAATTGGCCGAAGCCAGAGTAAAACTGATAGGTGGCAGCGTGGAGGAATCAGCCGCAGCATACAAAGACATTGAAGTAGTGATGCAGAATCAACAGGAACTGGTAAAAACAGAAGGCACTTTTACGCCTAAAATTGTAAGAATGAATAAAAGTTAAGAAAATGGAAACAAAAATACTACAACTCACATCGGGCAAAGGTCCGGCCGAATGTTGTCTTGCTGTAGCACTGGCCTTGCGCGAACTCTTGCGTGAAGCATCTGTCGCCGGAATTAATGCCGAAGTATTGGCACGCCATTCTGCACAGGAAAAAGGAACACTGCAATCAGCTACTGTTAAACTAATAGGCAAACACTTAGATTTGTTTTCTTCCAATTGGTGCGGAGTTTTGTTGTGGACGGCCCAAAGTCCCTACCGCAAATTTCACAAACGCAAAAACTGGTTCATTGGAATTTACGAAATCAATCAGGCCCAATTACCTGAGTGGCATGAAAAGGACATTGTTTTCCAAACCATGCGCTCCTCTGGTCCGGGTGGACAAAATGTAAACAAAACAGAAACGGCCGTTAGGGCAACACACAAAGCCTCCGGACTAAGTGTCACCGCCAGCGATTCGCGTTCGCAATTGCAAAATAAAAACTTAGCCATTCAACGGCTCAAAGAAAAACTTATGCAATGGCAACAAAATCAGTTGTGCGAACAAGGATACAAAGACCCCTGGCAAAACCATCTGGAACTGGAAAGAGGCAACCCCAACCGCAGCTACAGAGGAAGAGAATTTAGAAAGAACTAAAAAAACAATGAATTCAAAAATGTAAGAATAAAACGACTATAAAAATACCGAATCCGCGCCAGGATTGAGCCTTTGCCTCAGCTCCTTTTTGCTTCCAACTATTTGTGAGGCAAAAAGAGCGAGTGGCGAAAGCCCGCCAAGGCGCCCAAATAATTAATACACTATGGAACAATTTACAGATTATAAAACCCTTCTTTCGAAAAAAGAAGTGTTGAACAAAGTAACACAAAAGCTCAAAGAAAAATTCATCGGTCTCGACACTGTTATAGACGAAGTCATGAATTTAGTAACTGCCTGGTACCTCTTTCCGTCCGCACAACTGCGCCCAACCGTGATTAACCTTTGGGGTATGACCGGCTCCGGTAAATCGGCGCTGGTACAAAGTCTGGTGCACGAACTCGATTATAAAAAACTATACGCTCAAATGGACATGGGCGAATTTGATTCCGATTCGTCGTCGTGGTTAAAAAACACCTTTACCGATGAATTGGAATTTTTTGACCAACAGGCCTCCATTATTTGTATGGACGAATTTCAGTTTGCGCGCACCATCACCGAAGACGGCGAAGTAAGCAAAGACAAACTGCGTGTGATTTGGGATTTACTCGACAGTGGCAAAATAAATTACATTCCCGCAAACAACACATTTCGTTTGCGCCGCGCCGATCTGTGCATGACTAATTTACTCAAAGCTGAATACAAAGGCGTGAGCATTAAAAACGGTCTGATTATAAAAGGCGAGGAAGAATTTCTCGAAATTTTTAAAGGTTTTTATTTTGAAGACCACGACCGCAATGGTGTGAAACTGGATGGCAATTACTTTTTATCGAAAGACTTTTTGCAAGGCCTTTATTATTTATACGACGACGACAATGCCACCCGCGAAGTACTGGATGAAAAAGTGAAAGTGGCTGATTTAGCCGGGATAATGCAATTAATCATAGATGGAGTAAAAACCCGAACCGGTGTAAAACAACTGGATTTAAGTAAATCCTTAATATTCGTTTTAGGTAATCTGGATGAGGCCTACCACATGAGCGATAGTCTTAATCCAGACATCAGCGCCGACGAATTGCACGAAGCCACTTCCAAAATTAATGTTTCAAATATTAAAGGAGCATTGCGTAAACGTTTCCGAAACGAACAAATTGCTCGCTTAGGAAATAACCACATCATCTACAAATCCTTTAACAACGGGCACTTCAAAGAACTCATTCGTCGCGAATTGTTGCGTGTGAATGATTTCGTAAAATCACAGTTTGGTTTCAGCATCACCTATCACCACTCTGTACATAACATTGTTTACAGCGAAGGTGTTTTTCCGGCACAAGGCACCCGCCCGGTATTTACCACCATTAAAAACCTGATTGAGTCGTGGATTAGTAAACTGGTATTGGAAGCGCTTGACAAACAAATGCCTGTAAGCGAGGTAGAATGGTCGTATGCCGACGAACGTTATGTGTTTGTATTTAAAAATGTTGAAGGAAACATTTTAAACATTTACGAAGAAAAACTTTCTTTAAAAACAGATAATTTACGTAAAACAACAGACGTAAACGCTCAGGCGCACACAGCAGTGCACGAAACAGGTCACGCAGTGTTGGCCGCTTTAACTTTGGGCATATTACCTTCAGTAGTGGTTTCCAAAACAGCAGCCGATAACTGTGAAGGTTTTTGCAGTGTGAATTTTCCTGAAAACATGATGACGCGTGATACCTTAAAAAAAGACATCATCATTTGTTTGGGTGGATTTGTAGCCGAGAAAATGATTTTTGGTGAAGAGCACACGTCGTCGGGTGTGTATTCTGACCTCGAAAACGCGAGCAGACTGGCTAACCGTGCGGTAAAATACTACGGCATGGGTCGTGACCCTCTTCACATTGCCGTGGAATCAGTGTTAAAAAACGATTACTTTTTTGCAAAAGAGAGTCATTCGCAGGAAGCCATGCAATTGGTGAAGAGTTGCCAGAAAGAAGCCGAGGCAATATTAGAACGCAACAAATACCTTTTGCTGAAAATGAGTGAGTACTTAAGTACCAATAGCCGAATGGAAGAAGCACAAATTGGCGAATTTGTAAAAAAATACAGCGTCGAAAGCTGGGTAAGAGAAAAAGGCTTTGTAAAAAAAGAAAATTATTTCGATTTTGATCACGTGTTGAAAAAACAACTCCTCGAAATGAAAACATTGGCATAGTCTCAAAACCTTTGCTCACAATGAAATCCAAGCCAGACATCTAAATTAGATGTCTGGCTTTTGCAAATACTAAATCCTGAGAATGCAAATTTGTCTGATTCATTTCTGTTTTTTTATTCCTATTTTCCGTTCACGAATTCAAAACACACATTCACTCAGTCAAACAAAATAATTTGAAAATATTTTTTGTCCGTGCCTGCCAGTCTGAAAGTGTTGATTTTGCTAGCATTTCATGGCATTCTCTAATTTCATATTTTTTTTTCATTCATCATTTTTTAAAAAATATTTCTTGACAATTAAAATTTTTGATTTACATTTGTATCCGATAAAACAAAAATAATACGTGAAAAATAGTTTAACATATCTGCAAATCATACGCCAATCGGTGCTTTCGCCGTTTCATGTGTATATTGGGTTATGTTAATACTTAATTAAAATATTAGTAACATAACCCCGGACCAACCGGGGTTTTTTATTGAACAGAATTAAATGAAACAACTTATACATACCCTACGCAGTTACCGGAATAGCAGTATAGCCCAGTTCCAGTCGCCGTTTTACATCCCACCGGGTGGTTAATTATGTTCGCATAATTGCAGACCCGGTTGTATAAAACAACCGGGTTTTTTTATAAAATAAGCAAAGGTGTCTCAGTACCGGCGCAATCCGAGAGGAAAAGACCCTGTCAATGGGGGCAGGGTCTTTAAACAAACTGAGAAAAAATAAAAGAAAGGAAAACACAATGAGAAAATTAGCCTCTATACAAAAAATACTTGCTACCGAAGCAATTAAAGATGCCGATGCTATTGAAAAGGCAACTGTGTTAGGATGGCAATTGGTTATCCGAAAGGGAGAATTTAAAGCGGGAGATTTATGCGTTTACATAGAAATAGACAGCGTATTGCCTGATAAACCTGAATTTGAATTCATCCGCGCAAGAAGCAACCGCGTTAAAACAGTAAAATTACGCGGACAAATTTCGCAAGGCATTTGTTTTCCATTAAGCATTTTGCCCGCTGATTGTAGCATTGAAGAAGGTTTGGATGTCACAGAACTATTGGAAATAACCAAATACGAACCACCAATTCCTGCGAATCTGGCCGGTGACGTGGAAGGCATGTTTCCGAATTTTATTCCTAAAACGGATGAAACAAGGGTGCAGGTGTTGCAGAAAGTACTGGACAAATTCAAAGACACACACTGCTATGTGACCGAAAAACTGGATGGCAGCTCAGTAACCTTTTACGTTAAAGATGGGAAATTTGGTGTATGCAGCCGAAACCTGGAGTTGAAACCAAATGCAGAAAACTCCATGTGGAAGTTTGCTTTTGAAAATAATCTTGAAGAGAAAATGAAAGGATTAAACAAAAACATTTCGCTTCAGGGAGAAATAATAGGAGAAGGCATCCAGAAAAACAAATACAAATTGCGTGGTCAGGACATCTATTTCTTTAATGCATTTGATATTGACAATTACAGCTACCTGTCCGTTTCAGATTTGAAAAATATGATGGCCGTTCTGAATCTTAAAATGGTGCCTGTGTTGGATGAGAACTATCGTTTACAAAATTCGTTGGATGACTTGATTGGAAAATCCAAATTAAAGTCTCTTCTGAATAACGACACAATTGCTGAAGGCATTGTAATAAGGCCTTTGGAAGAAATAAACGATGGCAAAGTGATGAAAGGAAGGGTATCCTTTAAAGTAATTAATCCTGACTTTTTAATAAAGTATGATGAATAGAAAATTAAAATACAAAAGACTGGTACGACCGCAAAGTTTTTATCAGTTGATACATTCACTTACAAGTGACTGAATAGGATTGGAATGCCCAAAAGCAAAAGCCCGGTCCGCAAAATGACCGGGCTTTTTTATTGTCGGATCGTCTAACAGGTAGGACACCAGAGTTTGAATCTGGGAATAATGGTTCGAATCCATTTCCGACAACAACTACCCTCTTAGCCCAACGGAAGAGGCGCTTGTCTTAGAAACAAGTTAGTGTAAGTTCGAGTCTTACAGAGGGTACACTTACACTATTGAATGGTGTAAAAAAACAAAACGTTATTTGACATATTGATGGTACAAAAATGGAGAACTAACCGGGCGGGGCCCGGACACGACTGCTAATCGTTGTGCCCTTCTGAAATTAAGAAGGGTGAGTGTCGGGAACTCAGTTCTCCGCAAAATAATTAAACGGGAAATGGAGGAGTCAGGTCGTCCTCGCTCGCCCTGGAAGCGAGAGTTCGCAGGTTCAAATCCTGCTTTCCCGACTATAATGGAGAGTAGCGACCAATGGAGGTCAATCAGACTTGAAATCTGAGGCATCCGCGATGAGCGGAGGGGTTCGAATCCTATACTCTCCGCTAATAATTGAGATATAGCTCAATGGTCAGAGCAGATGCCTTATACGTATCCGGTTACAGGTTCAAGCCCTGTTATCTCAACAAAATAAATTCGGGAAATATTTCAATTGGCAGAATGAGGGCTTTGGGAGCTTTCGGTTGCAGGTTCGAGTCCTGCTTTCCCGACCAATGGAAATGTAGCAAAGATGGTCAATGCGGCGGATTGAAAATCCGAAGATGTAGGTTCGAGTCCTACCGTTTCCACAACAATTCAGGATGTAACTCAATAGTAAGAGTATGTGCCTTATACGCACAAGCTTGTCAGTTCAAGCCTGACCGTCCTGACACATGGTGGGAATAGTGTAAAGGTTAACACAGTGGTTTGTGGCACCACTAATCAGGGTTCGAATCCCGTTCTTCACCCAAAAACAAATGTTTTATTAATAATAAATAATTCATTTTCAAAAAACGATCCATAGCTCAATTGGATAGAGCGTCCGGCTACGAACCGGGAGGTTTGAGGTTCGACTCCTCATGTATCGACAATTAATGGGAATGCGCCAACGATGGTGAGTTGGGACGGACTGTAACTCCGTTGCGTTATCGCTTAACAGGTTCGACCCCTGTCATTCCCACTTTAATCAATCGTAAATCAATTTGTAACTCCGTTACGTTATCGCTTAAAAAGTTCTTACAATAGCTTTCGGGGCTTCCATTCTCAAATTATTCTTCGTCCGGTTTGTAATTGGAAAGGGTTTGTTTAAGCCGTTTTTGTAGGGTACGAGCCATGCGACGCGGTGATAATACGGTGAGTTGCTCGCCAAAACCCAAAATCTCGCGCTCCAACTCAAAATTCCAAATCACTTCAATAGAGAAAATGATGCCGTCTTTCTCTTCCTTTAATATTTTTTGACTGGAATGAATCGGTTTTGTAATGACGTAGGGTGCATGTTCGCGAATAATCTTCATCACCACTAATTGTGTTTTTTGCTCCGGCATTTTTGTCACGCCAATGGCATCCTTGTAATAAGTACTCACATCAAAGGTTGGTTTTTGAAATTTTTCGGCAGGTAACTCCTCCATTTTTTCAATACGGTCAAGTGCCAGATTCATAATGGCGCTGCCCTTTTTGGCTTTACCCAAAATAAACCAGCGGTTGCGATACTCTTTTAGTAAATAGGGAAAGAAAATAATTTCACGCGATTCGCGGGCCTTAAACGATTTGTAGGTAACCATAAGGCTGCGCGAAGCTGTGGTGGCCTTTAACAGCGGATCAATAAAATTCAGACCCTTCAGCAATTCGTTTTTCTCAAACTCAATAAACGACCGACCATTGTGTTGCTGCTTATAGATTTTATCTTCAAGGCGCGTCACCATACTGGTGAGCTCATCAAAATAATTAAAGCCTTTAAACTGTTTCAACACCTCCACTACTTCGTTGAGAGTGCCCAAATCCTGCGAGGTTAAGGGAATATTAGTGATGCTGTAATCCTTGTCTTCGTAACTATAAAACTTTTTATCCGTAACAACAATAGGTGCATTGTAACCCAGTTTTTCACTTCGCATATTTTGAATATCGAGCTGAACCGTGCGCACGCTCACACCTTTGGTAATGCCTTCGTATTCGTATATCGCTTCCGAACAGGCTTCCACTAGATCTTCCAATGTCCATTTACGGTAACGGTTCTGGAGGCAATTATCAATGGTTTTATAACGCACCAGGGCTAGTTTATTAATAGGCATGGTTTAAATTTTAAGAAATAAATATAGCGTTTATTAATTTCTACGCAATGTACTTGCGCAGATGCAAGATTTTGAATGCTTCCCAAAAAACAAACACACTGATATTGAAGCTGTTATTGTAACAATTAAACAATTTCAAAAATAATTTCAATCTACGCAATTCCTTTGCGCAGTAATGCAAAACCTTTGTACCGTTGATAACAAAACAAATAAAAAAATAAACAATTATAATAAACGATCATGAAATTCAACATCTTCAAAAACAAAACCAATGTGGTAACCAATCACGAGGCCGCTAAAGCTTACCGCATCACTCCTGAATTGGAATTGTATTCGGCAGTGGTAACTGCCGGTTTGAACGATAACTTTTATGAGAAAGCAGATAACCGACTTGCTCGTATTCAGGAATTGATTCTTAAAAACGATCCGGAATTTGTGGCCAAACTGGCAGTTTATGCGCGTACTGAAATGTATATGCGTAGTGTGCCAATGGTATTGGCCGTGGAACTTGCAAAAGTAGCCTCCGGCAACACCCTTGTAAGCAAAGCAGTGAAAGGTGTTGTAAAACGTGCAGACGAAATCACAGAACTGTTGGCCTATTACCAAATGGCGAATCAACGAACCGGCACCAAAAAACTGAACAAATTGTCAAAACAAATCCAAAAAGGTTTGTCCGATGCCTTCAACAGTTTCGATGAATACCAGTTTGCAAAATACGATCGCGCTACCGAAATAACATTGCGTGATGCCCTGTTTCTGGTTCATCCAAAAGCCAAAGACGAAGCACAACAAGCCTTGTTTAATAAAATAGCCAACAAAGAACTTTCAGTGCCTTATACCTGGGAAACTGAATTGTCAGCGCTTGGTCAGGCCAAATACGAGAACGCTAAAGAAAAAGCAGCGGCAGTAAAAGCAAAATGGGAAGAACTGATTGATAGCGGCAAACTGGGTTACATGGCTCTGTTGCGTAACCTGCGTAACATTCTTGAGGCCAATGTTTCAACCGGTCACGTGTTGAAAGTGTGTGATTACCTGGCCAACGAAAAAGCAGTGGCAGCTTCTAAACAATTGCCATTCCGTTTTTTGTCAGCACACCGCGAAATAAAAGGCATGCGCTCCGATATGATAAGCTCAGTACTCACTGCTCTGGAAGATGCTGTGTTGGCGAGTTCTAAAAACATCAAAGGCTTTGATGAAAACACTTCGGTGCTCATTGCCTGTGACGTGTCAGGTTCTATGCAAAAACCGGTATCTGCAAAAAGCAAAGTGTTGTTGTTCGATATCGGTTTGATGTTAGGTATGTTGATGCAATCAAAATGCAAACGCGTGGTTTCGGGTATGTTTGGCGACCGTTGGAAAATTATCAATATGCCAAAACATTCGGTTCTTTCCAACGTAAACGAATATTACCGTCGCGAAGGTGAAGTGGGTTATGCTACTAATGGTTATCTGGTAATTGACGACCTCATTAACCGTAATGTAGTAATGGATAAAATAATGCTTTTTACCGATTGCCAGTTGTGGGATAGTAAAGCAGGTGGCTCCAGCCTGGAGCGCTCGTGGAAAGCCTACAAGGCCATGGCACCAAACGCTAAATTGTATCTGTTTGATTTGGCCGGTTATGGTACAAGCCCTGTGAACACACAAAAAAATGATGTGTATTTAATTGCAGGCTGGTCGGATAAAGTGTTTGATATTTTAAATGCCATTGAAGAAGGAGGTAATGCTCTTGAGAAAATAAAAAGTATAACACTTTAATACATCCCTCTCTGTAAAAACGTTACAGAGAGGGTTATAAAAAATTTAAAAACGTTCTTTGATTTAAAAATTTGTCAGAATGCCGTAAAAGTGCATTTCATCGCAACCATCATCTGCCAGGGAAGTGTCCGGGAAACCGGAAGAGGTGCGAATCCTCAAGGTGTATCCCAAAAAAATTGTACTTTGATTTTGCTTCTGACAATAAATAGTGTGTGAATAATTGCAATGATATTTGAAAAACTATCCTATTAAAGATGCCGTAGATAAGCGTTACTTCGTTGGAGATAGCCGAAAGGCGGAGGTTCGAATCCTCAGTTTGCTTTTCAGCCATTGCTCTTTAAAAAACAGTAAGCGGTGCCGTTTGTCAGAACTACTTCGTTTTTTGGTAAAATGAGTCTGACGATTTATTGTCCGTTTATTTAACAGTGCCGTATATAAGGAATACATCGTCTGAAAAACCATAAATCCTTATAGCCAATTGCCTGTTTTATTTTCAAACAATTTTACATTAAACAGTGTCGTTTGAAAAAGATACATCGGTCGCCGGTTCAATTCCGGCCTTCGTGCAAGCGAAGTAGCTCAGAGGGTAGAGCAATAATTAAAAAACTTTTTCAGCCTTTTACCTGTTTAGTTTTATTAATACAGTGCCGTAAACCGGAGTTACATCGTCAGCTTTCAACATTGGTTCGAATCCAATCCCTTAAAGGGTGGCCGAGTGGTGAGGCAAAAGAAAAGTCTCCTGCTGATTGTTGCCTGTATTAAATTATTAATGAGTGACGTAATAAAGTCCTACTTCGGTAGAGCACTCTGTGAAAGCAGAGAGGTCGAAGGTTCAAGTCCTTCCGTTTCAGAAATGAAGCGTGGCTCAGACAAACAGACTTTATGTCTTTTTCCTCATTATACACATTGAACAGTGCCGTAGATAAGAGTTACTTCGACTTTTAATCGGGTGGTCGTGGGTTCGAGTCCCACCAAAGCAGCCAAATAAAATCATTTTGCTTTGTAGCTCAGAGGTTAGAGCACCTTGTGCTTTTATCGCTTTTTGCCTGTTCAATTATTTAATGACTTAAAAACAACCCGCATCAGATTTTATAAATCCTAAAAAAATGCAAATGCTAACGAACAACGACAGCACCTCACGCCGCGCCAGCGATTGCAGCGGAAAGCCCGGACCACGCTTTTTCAGCGTGGGAGGACTTGCAGCGTAAAGCGCGCCCGGGCGCCCAAAAAATTAACCAACAAACTTTCAAAACCGGCATGCCAAATAAAAAACGTCTCTATCATTCGCTTAAGTGAAAAAAGACGAGAACAAAAAATATAATTAAGCAAACATTAAAAAAATGAATAAGTACTTAAGATTAAAAGAGGAACTGGAACTAATTGGTTCCGGAAAAATGAAATGTTTTGGTAACTCCATGTTGCCTATACTTAAAAGCGGTTCGCTGCTTACCTTTACCAAAAGCGAAATTTACGAAATAGGAGATATTGTGTTTTGCAAGGTGCGTGGCCGATTTATCGATGCCCATAAAATTGTGAAAACAGATAAAAACAAAGGTTACCTGATTGCCAATAACCACGGTTATGAAAACGGCTGGACAAAAATAATTTTTGGAAAAGCCATTGCCTGTGAATATCAAAACCGATTAAAAGAATTGAAATGAAATACATTATTGTAGATTTGGAAGCAACCTGCTGGGAGAAAAAGTCCCCAACAGATGTGAATGAAATTATTGAAATTGGCGCCGTATGCGTGGATGAACACAAAAACATTCAGAGTGAATTTTGTGCATTTATAAAACCCACATTAAATCCCAAACTCAGTGAGTTCTGTAAATCGCTAACTACCATTACCCAGGAAAATGTGGATGCAGCCGAAACTTTTGATGTTACTTTACAAAAATTTAAAAACTGGGTTAACACACAAGACGAATACATATTGTGCAGTTGGGGCTTTTACGACAAACAACAATTTGAGTCGGATTGCCGCCTGCATCAGTTAAACACAGATTGGCTTAAACACCATATTAGTTTAAAACACCAATATGCAGTCATTAAAAACATAAAAAGGCCCATAGGTATGATGGGAGCGCTAAAGATGGAAAACATGGTGGCCGAAGGAACACATCACCGCGGCATTGACGATGCCCGCAATATCTGTCGCCTTTTTTTAACCTATTTTGACAATTGGAAAGTGTAAGTAATTTTATATTTGCTGCCACTTATAAAGTTAAGGCATTGTTCACATTAAAAAAGATTACCTTTGATTAATGGCAAATACCACACATATTCTTCGTAAAAAAGGCCGCGCCTCAGTAGGCTCGTCTAATTGTGTGCGTAACACCATTTTTTCCATTACCGCCTACCCTGCTTCCTGATTTAGTTTTCGTTTTTAATTCCGGTAAGTCAATCTTACCCTATTTATTTATTTAAACTTAATTCTATGAAGCTTCTAAATTTTACCGGCTGCCTGGTTGCAGCGTTTTTGTTCGGTTTTGGGACAAGTGCCACAGGTTCTGAAGACTCCGTCACAATAAAAGTTCACTTTTTACACGGATCAAAACCTAATCGTGCCTACAAATATAGTGAAGACCGTTGGTTTGGCGGTCTTTTAGGCGGACACACAGGAATTGAAATTGAACCGAATCGAATATTTAATTTTCAGCCCCGGTCAGGTTTACACATGTTTGCCAAACCGCGTATCATTAACAGTAAATTTTCCATCCACGATAGCATCACTTTTTACGCCATTATGAGCGGCAAAGAAGACACCGTTAAAAAAACCGTGATAGTTATGCGAATTACACAAGGCCAAAAATACAGGCTTGATAGTATCGTTAATGTTTACCGGAGGAGAGCCCCCTATGATTACGCATTTTTTGGCATGCGTTGCGGAGCCGCGGCTGCCGAAATACTTGGCCAATTGGGTATTACCCAAAAAACCGGTTTCACAAAAACCTGGATGCATACTTTCTATCCCCGAAAACTAAGAAGAAGGCTGGAACGCGCTGCAGAAAAAAACCATTACACAGTAATAAAATCGCAGGGCAATGTGCGTCGCCGGTGGGAAAAAGATTGATGGTTGTTATGGTAACCTTTTATCAAAAAAAACCGTTATCACATAAATTACTGCCAAATAAAAATAAATTGCTCTTGAGCTTTTATATTTTAATTACATTCGTTCAAAGCAATTCGTTTATTCAGGCACATGTAAATAACACTCGAAAACTAAAGCAGGGAGCCTTATCCCTGCTTTTCGTGTTTCTTACTATTTGTAATTTTGCCCAACATCCGGATGATAAAATTTCCATTTACGGCTTTAACGAAAAATTTCTGGAACACCTTATTAAAGAAAAAATTGATTCGGTGCGCCTGTCCCACCAACTTCAAACACTTTACAACGATTCTATTCTGTACCTCGCAGCAAAACACCATGCACAATACCTCTATAAGGTTGAGCATCTTGATCACCACGAACCGGAAAACCCTAAAATGGAAAATCCACAAAAACGTGCCGAATTTTTTGGAGCAGTAAATTACCTTGTGGGAGAAAACATTGCTTATACCTTAATTGGCAGTCCGGTAAAAGACAAGCAGGGCAAGATTTACACCAATAGCACTTACAATCAAACGGCCACCGATTTTGCGCTGATGTGGGTGCATTCGCCGGGGCATTACAAAAATATCATCACTCCCCAATACAATTCCACCGGAGTGGCCATTTGGGCCGATTCAAAAACTGGGAGAATTTATGGCGTTCAAAAATTCGCGAATATATTATTCAAATATGTTTTTAACGAAAACAAAAATTTCTTCACATATTCCAATTACGTATCTCAACCTGTTGTTACCAGTTTTGACAAGGTTGAACAGCACCTCCATAAAGGTCGTCACGCCCATAAACTCAAAAATCCTAAAAAAGTCAAAGATTGTGCGCGTTGTTTTAAAGACGGTTATCAACCCATTGGTCTTTCGCATTTTCAGTACCGCAACGACAACATTTATTTTGTTTGCTACGACATGGATTCTCTTTTAAATTTATTGAAATACCGCAAAGACGGATTTGCCGCGGAGTTGGTGCCCTACTTGCCATACGATTGCGGTAATCCATTGTATTATACCCAACCTTCGCGACGCAATAAACAATGTGTGTTTAATGGAACTGTGTTGAAACCCATTTACAAAAAGAAAGCCCTGAAAGGTTTTGGTTCGGGTGGCGATTTGAAAACCATTAAAGCAAAACTTGAAAAACACAAAATTAAACGTTACGAATTAAAGCTTGGAAAAATCCCTGAACAATTTAAGCATGGCTACTTTGAAACCAATCTCGTTATCATTCAAAAAAAGAAAGTATGTACATCCGTTAGGTTTAGTGGCTATTGCGGCGATACACTTGAAAAGTTTTACACACTGCCCGTTTACCTCGACAGTGTGGGTAAAGGCCTGGTGATTAAAGAAGATTACAAAAACATTTACTTTGATATTCCTTTTCAGAAAGGAAAAACGGAATACAAACTTTCTGACATAAAACCCATTACCGATTCACTTCTGAGTGAAAAATTTACGGCCGACAGCATTATTATAAAAGCATACGCCTCCGTTGAAGGAAAAGAAGAATTGAACCGAAAAATTCAGGAAGAACGCGCCTGGCACATTTCCAAAGCATTGTCGGATAATCAAAAAGAAAAACTGAACACTGTGGTGATGGCACAGGAAAACTGGGATCTTTTTGAAAGACAGGTTCGGGGGAATGAAATACTGAAAGATTTCAGAGGCCTTGACCATGTTAAATCCAAGGCTCTTTTAAATGACACCGTGTTGCAACGTAAACTGGAATTTTACCTCAATCTTCAACGCGTAGCTCACATTCGACTGAGGGCCAAAGAAATTATCGACGAACATAACATCGAAAAATACCTACTCAAAAAAACCACGGTTCTTAAAAAAAGAATTCGAAAAATAATGTCCGATAATTCTAAAAAAAACCAGGTACCCCTTTACCTCGATTCTCTGGAAGTACTGATGGATGTGGCTTACACCAACATTAAAAATAAACACATTGCCCCTAAATTTTTTAATGCATTTAATATCGGACAGGAAAAAACTTTTAATAAATTTAATTTACTCCGCTTAAAATATTTTGTACAAATCGACAGCTCTTTAAGTCACAATGCCGAATGGGTAAAGGAATTTTACCGCGATCTGGTAAATTTATACAACGAAGACGAAAAGAATTTCTTTGTGAATTACAACATGCTGGTATGCATCCAAAATTTTGGCAAGGACTTAAATGTTTATATCAGCGACGAACAACAGGATGGTTACATCGGCGAATTACTGGCTTATGCACACACCGCGAAAGAAACAGAGTTGTCCGACAAACTGGCCCTTAACTTTTGGTTTAAAACCTGCCGTTTGCCTTATTACGAAAGCACTCCCGAAAAACAGGCACTTCATGCCAAATGCCTTTATAACATTTATCAGTATTTCAAAAATAAGGCGCTCACTCAATCCGAAAAAAACAAACTGGGTGCTTATTACCTCTATCACATGCAGGTTGGTTGGCTTACTGAAATTCTCTGGCCCGACTTTGAACAAAAAAAGAACAATCCCGAAGGCCTGGTATTACTTGCAAAAGCCTTGTACCAAAACTATGAAACCACCGGTAACCTCAAGTATTACGAATTTTTAAAAGAGGTTTATGAACGCATTGGCAAAGACAAATGGTGCCCAATGTTTGTTGGTCCCTGCAACATTAGCTTCCAGTCCCTTGATCTCGAAAGTTTCAGAAACTATTATTGCGAAAAATGCGGCGATTACCTCAATTACGCTAAAGCGCCACAAAATTTTAAATAAACCCGCATGAAACGTGGTAGAAAAATAATTTTGTTGTTGCTGACGCTTGCCACTCTGGTGGGGGCTGGTGTACTTGTGTGGAAAAAACTAACCAGCGTTAACGAACCAATTCTGGATGTAAGGCTTTATCCCTCTGAACTCGACAGCATTCGTCAAACGAGAGCGCTACTTAAAAACAAAAATGTTTCAGTTGCCATCCTTAAAAGTAATTTTATTAAAGCCATGAATACAAGAATATTTCCGTATTGGTACGGCACCGAGTGGGACTTTAACGGCACCACCCAGTTTCCACAAAAGGGAAAAATTGCCTGTGGTTATTTTGTGACCACAACACTGCAACAGGCCGGAGTACCAATTAACCGGGTAAAGATGGCACAATGCGCCTCCGAAGAAATGATTCGCTCACTCACTTCCAAAAAAAACATACATCACCTCTCAGGAATTTCACTTTATGAATTTGAAAATAAACTGAAAAAGCTGGGCAACGGGCTTTATATTATCGGACTCGACAATCACACCGGTTATCTTTTAATTGATGATAAACAAAATTACTTTATTCACGCCAGTGGATGGTTTCCATTTAAGGTCGTTCGTCAAAAAATCAGCGAATCGGATGTGCTTGCCAGATCCAAATACCGTGTGGTTGGCAAAATTAGCGACGACGATTTTTTTCTTAAAAACTGGTTGAAGGGATCAGAATAATTTTTTATTAAGGTACTCTTTGCACAGCTTTTCCAGTTCTTGCTTATTGGTGGTTGTAATATTAATGGTTCGGAAAGGCTCCCCTCCGCTTGTGCGCCACTCCCACTGACTGGCTGTTTTACACTCTCCATTGTCGTACCACCAGGCCGTGTATTGCACCAATGATTTTTTACGCAAAGTCGCTGTAAGAATTTCATATTTGCCAATGTATTGTCTGGTAACATCTTCCAGACCAAATCCTGAACCTTGCCAGCACATGTTGGGCGGATGATCGCTTTCGTAAACCTTGTTAGCAGGTTTAATGTAAATCAATATACTGTCTTTACGATATTCCACCACACCATCTTCCAGAACTTGTTTTGTGAATCCACTTAATTCCAGGCGGCTCAATTTTTCATCCTTTACTACCTGTTGTTTAATGGTTTGAACCCATTTGTTTGAAATGAGCAACAACAAACACAATGCCGCACCCGACAAGCCATTTCGTAGGAAAGAGTCTGGTAATGCTTGTACGGGCTTTATTTCCGGCGCTTGCGGTAATCGCTTAAACAATATCTTAATTAAAAAATAAACTGGAAGCGCCATATAAAACACCAACGAAAATAGTCCAATCAATTCGTGGCTCCATGTTCCGGGCATAGCTCGAAACATGACAATGCCCAAAATGCGAAACAAATTGGTAAGAACCAGTAATAACACCGTAATAAAAAACACAGAGCCCATTTTAAAAACCGAAATTTTGTTCTTGTATTTTTGTTCGGCGAATCCCAACATTAACACCACTAAACAAAGTCCGGTATTAAACATGTTTAAGCCAATGCAGGCGGTATCCACACTAAAATTTTGCCCATCCGCCATTACAAAATAATTTCCGTGATTTTGAACCGGGATTCCCGCTGTGTTTAGAATCATTGCTGCATACTCGCTCAACGCAAGGCGGATTGTGAAGGTAAAAGTATTCACCGCGTAGTGCATGGCCGGCGAAATCGCTATTAAAAAAAGAAAAGGCAACACCCCAATTTTTCCCCATTGCCTTTCGATGGTATAAAACAAAACACAACCAATTGCGAAAAACAATAACACGTAAATGTGCAG
>JADLED010000115.1 GCA_020846335.1 Bacteroidia bacterium
CGCCATAAAAAGGACCACGGTTTTTTTCGGTAATGTAATAAGCGCCTTCGGGCATGCGGTTATCGCCCTCCACCTGTTTGTGCCCAACAGGGTTTTGACTCAGGGCAATGTCGAATTCTTTGTATAAATGACCCTTTGTGTAAACGCTTAGTTTGTAGCGGCTTTTTTCAACAAGGAGGCAGGTGTCTTCTTTTGCCGGCAAACGTATTTTGCGGTGGTTATTAATAAACTCGGAGGGCACGTAATAATGTTCCATTACCCATTTCACATCCTGGTTGTTGGAACTTGGCCAGTAGGTTACTTCAAAATCCTGCATGTTGGCTTTACGAATTTCGAAATGCAAATGCGCCGGAAAGGAATTGTGGCCGGTACCAATGGTACCAATTATATCCCGTTTATTTACCTGAGCGCCCTTTTTTGTTTTCAATTCGTTTAAATGCGCGTATAGCGAGTAAATGGTAATAACTTTGGTGTTTTCAATTACCTGGTGTTGGATATACACCACATTGCCCCAGGGCGCTCCAAAATCTTTGGCTTCAATTACTCTGCCCCTTGCTGTGGCATAAACCGGTTGACCAAAATCGCTGTTGCCACCGCCCATGCCGTTCCAATCCTCACCTGTGTGAATGCCTAAGGAATATTTTTCGCCGGTTTTAGTGGCAATGTACCAGCCTTTGTGCGTTTTATGGTCGTTGGGTGATGTGTAATTGCCTCCACCATTGCCGTTTCCAAAAGGGTAGTCAAAGCCTTCACAAAGGTCGGTGCTAAACAATTTGGGAACTACAGGAATGGTTTGGGATGTTACTGCACTATTGGCACTTACCAAATTTATCTTTGATGAATGGCTTAGGGGAACAAATACCATAAGAACCAATAAACCAAACAGAACGCGGCTTACTGGCAATTTATGTCTGTCTGAAAATTTACAATAAGTCATTTGCAAGATTTGCCAATTCACTTCGCTCTCCTTTTTCGAGGGTGATGTGTGCATACAATTCCTGACCTTTAACTTTTTCGATAAGGTAGCTTAACCCGTTACTTTGTGCGTCGAGGTAAGGTGTGTCTATCTGATGAATATCGCCAGTAAAAACAATTTTAGTGTTTTCGCCGGCACGGGTAATAATGGTTTTTACTTCGTGCGGGGTAAGGTTTTGCGCTTCGTCCACAATAAAAAACACATTGCTCAAACTTCTGCCGCGAATGTAAGCCAGTGGGCACACCACCAGTTTTTGAGCTTCCACCATTTCGTTGAGTTGTTTGTGTTCTTTGTCCTTTTCGCTAAACTGACTGCGGATGTATTTTAGGTTATCCCACAATGGCTCCATGTAGGGATTAAGTTTACTGTTAACATCGCCGGGCAGGTAACCAATGTCTTTATTGCTTAGTGGAACTACCGGACGGGCCAGATAAATCTGATGGTAATTGCGGCGTTGTTCAAGCGCTCCGGCCAATGATAAAAGTGTTTTACCAGTACCTGCCACACCTTGTATGCTCACTAATTTAATATCGGGATTCATAATGGCATCAAGGGCAAATGCTTGTTCGGCATTTTTAGGTATTATCCCAAAGGCGGCCGTTTTTATTACCCGCTTCATGCTGTCGTCTTCTTTATTGTAGCGCGACAATACACTTTGTGATCCGTTTTTTAAAACATAATAATGATTGGGCAGTGTTTGTGTTTTTTTAAGTACACCTGTAGCCTTGCACTGACCCTGGTTATAAATATTGGTTATATTTTCGTTGGTTACTTTTTGTATTTCGGATTTGCCGGTATAAAGTTCGTCAACGGTTTTTATTTTACCGGTTTCGTAATCTTCCGACAACAGACTAAGACTTTTTGCCTTAATTCTTAAATTAATGTCTTTGGTAACTAAAATTACCTTGCGGTCGGGATGCGTTTCGGCAACAAACAAAGCCGTATTTAATATGCGGTGATCGGCTTTTCGGTCGTCGAATATTTTTTCGGCATTAATTTTAGAGTGCGTGTGCATCTCTATTTTAAATTTACCACGCGTTGGACCATTAATCGATGTCCAGTCCTGCAGGGTGTTTTTACCGCTCAGCATATCAATGTACCGGGTAAATTCGCGGGCAGCAAAGTTTTTGGTATCGTTGCCTTTTTTAAAATTGTCCAATTCTTCTAAAACAGTAATTGGTATCACCACGTCGTGTTCGGCAAAATTCTTAATTGCGGTGTGATCGTAGATAATAACAGAGGTATCTAATACAAAAATTTTTCTTTCGATACTTGTTTTGCTCGCTTTTTTCCCCATACAAAGTAAATTAAATAACTATAGTAAATCTATTAAACGCAAAAGGTACTTTTTGCAAAGCTTAAAATTGATTTGAACAAGGCCTGGTTAATTCATGCTAATAGTTACTACTTAAAAGTGATTTGGAGGCCTAATTAAAAGGGGGTAAAAGAGACCTTCCTCCTATTCAGCAGGCTTTAAGTTAGAATACGCCTATTACTGAAATGCGCACAAAATCGAATTTAAGGGCTTAAACTGTAAACTTCGTTCAGCAGCCAGAATAATCAAAGCCCATGTTGACTTTGAGCCCTTTAAATAAATAATTAGAAACCGAATTGGATTAGTTCAAAATGCTTTCAAACAAAAAGCGACCGTCTTCGTTAAACAATTCTTTGTCGGCAGCGCGCTCAGGGTGCGGCATCATGCCAAACACATTTTTACCTGCGTTGCAAACACCTGCAATGTTTTCGGTAGCGCCATTCGGGTTGGCCGTAGCGTTTATATCACCGTTCTCATCGCAATAACGAAACAAAATCTGTCCATTATCGTTCATTTTTTTGAGGGTGTCGGCATCTGCAAAATACTTCCCCTCGCCATGCGCAATCGGAATTTTTAAGGCTTTTTTGGCAGGAACCTTAGAGGTTACCTGCGTGGTATTGTTTTGTGCCTGAATGTAAACGTTTTTGCAAATAAATTTACGGCTGTCGTTGTGCAAGAGTGCTCCCGGCAACAAACCGGCTTCGCACAAAATCTGAAAACCATTGCACACACCAAACAAAAATCCGCCTTTATTGGCATGTTCCACCACACTTTGCATAATGGGCGAAAAACGGGCAATGGCGCCACTTCTGAGGTAATCGCCATAAGAAAAACCACCCGGCAGTACAATGTGCGTGCAGCCTTCCAGGTCGGTATTTTTGTGCCATAACTTCACAGTTTCCTGTTTCATAATGTCCCTCAATACATACACCATATCCTCGTCGCAATTAGAGCCCGGAAAAACAACAACGCCAAATTTCATAAAAAGTAAAAGTTTAAGTGGCAAAAGTACCAATTCAAACAGAAATAAGCCACTAATTTTTTAACATACTATTAAAAGCAAAGCCTCAATATAGCTGCCGTTGTTAAATGCCTTCGGGAGAGCACTTTAATTTTGTTTAATCTTTTTACATTATTATTAAACAAAAGTGTAATTTTGAGGCGATGAAGCATTTACAGGAAAACGAAAATGTGAACTTTTGCTACTACAGTGGTTTGCCCTCGCCGCTGGCCTATGCCGAAATACCTGAAGAAACAAAGCCTTCGCTAAGCATCCGGCAAATTGACCGAATTATTGAAATGGCCTGGGAAGACCGGACTCCCTTTGAAGCCATTTACTTTCAGTTTGGCCTCAACGAAGCGGCAGTAAAAGCCCTGATGAAAAAACAACTAAAATTCAGCAGTTACAAGTTGTGGCGCGAACGGGTGGAACAGTGCAAAACCAAACACGCCTTTAAACGGGTTAATGGCATTAGCCGTTTTAAATGCGATTCACAAAGGCAAATCACTCACAACAAATTATCCAAACGAAAATGAGTAAAACCTATTTATTTGCAGGTGCTTCGAGTGCCATTGCCAAACAAACCGCCGCACTGCTCAAAGAACAAGGCCACTATGTGATTGGCCTGAGTACCAAAGTGGACAAGGGTAGCGGCTACAACGAATGGCATCCGGTAGAAAAGTACGACTTCCAATCCTTTCCTGCTCTTGCTAATCCGCTGGATGGTTTGGTGTATTTTCCGGGTACCATTAACCTGAAACCCTTTGCCCGTATTAGTGCTGCTGAATTTAATAACGACCTTCAAATAAACGCTTTGGGAGCGGTGGCTTTTGTGCAAGCCTATTTAAACAATTTAAAAAAATCAACTGCCGCTTCTGTGGTGTTTATCAGTTCGGTGGCCGCCACAACCGGAATGCCCTTTCACGCGTCGATAGCCATGGCCAAAGGCGCACTCGAAGGTTTAACCAAAGCCCTGGCTGCGGAACTGGCTCCGCAAATACGTGTAAACTGCATTGCGCCTTCGTTGGTAAACACACCTCTTGGCGAAAAATTTATAAACACACCCGAAAAAAACGAACAAATAAAGCAACGTAATCCGCTCCGAAAAGTTGGTCTGCCGCTGGACGTAGGAAATGGTATCTCTTTCCTTCTTTCCGAACAATCGGGTTGGGTGAGCGGCCAAATACTGGCAATTGATGGCGGTATGGGTACACTAAAAAATTAAACTCAGTTACAACACATCCAATAGCAGAGAAGTTTTGTTACTCAATCAACATTTTTCAGGTTTTTGTTGAAATGAAATTTTGTATTCGCTACGATCAGAAATGAGCCGGCAATGCAGGAGCTAATCAAAGCGCAATTTTTAATTCTTTTGAAGATTTTGTGATTGCTGATTCTTTACTTATTTGCTTTTTAATAGTGGGTAAACACTTAGTACCGACAGTGCCGGAAAAAAGTGCATGGGAATGACCATGCCCGGAAACATTTCGGGTGATTCTATGTCGAGTGGTAAATTAAACCCGAGTACACCAACAATGCTTGCAAAACTTAATACACTGTATGCCACGTTGAGCCATCCCACAGTTTTTTCGCCCTTCCATTTTATGGCCAGTGCATAGCCGGTGGCCATTAAAAAACAACCAATGGCGCAGGCTGCAATCATGTTTGGCAAAGCAATCACTTTACTAAAATCCACATAAAAAGCCTGGGTGTAAATGCGTGCGTAAATGGCGCAGGCTATGGCGGAGAGCGTGGTGCCTATCAATCCAAGTAAGATTATATTCCTCCAGTTCATTGTGTTACCTCCACATTTAATTCAATTTCCAGAAGTTCGGGCGTTCCACTTTTATCAACGTGATATTCTGAAGGTATTAGCTGAAACTTGCCGACAAACACTCCGCCGTTGGCATTTTTGTTAAAGGTGAATGGCAATTTAATTTCTTTTGTTACATCTTTAACGGTGAGTTTACCGTTGGCTTCGTAGCCGCTACTGGTTTTAACTATGGCCACCGATTCGAATTTAATGTTTGGAAACTTATCGGCACCCAAACCCTGACGGGCGTGTTTGTTACGCATGCCATTTCCGGTGTTTACGGTATTGGCATCGATGGAAGCCGAAATTTTTGAAGTGGAAAGATTGGCCTCGTCAAATTGAATGCTGCTTTTTAGTCCTTTAAAAATTCCGCTAAAATCTTTTCCTTTTTTGCTGTTGAATTTAACGGTATAGCTGTCTTCCTTTACAGTCCAATTGTTGCCGGTAACAATGGTAAATGCCGAAGTACTAATAATGGTGGCAATAAATGCCGGATAGATTATTTTTTTCATGATGGTTGTTTTAATATTTAACACCACAAAGATGAGTAGGTTGAAATACTTTTTACTTGATTTATGGTAAGAAATAAAACTACCGGCCTTTAACCAGTTCTTTTCTCACTCTGCTCAGGCTTTCGGGAGTAAGTCCCAGATAGGAGGCAATCATTTTTAAAGGCAGGCGATTGGAAAGATTAGGATAGGTTTTAATAAATTCCTGATAACGCTCTTCGGCAGAGTAAGCCAGTAGTTGTATCACTCTTTGTTGCAAGGCGTACACCCTGTTTTGAAATTTATTAAATGCTTCCTGCACCAGAGCAGGGTCTTCGGCGGTGATGTTAAAAATTCTGCTTGTTGGAATTGATTTTACTTCTGAATTTTCCACAGCATCAATGGTGAGAAAAGCCACGCCTTTGTTTTTAAAAAATTCCAAATCGCTGATAATCCAGTCTTCGGGTGCAAACTGGTAAATGTGTTCCTTACCCTTAGCATCAACCATGTAGCTTCTGAGGCAGCCCTTCACCACATAAAATGCTTCGCTGGCTTTTTGTCCGCTCTTAATAAGCACTTCTCCTTTTTTTACCAAACGTGGTTTCTCACTCTCGAATAACTGAAAAGGATTTTGTGAAGGCATGTTTCAAAATTACGGTTTTACTGCTATTTGAAAACATATTTTAAAATAATGTATGGGTGTGACAACTAAAGCCGGTTTAATTTTTCGAGTTTGCTTTTGTATTCTTTAACTGTTACGGGTTTAAATTCCAGCTTTTCGAAGGGCTCCCGGCTTACAGTGGTTTCGTGCATGGCCATCATGAGTTTGCCCTCCTCAGTTCTCAGGCCTACAATGGTTATTTTTTCGTTGAGTGGCACATTTTTAAAAAAACCTTCGTGGTCGGAAGGAATGATGGATTTAATGGCATTGAACACAATTAACAAGCTTGCCTTCTCATTTAATTTTACAAGATAATCCACCTTTTCTGTTTGGTTGTTAAAACGGTCGCAGTTTATCCAACCAAGTTTGGAAGTGCTCATTAAAAAATAATTTTGTGCTGTTTGCAAACTCTGTCCGGGATTTTTTTGCAGATTGGCCATTCGTGTTTCTTCATCCAATCGCAGGCGTTTCATTTTGTTTTCGTAATTCTGCAGGAGCAAATTATTTAGTCTTTGCTTTTTTCGGAATTCTTTTACTGTGATTACATTATTGTAAGTGGAACTTAGCTTATCAGATGAAGTCAATTTTATACCGGGATTCAAAGTAACCGTTACTGTTACCAAACTATCGGGCTTGCCTTTGCCCATTTTAAATAATTTAAGGTAGTACAAATGGTTTAAGTGTGATTGATAGGTGAGGAACACATCCACGGCAACATTCACATTCATGTTATCGTATTTTGTAACACTGTAGGTATTGGGAAATTCGATGGTCTGACTTGCATTGGCAAAATTGTAACAGATAAGGTTGCCAAGCGTATCAATATAAGCATTTGCTTTTTTGCTAACGCGGCCAACATTTTGAACCAACTCACGTACTGTCATTTTAATTTCGGTTTGTAAATATTCGGGAGCAGCGTTTATTAAAACCGGTTTTACTTTTGGCACCCTGTCAGGAATCACATTCCAAATATCGAGTGAGGGTAAGTTGGCGCTAAAATAATTCTTTCCAAAACGCCAGCTTTGTGCCAGGCCATCTATGCCGTTTCGTGGTTGCCAGTTAATTTGACTGCTATCGTGCATGCCATTAAATAACTGCATACCATCTACATAATTATCATCGCTTTTGGTCATGGCAATTGCAATGGTTTTACCGGGTTTTAAAATCAGTGAATCTTTTCCATTGTTGGCAGTGGCCTTAATGTTTATCATGCCGCCGGTTTCTAATAATTGTTTATTACTTGTGGTGGTAAGACCTTCCACCAGCATATCAGAAATTTTGTAAAACTCCCTGACCGAAATTTTTACTTCGCCAGCCACTGCACTTTTGTTAGTAGCATTGATAAAAGCATTGGCTGGAATTGACAGCAGGGTGCCCTCTTTGCATTTGATAAGTGTATCGCGGGTATTGTTAATTACAAAAAAGGTAGGTTTTTTGATGAGGCGGCGATAAACCTGTTTTAAGGACGAAATTTTTTCGTTGGCAGCAATGTTAATAGTATCCGGTTGCTGAAGGTTATCCGAATCCGCATTGGAAATAAGTGTTTCATCTTTGGTATTGGTAGTGTCAGCGACCTCTGTTTGCGAGGCTTCTGCCGTTTTGGATTCGTTACAAGAAGTGTACAAACAACCGGTTATTATGCAGACAATCAAGGTCACTAATTGCTTTTTCATTTTTCTCATATTACTGTTGTTATAAGGATTTAATTCTAAAAAGGTAACACTAATTTCTTAACAAATCTGTTTATTCTTTCTTTCAATGCGGCAAACAAAATTATGCTTTCACTTAATTAACATCTCATCCGGTAGAGGCACGGTTTTTATTACTCCATTCACTCTATCTAAAATAAGAAAAAAAACAGATGTGGGTATCATTGGCCTATGGGGGTTTCATGCTTAAATCAAACCCATTAAGCAAGAAAAGAAGCAAAATAATACGAAATTATTATCTGCTACTGCTTTAAAAGTTTAAAGGTGCTTTTGGTGGTGCCGTCCTGTTTTAATAATACCAAAAAATAAATGCCATCCGGCAGCAAGGTCATGTCTATTTCGGCTTGATTCCCTTGGATATTGGCCTTGTAAACTACCTGACCTAAGACATTGTGAACACTCAAATTATCAAACTTACGGCAATTAAAAACAGTCACAATTTCCTTACCCGGATTTGGGAAAACCGTTGGAGCCAGCTCTGCATCAAACTCAACAGATTTTATTTCCGAGTAGGCATTGCTGCCATCCTTATCCACCATCTGCAAGCGATAATAATTGGTTCCGGCTTTTGGTGCTTTGTCAGTGAGCATGTAATCGCGTTTGGTATTGCTGTAACCGGCTGCTATTATGGGATCACCTATATTTTCAAACAAACCATCACTGTTTAAACGTTGTACCAAAAAATATTTTGAATTTTTTTCGGAAGCAGTGGCCCAGCTTAATCGTGCTGTGTTGTTGTCTCTTTCGGCAGTAAAGCCCAAAAGCTCTACCGGCAGAGGACTGGCAACAACACTGCGGGTGCCAAGGGTGTAATAAAAATTGGTGGTAACGTTAGCGGCGTCCAACAAAAATAACACCTGATCGCCAGAAACACTTTTAGTGGTGCCCGGTACAATGGTAAAATTTCCGGCAGGCGTGCTTCGGTACAAAAGCTCATAATTGGCGGCAGTGCCGGGACTAATGGGTACACCATTGTCGCTGAAGTCGAAATAAAACTGTAGGTTTCCGTTGTTACTACCCACATCTGTTTTATTCACGTACCAATCGTTGAGCCATCTGGCCGCAACGGTGGCAGGGCAATTGGCAGTGGTGGAAGCAGCCGAAACAGGGCATCCTTTACCCGCTGTGAGGTAATCACCGTTATCTTTTAAAAAGTCGGAAGCCGTAGTGCCTACCTTAAATCCCATGCCGACAGTACTTCGTGTTCCCGCCACACTGTCGGTGGTGCTTTCGCGGCCAACCCCCACAACAAACCGGTTGTAGGTAGTACTGCTTGGAGGAGTGTAAACCGCTGACGAAATACTAACCCTGTAATTGGCGGCCTGATTGCTTTCCAGCAGTTTGCGTCGCGTGTTGCGCATGTTAAGTGCAAACACCTGAATTTCGGCAATGGAACCATTCAAATACTCTGTGGTGTTAGATAAACCTATGGTAAAAATCTGGCTGTTGGAATGGTCGGCAGTGGTGCCGGAGTTTACCTGCAGACCTCCGTTAACATACAATTGTGTGGACACTGCAGGCGTTTGCATTAAATCGGTAATGGAATACACGGTGGAGTTGGCCGTTGACACCATGTTGCCCGGCCCGTTGCTAAAACCACCCATCCATTTGGAAGGTGAAGCATTGTTGTTCCATATTCCCCACCAGGGTGAGGCATTGCGGCCTTGCTGTGCAAACGTTTGAACTGCCCCGGCGCTGTTGTTTTTACCAATAACCGATAAAAATCCTCCCGCAGAATTATTAAAAGCTGTTGCATTACCGGTGGCTGTGAAGGTTTGACTGGTGCCATTAAAGGTAATTGCAGGTCGGCTGGCGTTATTGGTAATAAGTCCCACCGACATGATGCGTGGCTGAACCGTGGTGGTGGCTTGCGAGGCATTAACACCATTGCCACTTTGATCGAACCAGGTGGTAACAAATGCATCGGGTGCGCCTGCAGGAAAAGCGCTTAAGGTGGGGCCGTTGATGGAATAGTAAAGCGATTGAGATAATTCGAGATATTTTATATTGGTAGCGCTTGGTATAGTACTGAATGTTACCACTTCCTGTACCCAGCCGTTTAATCCGGTAACCCCGTCGTTTCGTTTACCAATATTGAGTGGTTGACCGCGGTCGCTGTAGGTAGTGGCAGCCCCGGCGCTAAGTATTGAGCTGCCGTTGAGCGAGGCTGTGTTGGCACTTAACTGTGCACAAAAGGTCCAGATGCCCAAAGGCTGCGCCGCGTTAAAACTTTGCGAGGGATTAAAAAAACTTGCGGTGAGGCCATTACCGGTAATATGGTTCATGCTACCGCCACTTACATTAAAATAAAAATCGAATGGCGACGGAAAATTGTTGTTGGGCGCAATTCCGGTTTTGGTCATAAAGGTATTATAGCCACCGGTTAAATTGGCGTTCACTTTTGCCACGCCGTTAAAACAAGCCGCGGAATTAAAGGCCGTAAAAGCGGGCGTTTGCAAACCATCGCTAATGTCCTGAAAGCGTAGGGCCGGGCGGTTGTTCTGGTATTCAATGGCACCTGCATTCATTATCCTGGGCTGGTTGGCGGTTGTGGCCTGTGTGGCATTTCGGGCATTGCCGCTTTGGTCGTACCAAATGGTAACAAAAGCACTGTTGGCGCCCACAAAGGCTTTCATGGCCACAGTATCTATATCGCCAACGGCAGTAAATCCAATATCGGCGGTGGGGCTTCCAACCGCCGAACTTCTAATGCGGATACAGTTACCGGAATAAGCACAACTGAGTTTGCGCAGACTAAACATGGCCACCGAAGTAACAGTAACAGCGCTAAGAGGGTTATAACCAATCACAAATAATTTTAAGGCTGCAGTATCCAAATCGCCACAACTTGTAAAACCAATGTTGGCTGTGGCATTGTCGCAACTTCGGCGTATGCTTATAGCCGAACCAGTGTAGGTGGGCACTACCTTTCTTAAGCTGTAAATTTTTGCAGCATTGTAGCTTACCTGAGCGCAAACGTCAAAGCAAGCCAGTACCAATAAAAAGAGACCAAACTTTACCTTGTTCATGTGTTAGAGGGTAAACGAAGTTAGTGAATTTGCAGGTTTAACGGCGTAACTTGTATGAATTAATGAACAACCTTTTTCACATTGTATTTGACAAAGAAAAACCCCTTTATAAAAAGGGGTTCAATTTTTCGTGGCTCCACTAGGAATCGAACCTAGATCTGAAGTTTAGGAAACTTCCGTTCTATCCATTGAACTATGGTGCCAATTGCAAATTAGTCGGGTGCAAAAATAACAAAATTGCCCGATTATTTAAACCCGCTTTCAACATAACAGCCTGTCTTTGTAAAAACACAGGTTTGGGCCAACCAGCTTTCTGTGGCGCCAGTGTTTATTATTGCAGTATGTGCCAATTAACTGACTAAGATTATGTTGCTCTGTTACATTAATATTTTATATTTGTAATCATCATCATCCAACATGAAATCATTCACCACCCTGCTTGGCCTCATTATTAGTGCCGGAGCTCTTTATAGCCAAAACACCTACTCTCTAAAATTCAGTCAGGTTACCAATAAAATGGTGACAGACACCCTGATGATTACTTATCAGGATGGGAATACCATGAATCAACTTACGCGCACCACTGCCGGAAAAGCTGTTTATAAAACCATGAAACTGAAAAGCACACCTGCCACCAGCTACTTAATGTATGCCGATAACTCTTACCGCATGATACCAGATGTGCAGGTTAAGGATTATACGGTGACGGTAATTGGCAAGGAAAAATGCAATGGCTACAACTGCACTAAAATTTCGGTTCAAACTTTTTTAAACGGCAACATCAGCTATTTGTGGATGACCGACGAAATTGCCGAGGCTAAAAACCTGCCAGACCTATCAATTGTTGATTTAAAGCTGGAACGCATTAACGAGGCACTAAAAAAACAAAGTGCAACGGGAGGCTTTCCGGTAAGAATTGCATACAAAGTGCCCGATTACATGACCTACGAATTTGTAAAAATCCTACCCGTTACCACAACTGCCGATTTGTTTGATTTGTCGCGCTATACCAACGCCAAGCCTGCTGCTGAGGGCAAATAGTGGGATACTTTTTTCAACGCTAAAACAAGTACCACCGAATCACAAAGCACCCTCTGTTCCTATGTAGTTAAATTTTATCGAATCTTAGTGCTTCCTTGTGCCCTTAGTGCCTGAGTGGTTTTCCTTTCTACACCCAAAATACCCCATCACAATAATTGTTTTTAATAATAAATAGTTTAAATTTGAAAGTGAGACGGTAGTCCCATTATTATACCCCACCGTTTTGTCATTAAATTTTAAGGTAACCCCAATTGAGCAATTGCACAGAGTCTCCCTTGGTTAACAATTGTGCCATTACTTAATTTATTGTGTACGGAGTAAGCCCAAAATCCGCAGAAGAGTAGGCACCAATAAACCTAAGCATGAAAGAAAAAGTTGCCCTTATTAAAGAAATTCTTGCTTCACTGCGCGAATTGATTTTGATTCTTGTATTTATTATGGTGCTATTTGCGCCCAAATTAGTAAACACCATTTTAAACAGCGCAGGTTTTGTACAGGGCAACATCATGGGTTTTGAATGGAAATCGAAAGTGGATTCACTAAATAAAAACTCGCGCGACATGGGCACACTTGTTTCTCAAATCTCCGACCAGCGCATACCAAACATCAGCAGTGCCATTGAATCGCTTGAGAAAAAAATTAAAGACCCTGCATTAAAGGATACCCTGATGACCATTAAAATGCAATTGTCGGATATTCAGGTGGCCACCAAACAGGCCGATGACATTATTCAACAATCCATTATTCAGCAGGAACATTTTACGCCCGAAAAGGAAATATTTACCGTGCAAAACGGTTGGTTTTATGGTGGGCATGTTAAGGATAACAAAAAAGAGTGGATGAAGGGTGCCGCAAAAAACATTGAAAGCAATGAGCCACCCACTGCCAAAGGTGCTTCCGTGAAATTAAATTCCGACACCTATTTAAGGAAAGACACAGATGGTGGATTTTACACCAAATCGCCGGTGATTTCCGTTTTAGAAAAAGACGCAGAGTTCGAAGTGCAGGAAATTGGTTATACCAAGGCCTTAAAAGGAGGTTACTTTATATGGATAAAAGTGCAGAAACAAAACAATTAGAAATGATAAATTCGAATTTATTGATAAAGAGATTCATTTAAAATCCATAATTTATCATCGCTCATTGTAACCCGGAGTGTGCCGAAAATCCGATACAGAGTAGGCCAATTAATTAATACTAAAATATGCTGGTATCCCGTAAAGAATTTGAAAGGTTATATTCCGCCGACCTCCTACCCTCTTCGATGGAAAACTATTCTATTGGCGACATTTGGGACTGGCAAGGTTTTTTAACACAACGCCTGGTGTTTTGCAATGAAAATATAAGTGATGTGTTTATGAATGCCGTTTTCAAACAAAAACTGAAAGATCTTCCCGAAGTAAATGGCAATCTGCCTTCCATCGATATGACTTCCGACATTAAAGTAGACGCCTCGGCAACAATACCAATTCTCAGAGACATTGAACTCAGTAATTCACTCGATGTGAAAAGTATCGTTAATTTTTCTTTTGGAAATGTGATGGGCAAAAACATTCTCGATCTGCGCATGGAATTTAATCAGGAGCTCGAAAAACTTAAATCGAACAATTTTGCTCAATACAAAAAGAAAATACGCGACAACAACATTGCACTGCAATACTGGTATGCCGGCGATGTGAATCTAACCATTGACCGCCAGATAAACGATACTGCCAAACTGAAACTTAAAATACAGGAACTTGGCCTCGAATTTAAGAGCACTGTTAACGTTAATAATAAAGAAACCATTGTGATTCAATCGGCCAACTGCCCTTTTGCCGCACAACTTGTAAAAGGCCGCGACTTGTAAAAAACGAATTATGAAAAACAGCTATCTGTTGCTGGCATTGTGTGTTTGCTTACACAAAGCCACTGCTCAAAAACAATCCATCAATACCGAGGTGTTGAGCACCATTATTGCCGAAAAACAAAGGCAGGTGAAAAAGAAAGTGATTTCAGACATTGTGTATCAGAATGGCCGAAAAGCCCTGTTTATTAATTATGCCACCTACAACACATTTTATTACACCTTGCAGGCCATAACCAACAACAGTAACAAAAGCACCATTACCAAAAGTGTACTCAAGGAGCTTTCGTTATACATTGCAGCTAACGCACTCACCGAATTGTTTTACTTAAAAAACAGCAAGAGCAATACCTACAGCCTGTCGCTTTTGCCCGACAACTCCTCCAACTCCGAGTTATACAGTACGGAAGGTTACGATGCTGTTCAGGAAATTGATACTGCCCGCTACAGCGATTTGAGTGAACGCAGTGCCGTGCTGGACGCTGTTTATGCCGCACTCTTTTATGAACTTAAAAAACAAGGCAATTTTGATTTGGTGGATAACCGTAACTACATTGCAACAGGACTCGAAAGCCATAGCCTTAGCGCCACAATGGCACAAAGTTTGAATAGTTTTACAGCAGGTTTAAGTAAATTACTGGAACAGTTGCCCGACAGCCTTAATATGAAGGACTTTGCCGAAGAAATTAAAAACCAAAGAAAAAGCAGCAACACTTTATTAGGCAACTTGTCAAACAATAGCCAGCTAAGCGAATTTCTTTTCAATCTAGGCATCCACACAAACAAAAACGCAGCCATAAGCCCGGATATACAAAACAACCTGCGCCCTACACTCACATGGATAAGCATACTGGTTAATTACAAACACATGACCAATTTACGTAACATAACGCCTGCCGAAATTGAAACCCTTAAACTCGCACTCACGCAAATACTCGACAAACTAAAATCGTATCGCGACCTAAGGGCCATTATCACTCTTGCCGAAACTGTACTTGAAAATCTGAATGTGGAAGTAAACACCAGTCCCAATGCTGCCAACAGTACTTACCCTTTACTATTTAATTTAGATGTGGAGCAAATTATTTTATCGCTCGAAGATAAATTTTATAACAACCGCACCGTGATGAAACGTACTTTTTTAGGCTTTGGCATAAAACCTGATTTTTCGATTGGCCTCAATTATCTATATTTTGGCAAGGGCACCAAAGGTCAAACCGAATTTACCAATCAGGTAGTAGGCCAAACCCAGTTTAATTATGTGGGATTGGCTTCCGAAAAAATCGGCATTAAACTGATGGCCTTCGACCGTCGTTACACGCATTCCTTTAATCCCGGCGAATGGTTTCAATACAAGGGCAAACAGAGTTACCGCCAATGGAACGTGCCTGTATCTAAAAATCCAGCCATTACACACGGTTATGTGAATGCCTACTTTTCAGGAATACTTTATAATATTGTGGACGTGAAAACCAACAAGAATTTTGATTATTCCTTTTTTGGTACCGGTGCCGGCATCACCCTGTTTAATAATCTGGATGTGAATGTCAGTGTGGCCTGGCTAATGAAAAAAGAATTTATGATGCTCGACAAAAATAACTTATTCTATTCTGTGAGTTTCGATATTCCCATTTTTGAATACATCAAAGCAATTAAAAATTAATCTAAACCCTCACCAAATTATGACCGAACCGCAATTACAGATACCATTAGGCAAAGACATAAATGCCAACGAAAAGTATTGCCACACGGGTTGGCTTTTAAAAAAAGGGGCTACCTATGCCTTTAGTGCTAACACCAACGATACCTGGAACGACGGCTACTTTTTAGCGCCATTTAATGCAGATGGGCGAGACGTGCCCCATTTAGCCTGGGCCAAACGATTTCTGAGAATGCCTTCCGAACTTTGGTTTGCCTTATTGGGAGGAATTAATAATGATAAAAATACCTATTTTAAAATCGGTACTGTTTTGGCCGAATACAGTCCGCCACAGGATGGTGAGTTGGTGTGTTTCGCTAACGATGTCCCTGGCTTTTACAGAACCAATAACCGCGGCAGTATTTACCTTACAATTGTGCGCATTAAATAATTAAATAACCAATCCATAAAATAACAAATCATTATGACAAAAAGTAAATCCAGATTTAAACGCATTCTGTCGATAGACGGAGGTGGCATCAGAGGCATCATTCCCGGACAGGTAATGGTAAGCATCGAAGAAAAGCTTAAAAAAATTACCGGCGACTCCAACACACGGATTGCCGATCATTTTGATTTACTGGCAGGCACCAGCACCGGCGGCATACTTACCTGTGCCTACCTGATGCCCGAAAAAGCAGGAGATGCGGCTTCACGCCCTAAATTTAAAGCCACCGATGTGGTTAATTTTTACATGGAGCGTGGCTCTGATATTTTTCACATTCCGTGGAAACACAAAATTGCTTCGATGGACGGCATTGTTGACGAAAAATATCCGATTGATGGAATGGACAAAGCTTTGAAAGCCTACTTCGGTGACGTAAAACTGAGCGAGCTCTTAAACCCCTGCCTTATTACGTCCTACGACATTAAACGCCGTCAGGGTCATTTTTTTACACAGCATGATGCTTTGGAAGACAATGGCTGGAATTACCTGGTGCGAGATGTGGCAAGGGCAACTTCGGCGGCACCCACCTACTTTGAGTGTTCGCACATTAAATCGCTCACAGACATATCATACCCATTGATAGATGGCGGTGTGTTTGTAAACAATCCGTCGTTGTGCGCCTACTCAGAGGTTCACAGCAAATACAATGTTACGGCCAAAAACATGACAATTTTATCAATTGGAACAGGATTTACACGAAAAGAATACGATTACGACAAAGCCAAAAACTGGGGCATGGCGCAATGGGTAAAACCGTTAATTGATATAATGATGTCGGGGGTAGCAGATGTGGTGGATTACCAGTTAAAACAAATTTACCATGCAGTGGGCGCTCAAAACCAGTACTTACGAATTAACACGCCCATGCCCGGTGATGTGAGCTCCGAAATGGACAATGCCAGTCCTGAAAACCTTCAGGCATTAAAGGAGTTAGGCTCAGAGCTTGCACAAAACATGAGTGACCAGATTGATGAGTTTCTGGAACTGATGATGCAGGAGGACGGAGAACCGAAAGTGTGATTGAGTTAGTATTGACATGAGGCCTCCCATAGGAACAACACCCGGGAGGCCTTATCAGGTAAAGCTTTTATCCAAGTAATGTCAATGAATGCAAGGCATCACACTCTACTTCTTCCTCCGATTTAATAGCTTCACCCGCATACTTTCACCGTTACTTTTGTTTTTAGCTATAATAATACTTATTGCGGTTTTATGAAATAAACACCATTTTTAAACAAGTCTTACCATTAGTTTTGTACTTTTTTCTACCGTAAAAATAATAGTCAGCAACAAGCAATTGATTCTGTCTTCACTCACCGAATTGTGTTTTTCGATAATAAGACGTGAAATTCTATTATTTTCCTTTAGATTTAGATTCTACCGCCTTATTGATGTGAATACTATTAAAACCGCTCTTTTCTCTACCCTTTTTCATTGTTTTCAAATCAGGTATAATTTGTCAGGATTTCAAGAGCTTTCTCATTGTCTAAATTAACACAAGAATTACGATAAACTACCTCCTAGCAAAAAAACCCAAAATTAAAATTAGGCTCTCTCTTACAAGTTTGTGCCTTTTTTATTATCTTAGTTTTCCCAAACAAACTTATTTTGCGCATAAAAGTTTTATTCATTCTGCAGTTTATTTCGGCAATCGTATTTAAAGCCCAAAGTCCGGACATTTTGCATCAATACGAAAACTATACTCTGTTTAATTTATCAGATTCATCCTGTTCAAACATTAATGGCACGTGGACTGGAGAAGAAATCCAGTACGACGCTACAAAAAGCTATGTCAAATACAAATTTAAAGTTGTTTTTACACTGCAACAGGAGGGGAACAGAATATCCGGGACATCCTTTATTCAGGATAAATTTAGAGGTAGTTATGGCGACATGAAAATAAGAGGTATCGTAAATGGCAACAAATTTCTTTTCGAAGAATATGAAATTACCAACGAACAGTTTTTTGATAAAAATTTGGTTTGGTGTCTTCGCTCAGGTGAAATGAACATTCAAAAAGAATTAAATAAAACTCAACTTGTTGGAATAAATTATAATGGTTTTGAATCAGATACCTACCGAAACTGTACAGATTATGCTGAAATGGTTGCAGAAAAAAATGATCAGAGGGACGAACAAAATAGCAGCAATTTCAGAATAAACCTTGTCCAGAGCAAATACAACATACCATTGCGGGTTAGTCCTAATCCCTGCACCGATAACGCAACAGTTACCTTTGATCTTAAAGACGATGGGGATACCGAAATAAATCTATACAGTCTTAGTGGCGCACTCATTCAAAACATAACTGCCGTTAAATACACAAGTGGACGGCACCAACTCAGTATTAATTTGGGTAATGTTGCACCGGGAGTTTATGTGCTAATGTTAAAGTCAGGAAGGTATTATGGCAGCGCACAACTTGTTAAGTCAAAATAATCCAATGAAACCCAAACATTACACCTTTATTTTACTCCTGCTTTTTTGTAGTTTAATTGCAATAGCGCAGAAACAAAGTAGGGAAGACCTTCGTCGCTTCCAAAAAAACATCAGCAATTCTTATTATTGGCTGGACTCTGCCAAGGCCTGGAATTCTTTAGAAGAGGCCACTAAAATTGATTCCGGAAGCACATATATCTATGCCTTGAGAGCATTGTTATACCAGCGTTACGGAAATTTCGCTAAAGCCCTATCGAACTTCGACCTTTTTGTGAAACACAAACCCAATTCACCATTTTGCATATACCGAGGAATTCTAAAAAGTGTAATGGGCGATACGGCAGGTGCTTGGCAAGACATGGAGCGTGCCATATCTCTTGCAGGCAACGAAACTGAAATTATTCGTCTTATATTTATGCATTATAAGCAAGCCACGCAGCCCGGTCGTTTTGAGGCTTACTTCAGGCAAGTACTCGCTCAGGATTCGGGTATTACTATAGCCTATATAGCTCTGGCAGAATTGGCTCAAAAAAAGAATAAACTCAGCGAAGCTCAAAACTACTATGCGGGAGCCATACATCAGATTAATCAGAATTTGTTTGATGAACGGTATAAACTAAAATTTGTTTATTGGAACAAAGGTTCAGTGGATTATGCCCTGCAAAACTATGAAACCGCTCTTGAAAATATTAATCAAACCATACTACTTTTTCCTAATCAGGCAAGATACTACCGGGTACGCGCAAAGTTGTATTATGAATTAGGGCAGCAACACAATGTTTGTACCGATAATTATAAACTGTATCAAATGAAAGAAGAAATCTTCATGCCTAAAAAAGGCTATTTAAACTGCAACTATCGTGAAGATCCACCGGTTTATTCCAAAAAATGGCTCACCTCCGTTGAACTGGAGGAAAATTGCCTGAAGGCTTATGACCAAACACTTTTTGATACTCTTGGCCTTAAAACTGCCATTGGATATTTTAACCGAGCTCTTAATTTGCAGCCGGATAATCTCTTTGCACTTTCCGGAAGAGCCAATTGTTACATGAAATTGGCCGATCATAAAAACCTCATTAAAGATCTGGAGCAATTACTTATGGTAAATCCAAAATGCAGCCCTGCCCTGTTGAACCTTGCTGGCGCTAAAAAAGAAAGTGGTCAGTTGCCCGAAGCCTTAAAATACATTAATCAGGCAATTACCCTTCGTCCTGGTAATGCTGAAAATTGGCTTCAGCGCGCCGAAATACTGTTTTTTATGCAAGACTCCGAGAAAGCTTTGAAAGATGTTACAAAAGCAATTGAGCTTAATCCTAACCTTGGAAGAATTTATTTTTTAAGAAGCATAATAAATTTAGAAGCTTTCAATAAGCAGGGGGAGGCATTGGCAGATATTAAAAGGGCCATAGAATTGGAACAAAACTGGCCCCTTACCAATGTAATTCACACTTACTATAACAACTATGCCATGGTGTTAAACAAGATGGGAAGATACCACGAAGCTCTCGTTGAAATGGATAAAGCCATCGCTATGAATCCGGAAAATGCCATCTATTACTACCGCTGCGGCGAAATATATGCCCGATTGAAAGACATGAAAAGTGCCTGCCGCGAATGGACAATTGCAAAACAATTAGGTTTAAAAACAGCCGATGAAGCGATTTTGTATAATTGCGAAACTAATAACAGGTAATTTTTAATTAATATAATTTTCCTGAGAATATAAACCAGGTTTTGTAAAAGGTATTTAATTTTAGAGGGCTCAGCAGGCTAATGCCTAAGAAAGTAAGTGGCCAAGCGAAATTGGTAGCTGATCGAAATTGGTAGCTGATTGAAGTCAAAGCCAACCATTCATCTACTACAAATACCTCAATTTAATCTCCACCTTCTTCGCTTCTTTCTTCAGCACAAAATCAAAACTTTCAAATTTTGGGTGACTCATGTTGCTGTGGTAATAATCCGAAAAGCCAAATCCTTCCTTGGGAAGAAACCAACCATAATCCATTTTCTCATTGGTATTTTCATCGTCCAAAATGGCAATGCCGTAAACGCCCGGCTTTAAATCGTCATACACAATACTAAATGCAC
>JADLED010000116.1 GCA_020846335.1 Bacteroidia bacterium
GCGATTTTGACTATTAGTGTTCTATTATCGATGGAGTTGTTTTCACTCTTTAGCGATTATCCTATTCGTTTTAGCTATGTTTTTGTTCCTGAAATTGGTTCAAAAACTTTTTTTGAATTGAGGGGAGAATTCATTAAAGTGAGTGTCGGTTATTATTTGTTATACTTAAGCTTCATGGTTGTTCTAATAACTACTGCATTACAGAAATTAATTAAATTTAATAATAAGCAGGTTTAGTAAAAAATAATTACATAAAAGTGAGGCTGTTTAACCCTACTGATGCGTAATTGGCGAAAAAGACAGTTCCATCAAATGACACGCTTTGCATGGAGCACTGTATAATCCAAATGAACAGCAAAGGCACGAAAACAAAATAAGTTGAATGAAGTATTATCAAAATTCATTGCGGCACTTGTTCACTTTTATAGTATCATCTTTTATTAATGAAGTAACTTGAAATTTCGTAAACATCCTTAACACTGTCCATTGGTATTTGAACGAAAGGATTCATGATCATGCCTTTTCTATAATTGAATGTGTACTTTTTTATAATACCGATATCTTTCGCATAATAACTATCTGAAGTAAAGCGTCCTCCGTAAGTGGCTTGCATGGTAATAAATTCCCGCACACAAACAACATGGTTATATGTTATGCCATTAATTAATAAACTGGTATCTGCTGTCAAAAAAAACCTTTGCAGACCAAAACCCAGCGTTTCCTCATACCATGTATATCCTTTTGCAATAGTGCCATCGTAAAACCATGGAACTATTTTGGCACCTGTATTTCCAGAGGTACTATAGTAGCCATTCCCCCACAAAGGCAATTTGTTATATACCGGTACCATGCCTTGTATAGTAAAACCATGATCGAGGCGACTCCAAAGCGAATCTTTCACATACAATGGTCCAACCGCATTAGTGCTGGTTGCCGGTCCGCCATTAATTTTATAAACCCAATACGAACCCGGATATGCCGGAAGATAAGAAGTGCTTGGACGGATTGTATCAATGACCACTGTATTGGATGGCGTTGTGGTAGGCGTTGTGGAGGGTGTTGGAGTGGCTGCTGTTGAAGTAGTATTTGATGACGACTTTGGCGTGCCTTCTTTTTTCTTACACGATAAGGTGATACTGGTAAGGATTATCAAAACAGATACGAAACTAACTGTTTGATAAAATACTGTTTCCTTTTTTGAATGCATGAGTTTAAGATAAAAATCTTTTAGTAGAACTAAGATATAAAAAATCTGATACAAAAAAAAGCCGGACTATCATCCGGCTTTTTTAAAGAGTGACTATGTGATTACTTTCCCAATGCAGCTTTCAAATTCGTATCCAAAGCATCTAAAAATTCTTCGGTGTACAAATAATGTTCGCCATGGTTAACTTTATTTCCAAAGGCACAAACGGCCAAATCCTTGGTCATTTTGCCACTTTCCACAGTTTCAACACACACTCTTTCTAAAGTATGGCAAAAATCAATTAATTCCTTATTGTTGTCCAGTTTGCCGCGGAACTCCAAACCACGTGTCCATGCAAAAATACTTGCAATAGGGTTGGTAGATGTTGGTTTACCGGCCTGATGGTCACGGAAGTGGCGGGTAACTGTGCCGTGCGCGGCTTCTGCTTCCATAATTTTTCCATCGGGTGTTACTAAAACAGATGTCATTAAACCCAATGAACCAAAACCTTGTGCCACTGAATCAGACTGAACGTCGCCATCGTAATTTTTACATGCCCACACAAAGTTGCCATTCCATTTTAGCGCAGAGGCCACCATGTCGTCAATCAAGCGGTGTTCGTAAACAATACCTGCCGCCTCAAATTTACTTTTGTAATCGGCCTGATAAATTTCTTCAAAAATATCTTTAAAACGTCCGTCGTATTTTTTAAGAATGGTGTTTTTGGTTGACAGATACAAAGGCCATTTTTTGCTCAATGCCATGTTAAAGCACGAGTGCGCAAAACCGCGGATAGACTCGTCGGTATTGTACATGCTCAGCGATACACCCGGACCTTTGAAATTATACACTTCGTGCTCAATCACCTTTCCGTCCTCACCCACAAATTTAATCGTAAGCTTGCCTTTGCCCGGCACCACAAAATCGGTGGCGCGGTATTGGTCGCCAAACGCGTGACGGCCAACAATAATCGGTGCGGTCCAGTTGCTTACCAAACGGGGCACATTTTTACACACAATTGGTTCGCGAAAAACAGTACCATCTAAAATGTTACGAATGGTGCCGTTTGGCGATTTCCACATTTGTTTAAGGTTAAATTCCTTAACACGGGCCTCGTCGGGCGTAATGGTGGCGCATTTAATACCTACCTGGTATTTTTTAATGGCCTCAGCGGCATCAATGGTCACCTGGTCGTTAGTGGCATCGCGGTGTTCCACCCCAAGGTCGTAGTATTTAATATCCACGTCCAGGTAGGTAAGAATTAATTTGTCTTTAATAAATTTCCAGATGATGCGGGTCATCTCGTCGCCGTCTAATTCCACTACCGGATTGGCTACTTTAATTTTGCTCATATTATGGTGATGTTATTTTTTTTAATTAAGGCTACAAATTTATAAAAGCCTAGTGAACCGCCAAGGAATAAAAAAGGCTTTTTATCCATTTTTATCCCATCATTTTAAATTTTTTTTTTGCCGGCCCCTTTTTGGCAGCAACATTCCGGCATTTTTAAGCACCCAAACCTGTCACTTTGCAGTAAAAC
>JADLED010000117.1 GCA_020846335.1 Bacteroidia bacterium
TAATGTTGGAAAATATTCAAAGGCTTTTTCAATTCCTCTGTCTGGTTTTGCTACGCTTGCTACATAAACGTCAGCACCAAGTTTAAAGGCATTTTCAGAATGTGTTGGTTGTAAACTTTCATAACAAATTGCTGGTGCGATATTTTTATCGTTCGTTTTGATTATTACTTGTCCGATGCCATTTTCAAAATATGGAAATTCATCTGAATGAAGTTGCTGTTTTGAATAAGTTTGTCTTGGTTTGTTTGGTTCAAAAATAATCATGCTAATTCGGATTTTCGATTCTGTTGTTGTCGGCAATCCAAGTCCAATAATAATATTTTTTTTGTCGCTTATTTCCTGAAAAATGTCTAAACGCTTATCATTTTGATTAGTCGCTAACTTTTTTGCAAGTTCTGGTTCGTAACCTGTAAGCGAAAGTTCAGAAAAAAAAATTGCTTCGGCAGTTAATGTCAAAGCAAGTTCAATAAATCTTTTGTGTGCTTCAATATTTGCTGAAACATTCCCCTTAATTGGTTTTGTCTGTGCGATGCAAATTTTCATGTAATTGTTTATTCTACTTTGCAGGTTGGATTGCACTTCACTTCAAAATTCACAGAATTGGCTATGTAACATATTTCGTGAGCTTTGTGGTGCAATTCGATGGCTTTTTCTACCATACTTTCGTCTGCCACATAAAATATTGGATTCAATTTTACTTCTTTGAAACTTCCGCCACCACTTGCCTGTTCAATCATAATTCCTGTGGCATTGTCGGTGTAAGCCGTAATTACAATTCCTTCCAATGAACATACATACAAGTACGAAAGCATGTGGCAGGATGAAATAGCCGTAACCAACAAATCTTCAGGGTTCAATTTTGATTTATCACCAACAGCAGGGTTATCTGTAGTAAGGAATAAGTCAGGTTTCCCTTTAATAGAAACTGTGTGGCTACGGTCGTAGGTTCGTATATTTTTAGTTCCGTCACCTTTGTTGCCTGTCCATACCGCAGTTGCTTTGTAATTGTGTTCGTGTGCCATTGTAATTAAATTTATTGTTCTTCAATTATTGATGTTCCTTTTGATTTATCTCCCGAAGTCCATTCCCAATTTTCGTGAAGACGAATTTTTCCATTTTCACGAATTTCAGGTGTTGATTTACAAATCCCTGTCATCAATTCGTCTTTGTCATTTACCTGGTGATAACGCATTTCTATATTTCCTAAATTGTCAACCAAACCAATCAGATGTCAATATTTAATTTTTCCCCCTGAATATTCAGAAGTAAGAATATTTCCGACTTGCTTGTAATGAAAAAGTGTTTCGTTTGATGTTTCTCCGTTTTCGGTATTGCTAATCGGTCTGAATGTTTTGTTGTTGTAGTTCATTGTATCGTTTTTCTAAAATTACCACTAACGGTTTCCAGGCAGTAGCAGTGCCCGTCGTCCGTTAGTTAAATGTACGAAAGACCAACAAGATTTTAAAATGAAAAGAACAAAGGGGTTGCTTTTGCATGCTGTTAGGCCGGTTATTTTATCTCCGTCATCATAAGTTTGTCCCAAAAAGTGAAAAGCAAACCATAATTGCCTTTTACATTTTTGTGATGTTTGTTGTGAATAACTGAGGTATTAAGAAACCTGCCAACCCTGCTATTCGTGAAGAATAAAGGGAGAAGTTCATAACCCAAATGGCCGTAAATATTATGAAGAAACTGAAACAAAAAATAAAAAATTAGCGCAACCTTTTGAATTGGAAATAGAAGAACCATAACAGGAATAATTAATGCCTGAAGGAAGGCCTCCAATGGATGAAAAGCATAGGAAGTCCAGGGAGACGGATTTGTAGACTGATGATGCACCCGATGAATTATTTTAAAAAGCCGGCGGGTATGAATTAGCCGGTGGGTCCAATAAAAATAAGTATCGTGTAGCAGTGCCATTAAAATAAAACTCAACCAAAAATACCATTGGCCATACGTGTCAATGTTGTCATACAGTTTGGTGTAAGGAAGAAAAACGGTAATCGTTAACGAAAACACAAGCCCAAAGATAATGGAAGAAGATAGTGAGTATAAAATATCTCTGATATATTCTGACCTGAACGGAAATTTGTTTTGTAATTTATGTTTAAAGAGGCGATTTTTAAACAGAACATAAAAAACAGCAAAAAACAGTCCGCACAAAATAAAGTAACGAAGCATCAGCAGGATGGAATTATAGATGAACTGGTCTGTAAATTGTAAAGTCATAATAATTGCTATCAGCTGTGTTTGTTACCTGCCTGTCGGCGCATTATTTCTGTCTGCCGCAACTGTCAGGCCCGGCAGAGTCGAATTTTGAGCATAGGCAATATACAAAAAAGTAGACATTTTGGCCAGATGCTTTTAGTAAACAAAGCCCTCGCACCGTTTAACTCAGGCTCGTGTCTTGTTTAAAAAACGACTATAGCTGTTATCGAATTGAGGTTTACAATCATTAATCTTATGTGCCAAAAAATACGTATTGCAGACAAAGACAGTTTTTTCCTTTGAATTTTATAGAACGTGCTTTCCTTTATATTTTCTAAATTTGAGCATACAGCTTATCCATTACATACTTAAAAAAAATGTTGCGATTATTTTGTTTTGCGCAGCCATCTCCATCGCTCATGCGCAGGACACCAGCTATTTCGCCAACGGCAAGCCCCAACACATAAAAACCTTAAACAATAAAGGTGAAAAAACAGGCCAATGGAAATTGTTTAACCAATCTGGTGAAATGCTGCAACTGGGCAATTATGAAAACGACCTCGAAACCGGTGAATGGAACTATTACGATAATGGAAAATTAGTAAAAACCGGCTATTATAAAGAAGGCAAAGAAAGCGGTGAATGGAAAAATTACTATGCCAATGGACAATTACTAAGCACAGGTTTTTATGAAAACGGGCAGCTAACAGGCCCCTGGAAAGAGTTCCATCCAAACGGGCAATTAAGCAACATTGGGGAGTACGAAAACGGAATATGCATTGGGGAATGGAAAAAATTATACGACAATGGCCAATTGGAATTTGTTAGCAAAAGCGAAAACGGACAACTGGCCGGTGAATGGAAATACTACTATAAAAACGGACAATTAAAAACGATTGGAGAATATA
>JADLED010000118.1 GCA_020846335.1 Bacteroidia bacterium
TGTAGCCAAATTCAATCCATCCGGCAATCGCCTTTGGGCCACTTACTATGGCGATGCAGAAGTGGAACTGGGTTATGGATGCTGTACCGATGCATTGGGAAATGTTTATGTGAGCGGCAGTTGTGGTCAAAGCAATGGAACTGTGATTGCCACCTCCGGAAGCCACCAAAACACCGGGGGAGGAAACGTGGACGCTTTTTTAGTAAAATTTAATGCCTCCGGAATCCGACTTTGGGGGACACATTACGGGGGACTAAACAACGAATATGGTTTTTCCTGTGCAAGCGATTTAAACGGCAATGTTTTTCTTGCCGGTTGGACCAATTCGTCCAATGCCATGGCTACGCCGGGCAGTCATCAAGCGTTGCTAGGAGGTGGCAGAGATGCTTTTTTGGTGAAGTTTAACGCGGCCGGTGTAAGGCAATGGGCCACCTATTATGGAGGTGCTGCTGATGAAACCGGTCATTCGTGCGCAGTGGATGCGCTTGGTAATGTTTTTCTTGCCGGATATGCAGAGACCAGCACAACAACGGCTGTTTCTACACCCGGTAGTCACCAATCCAATTTTGGTGGAGGCAACTTGGATGCCTTTTTGGTTAAATTCAATACCAACGGTGTTCGACAATGGGGCACCTATTACGGTGGATCGAGTGATGATGTTGGTCGCGAATGCACAACGGACCAAAGCGGAAATGTTTTTTTGTGCGGCTATACATCGTCGGGCAACGCCGGTTCCATTGCAACCACGGGTGCTCACCAGCCAACACTAAATGGTTCTTCAAATGCTTTTTTAGTGAAATTCAATAATTCCGGAACGAGGTTGTGGGGTACTTATTACGGTGGGAGTACAGAAGAGGCTTTTAGCTGCGCCAGCGATTTTGGAGGAAACATTTTTTTGTCGGGGCAAACACTTGTAGCCACTGGTACGGTGATTGCCACACCCGGCAGTCAGCAAAGTACATTTGGAGGAGGGGTAGATGGTTTTCTCGTGAAGTTTAATGCCAATGGCACAAGGCTTTGGGGCACCTATTATGGAGGTACAGGATTAGATCTTGCTTTTGATATAGCCACTGATGTAAGCGGTTTTGTTTTTATGTCAGGCGAAACAAATTCAGCCGGCAATGGTATCCTATCCTCAAGTGGCAGTCATCAACCATTAATCGGTGGACTGGGTGACGCCTTTCTGGTGAAGTTTTGTAACGATCCTGTTATCACTGCGGTCAGCGGCTCTATTTGTGCAGGCGGATCGTTTACCATTCAACCAACAGGTGCAAACTCTTATACCGTTAACGGTGGAACTTTGGTGGTAAGCCCAACGGTAATGAGCACGTATTCGATTTCAGGAACAAGCAGTTTGGGGTGTATTTCTGATGTACAGGCTTTGGTAACTGTTTCTGTTACGGCCAATCCAACCATCAGCGTCAACAGTGGTTCTGTTTGTTCCGGCAACACTTTCACACTGAGTCCTACCGGTGCCGTTCAATACACTATTCAAGGCGGAACGGCAGTGGTAAGCCCAAGCACCTCAACCCAATACACGATAATAGGCGCCACCCCCGAAGGTTGTGTTTCACAAATTGCAAGCGCAAGTGTTATCATAAATCCTAATCCTGTGCTCACACTCACAAGCAGTCATTCAGTCGTATGTCTTGGACAGTCTGCCACCATCAGTGTTTCGGGTGCCAGCAGTTATACCTGGAATAACGGTGTTTTAACACCTACCATAGCTATAAGCCCAACGGTTAATGCTACGTTCACCTTGTCTGTAACGGGAGCCTCCGAAAGTGGTTGCAAAACAAGTTCACAATTCTCTTTGTTGGTAAATAAATGCACCGGCCTGGCAGAGCCTTTTATGTTGGAAGCCAATCTTTTAATAAGCCCAAACCCTTCAACAGGCGAATTCAAGGTGGAAACAGATTTTCCAGTTTTACTCCATCTCTTAAATGAATGCGGGCAATTGGTAGGGCAAATGGATCTAAACGCTACCAACCAATTTACAGGAAGCTTGAATGGACTCACCACTGGCATGTATTTTCTTTCCGGAAGTTTTCAAGGAAGATGGATCCACAAAAAAGTGGTGATCGTAAATTGATGAACCGGCAAAGTACTTTATCTTTAAAGTTTAGCTGTTTGTTGTGCCTTTACACAATTAAAAGAACAGGTAAGCATTAACACAATGCCTGCCTATTTATTAAAAATTATCTTAGTTAGAAATAACCAGTTTTATAACCTGCTTATCATGTTTAGAATTAACTAAAGTTACGTTTCTCGATACGATTTTTTGTAAGAGGCAAACAAAAAATCTACTCGAAATGACCTTTATCTATTTAATGATCTTTATCTCCTTATTACAATTCGTCTACAAATTACTCCCGTACTGCCGCTTTGCAACTTAATTGTGTAAACACCCACAGTTAATTCAGATACGGATAAGTTAAATTTCTTATCCTTAAAACTTATTTCTTCTTCTCTTATTAACTGACCAAGGTTGTTGTACAGTTCAAGGTGCTTAATTCCTTCGTACAATTTATCATTTTCTACACTCAAAGTAATTTGTTCACTGGCAGGTTGTGGGTAAATTCTCAAACCTTCATTTAGCATTTCTAATTTCTCAAAGCCCACTCCATCCTTAAACACCACCACGGTATCGTATTTTATCACCCCGCAAATATCTTGTTTTACCACGTAGGTAGTGGTTACAACAGGGTTCACAAATATTCCTGCTGCTGTATCAATGGCAGGTGTGGTGGGTGTAATGGTTACCGGTAATTTGTACCACATACAATCTTCGTCAATACCCAAATCTCTTTGGCGGCCTATGTATAATGTTTCGCCGGGTATAATGTGTTTGTCTTCGCCTGCAAAGGCGGGTAAATCCAAAGGGATGCAGGAAACGTGGTCTATGTATATATCTTCAGCAATATTAGGAAGGTTCGCAGCATTCACAACTACCGTATTCGTGTTCGAGTCTGATTTAAAATTTCCAATTATAAGGTGCTTTTCTATACCAGTTGCCACGAACGTACCTGTCATTAGATGCCAATTCATTGTGTCATTTGTAAACACTCCATTGGGTAGTTTGATTTGTGTATTCAAATAAGTTAATGGAATTGCCGATTTTTTTATTGTGTCAATATTATCATTAACAAAACTTGCTGCTAAAGCGTCAACCCCCATAGTAGATATATCTCTAACATTGTAATATATTTTAACACAATAAATAATGCCATTTTGCAAATTTGCCTTTAACCTATTTCTAAAGTACCATCGGTTATAATTTATTGAACAATAAGGGGGGTACAAAATATAGTAGTCCCCGCAAAACTATTTCCTTTATAAGGCAGTTGGTAGCTTACCCCGTCAAATGGAACTTTATTGTTGCAGGTATTATTAAAAGCAACTATGTTAGAAATAATTGAGTCCATATTTCGCCAACCCTTTACTGCGTTTAAGCTAAAACCGTTGCAATTATAATATTCCTCAAATCCCCCATTGGTAACGTAATTGGCAATTTGAGCATTGCAAAACAAATTTTGTATAAACAAGTAAAACGCAATACTGCGTTTTACCTGCATTAATTTCAATCTACTTAGCAATGATGAGTTTTTTAACAGTTCTAAAGCCATTTTCATTAACTAAATTTACAAAATAAATCCCGTTTATTAAATCCAGTTTAAGCTGCGTATTGTTTCCATCCAATGTCAGGCTTTCTGTTTTAACAACACGCTCATTAACATCATATACTATTACTTGCAGTTTTTCGTTGACCTTGCTGCCTTTAATGCAAATTAAATCGCTGGCAGGGTTAGGCAAAATTTTATAGTCGGCTATTAATCGCTTTTTAATTGGTTTGCTGTTTTCGTTCGCGGCTAATTGGTTAATTATAGTGGTATTGTGAGGTGAGCATCTGGGCGAAGAAAATAATTTTAAATTCCACGTTCTTAAAACCATTTCTTTTTAAGTGCAAGCCCTACTGCCTGGGTTTTGGAACTTACGTGTAATTTGCGGTAAATATTTATCATGTGTGTGCGCACAGTGGCCGGGCTTAAATCAAGTTTTTGAGCAATGCTTTTATGATCCAGTCCATCTACAAGTCCTTTTAAAACAGATATTTCGCGCTGGCTAAGATTGGTTTCTTCGGTAATGGTGGCATTAGCTTTGTCTTTGGTGTTTTTTTGGTTGTTCACCAACATGTCTAAGGCTTTGCGCGCAATGGCGGGACTCATGACCGCGCCTTTGTTTTCGGATACAAGTTTTATGTAATCGATTATTTCATCTATATTTTCGTCTTTAAGCAAATAGCCGTTGGCACCGGCTTTAATGGCGTTAAAAATTTTTTCCTCATCGTCGAACACGGTTAGCATAATAAATTTCATGTCGGGGTAAAGTACGGAGGCTCTTTCCACTGCCTGTATGCCATTGAGTTCGGGCATGTCAATGTCCATTAGCACCACATCGGGTCTTACGTTTGGATTGAGGTTTTTTACCTGTTCTAAAAAATCCTGACCATTGATGGCCGTGAAGATGGTTTTAATTTCGTTGGTGTATTCAATGCGCGATTGAATGGTGTTTCGCACCTGAACCCTGTCGTCAACTATTGCTAATTTTATCACCATGCTAAGTACCAACTATTGTTTTTATTTTACACTACATCATTTGGTGTAGAGTTCCAGATTTATTTTCACACCTCTGCCTTCGGCTGCATCAAGGCTCAAAGTGGCGTTTATTTCGGCGGCTCTGCTCTTCATGTTGTTTATGCCATTGCCTAATTTTACGGTTTCACTCTCAAATCCCTTTCCGTTATCGGTGTAGGAGATCCTCAGTTTTTTATCTTCAAGGCAAATGGCCTTAAATTCTATTTTTGTGGCTTCGGCATATTTAATGGTATTATTAAGTGCTTCCTGAAAGATGCGGTAAACATTAAGTACTTGTTGCGATGGCATGCTGCCGTTGTAATTAATTTGTTCCATAAAAACAGCTTCAATGTGGCTGTGTTTAATAAACTGACCGGTAAATTTTTTAATCTGGTCGTACAATTCAATTACGGTAATTTCTTCGGCGTTCATTACCCAAATGGTTTCCCGTAAATTCTGGATTACCATTTTTGTGTTATCGTGCAGGTCGTTTAAATCGGTTTTGTTTACAGCTTCATTTTTATTCATCCAGTTAAGGGTGTTCAGCATCATGCTTAAGCGGGCGCCAACGTTGTCGTGCAAATCGCGCGATATTTGTGTTTTTTGTTCAAATAAACGGCGTTCGGTTTCGAGTTGCCTTTCTTTTTTCTTTAAACGCTGATTGATAATTATTTTAACACTGCTGTAACCCAACAGTATTACACTTAAAA
>JADLED010000119.1 GCA_020846335.1 Bacteroidia bacterium
TTAATTTTAACAATTTTCCGGCAAACAAACCTTAAAATCGGAATCCCTGTAAAAACAAAAGCCGCTTTGGTTAGAAGCGGCTTTCGAATTAACTGAAAAAATCAATTATTTTCCTTTGTTAACTGAACCAGCTAACTCAGTACCTGCTTTAAATTTTACAACTTTTTTAGCAGCAATTTTGATTTCTTTTCCTGTTTGAGGATTACGTCCGGTGCGGGCAGCACGTTTAGCTACTGAGAAAGAGCCAAAACCTACTAAACCAATACGGTCACCTTTTTTTAATGCTTTGTGGATAGCTTCGATTGTTGAGTCTAAAGCACGACCAGCGTCAGCTTTTGTTAACTTTGCGCTTGATGCGATAGCATCAATTAATTCTGCTTTGTTCATTTTGTTTTTATTTTTTTAGGTTAAACAATTAATTACGTCACAAACATACTAGCGTAAACCTTGTTTGTCAAGTGTTTCAGTCAAAAACACCGCTGTTTTGTTGATAAATTGGCCTTTTGTTAATAAATCTCCCCTGAAAGTGCCATTTAATAAGGGTTTTACAACACATAAGGCTTCTTTTTAGACTGATAACAGGGCTTAGCGGCTTTAAACACTCCGCAATACCCTGCAAATTGGGAGTTTACACAAATACCGAACCTTCCCTAAAAGAATAGCCTCTCAAAAATTCATCTGTACGCATTCGTTTTTTACCTTCCATTTGCAACTCCATAATTTCTATGCAACCACCTAAACACTTCACGCGCAAAAAACTTTTATTGTCAGTAATCAGCTTACCATTATCCCTCACCTCTTCCTGCAAAATATAAACGGCTTTATATATTTTAACCGTTAGCGGTTTCAGGCCTTCGTTATGCAGCTCTGTAAAGGCGGCTGGGTAAGGGCTTAGCCCACGTATCAAATTGTGTATTGACTTAGCATCTTTATCCCAGTTTATACGACAGGTCTCTCTGAAAATTTTAGGGGCGTGGCTAACAAGTGTATTGTCCTGTTCAGAAAATGGCAATGCTGTTCCGTCTTCGTCACTTTTTGAAATGGCATTTACGGTTCTTAAGAATAAAGTTGCACCGGTTTCTTTGAGTGCATCGTGCAACTCACCGGCGCTGGTGTTGGCCAAAATTTTTACCTTTTCAGAAAATAAAATATTACCCGTGTCTATCTGGTGCTTGAGTTTAAAAGTTGTCACACCGCTCTCATCATCCCCATTAATAATTGCCCAGTTAATGGGCGCTGCGCCTCTGTATCTTGGCAATAAAGATGCATGAAGGTTAAAGGTGCCCAAACGTGGCATGTTCCAAACCGCTTCCGGCAACATTCTAAACGCCACCACCAGTTGCAGGTCAGCATTCAAATGGCGCAATTCTTCAATAAATTTCTCGTCTTTTAAATTTACAGGTTGCAATAATTTAAGATCATGTTTGAGGGCATATTCTTTTACTGCCGACTGATGAATGATTTGCCCTCTGCCTGCAGGCTTGTCTGCTGTAGTTACCACACCCACAATATTATGACCGGCCTCTTTAAGTGCCATTAAACTGGCCACCGCAAACTCAGGTGTGCCCATAAATAAAATGCGTAGTTTATTCATAAAATAAAAAAGCCGCCGGATTTGACCCGACGGCTTTATTGAAGTTGCTTAATATTATTCGATTACAATTTTTCTTGTTACTTTTTCACGATTGGCTTCTATCGTCATAAAGTAAACACCTTTGGCTTTGTTGCCAAGGCTAATGGTAGTGCTTTCCTTAGTGTTGCTCACCTTTTCATCAACAACTACAGAACCTAAAACGTTTACAATTTTTACATTGTAAGATTCAATGCTTGATGGAAGTGTGATATTGATTTGATCGTGAGCTGGGTTAGGGAATACAACCAGATTGTTTGAAATACTATTGCTTTCATCTACTCCTAAACAGAAGAAGTCAACAGAGAATGTTTGAACAGCAGAAGCTGTACCGGAAGCATTTGTTGCTCTTAAAGTAATGGTGTAAATGGTAATGGCAGTATTTGTGATGTTGGCAGAAATATTCTGAGCGTTAACTCCCGGAGGTGCGATACTAACACCACTACTTGGCTGAATGCTCCATGTAAAAGTATTTGGACCATTGATAACTGCTGTTGAGTTGGTGGTAACCATTCTGTCAGTGGCTAAACATTTGTAGAAAATGGCAGGTACACCAAAGTTAACATTAGGTGCGCAACTGTTAACCACAACAGTTTGTGTGGTAGAAACTGTTCCCTGACTGTTAGTACCAACCAGAGTAATAGTGTATGTACCAGGAGTGGCAGCTTTTAAAGTAGGATTCATGGCAATAGCAGAAGGTGAGAACGTTACACCGGCAGATGGAATTGCAGACCAGGAATAACTTGGTGCCGGAGCGCCACCTGTACTTGAATTGGTGGTGGAGATAACTCCATTGTTACAGATGGTATTGGTAGGAGCTGTAAATGCAACACTTGGCAAACTACATGCCTGAACAGTAATAATTTGTGTAGAAACATTGGTGCCGGTTGAATTAGTGGTTAATAAACTAATGGTGTAGGTACCCGGTGTAGCAAAGGTAATTGTAGGATTAGTAGCTGTTGCACTTGAAAACACAGGACCAGCAGGTGATGAAGACCAACTGTAAGAAGGTGCAGGATTACCTGTAGAAGAGTTGGTTGGTACCACACTTGCAGAAGGGCCGGTTAAACAAAGATTTGGTGCAATAGCAAAAGCAGATGTTGGAAGAGCGGTTGATGTAATTGCCGACCCTGTATATTTCCAGATACCACCAATTGCTGGATTGGTATTGTCGCTGAAAGAACCTGACCAACCAGAGGTGTTATTGGCGAAATCAACTGTAAGGTATTGAATGCCGGTGCTGCCGTAATCAGTCCAGGTAACACCATTGTCACTTGAATAAGAAATAATAGTGTTGGTATTACCAGCACCACAAGAAACGAATAAGTTAGTGCCCGGTACGCCACAAACATCATTTAAACCAATGTTTGCAGGTGTAGGGCTTATCATTGACCAAGTAGCGCCACCATTAGTTGTGCTCCAAAGCTCAAAAGTAGCGCTGGCGTTTACAACATAAGCAAGTCCGTCAGAGGCACTGTTAAATGCGATTTCTGTAACAGTTGAGGTAGAAGCACCGCAATTAGAAACGTTCCAGGTTAAACCAGAGTTAGTGGTATAGAAAATACGACCTTGTTGAGTTCCAAACCAAATGTTGGAAGTACCGTATTTGGCATAAAGGTTAACAATAGCATATTCCCCACTTCCTGGAGCCGGAATTGAAGCAGCAGGAATTGCGCTCCACGATAAACCACCGTTGGTAGTTCTCCAAATCTCATAAGAACCACCCACTGGGTCACCAACAGTAATACCTACTGATGGCGTTAAAAAGGTTACGAAATTTGCAAAAGAGCTGGTAGTGTTTGTAAACATACCGGTACCTGTCATGTTAGACCAAGTGGTGCCACCATTGGTTGTGCGGTATAAAACGCCACCACCCTGGTTGGTAGAAGTATAAGGAAGAGGCCCTTTTTGGAAGGCACACACCCATGCAGTGTTGCCATCAATACCTTCAAGATTTGCAGGCACGTAATTAGCGGTATCGCCAATGGCAGGTGTAGTTGTGCTTTGATAAACTGTACCTGCAGTCCAGGTGGTACCTCCGTTTATCGTTCTTGAAACCCAATTGTAATTACGGCGTGGAGCGAATCCATCGTAACCCATTACCCATACAACGTTGTTGTCCACAGCGTCAAGGAACCTGATACCCACTGAGGTATTGGTGAAAGCCGCATTCTGGGAGATACTCCAGCTTGTGCTTGCAGTTTGCGCCATTACAGTACCTACTGATAACGCTGCAAAAATAGAAAGTAGTTGTTTTTTCATTTTACTTTATTTGTTTATTACGTGCTTTAGTTTCTAATTAATAATCCGCCAAGATACCTAATAATTAAGTTAAATTCAAATTAATTTAACATTTGGCAAACTTAGTGGGGTTTTTTGTCTGGAGATTTAAAACAAAATACGGTCATTTTTTTCATTCCTACAAACTTTTTAGGCAAAAACAAGCTTTTTGTGGTTGTTTTTCACTACTAATCCTTCCATAAAACCAACATTATTTAAAAATACCCTACATTTGCAAAAATTTTTTTCAATGATTGAAACAGATATCGCAATAGTAGGCGCCGGACCTGTTGGCCTGTTTGCCATTTTTGAAGCCGGTTTACTAAAAATGCGCTGCCATTTAATTGATTATCTTCCCCAGATTGGAGGACAACTTTCTGAAATATATCCTAAAAAACCCATTTACGATATTCCCGGTTATCCTTCGGTGTTGGCGCAGGAACTGGTTGATAATTTATTAAAACAGGCCGAACCGTTTAAGCCGGGATTTACACTTGGCCAAAGAATTGAATCTCTTGAAAAACGCGGAGAACAGGATTTTTTACTCACCACCAATATGGGTGCTAAAATTCACTCTAAAGTTGTTGTTATTGCAGGTGGGTTGGGCTGTTTTGAACCAAGAAAACCAGAAGTGGGTGGATTGGAAAAATTTGAAAATGGCAAAGGAGTTAATTACATGATTCTTGATCCGGAAAAATACCGTGGACAAAAAATGGTAATTGCAGGTGGTGGCGATAGCGCTTTGGATTGGTCGATTTTTTTAAGTGAAGTGTGTTCTGAATTAACTCTGGTACACCGTAGCGAAAGTTTCAGAGGCGCCCCCGACAGCGTTAACAAGGTATTGAAACTGGCAGAGGAAGGTAAGATTAAGTTGTTACTTAACAGCAACATTGCCAGTGTGAATGGAAATGAGGTGTTGGAAAGCGTGGACATTGTTAATGTGAAAACACAGGAGAAACAGCACATCGAAACGCAACATTTAATCCCTTTATTTGGTTTAAGTCCTAAGTTGGGGCCTATAGAAAACTGGGGTTTAAACCTCGATAAAAATGCCATTGAAGTAAACACAGAGGACTACAGCACTAATATTCCGGGAGTTTATGCCATTGGAGATATTAACTCGTATAAAAACAAGCTCAAACTTATTTTGTGCGGCTTTCACGAAGCAGCCTTGATGAGCCACAGTGCTTATAAGTACATGAATCCCGGGGTAAAATACACCATGAAATACACCACAGTGCAGGGCGTTAACGAGTTTTAATTACTTTTTCTTTTTTGCTCTTCGTTTTTCTTTTTTTGCCTTTTTGCGGAGTTTGTCAAGGTAACTTTTTTTGTAATCTTTCACCTCAATGGCTTTGCGAAAAACCGCGCGGCGATTTCCTTTTAGAATTCTTGAATACTTTTTTCGGCGTTTACTTAGTTCGGCACCCACCATTCTTGAACGAATTCCCTCTACTCTGTTTTCGGTTCTAATAGCCCCTTCAAACTCACGCTGACGGCCTTTCAGCGAAACAAACCCATGAAACAGAGAGCGCAGATACATCGAATTTTTTCCACGAAGCCAGCAAAAATCTTCGTCATTTAGTTGTTGCATACGCGTTGTGTGTTCGTCGAGTTTTTCGGGTTCAAGCGCCCCGTATTTAATAAGCTGTTTTTTTAGTTTATACCCGTTTTCCATCGTTCGGTTTCTGTCATCCATCACATTTAAAATTAAATGCGCCAGATCAAACGCTTTTTCCGACATTCGGCTCAAGCCACTGTCTGATTGAAGTTTATAAAAGGATTCGGCCCAATTTATCCTTTTGCGTGTTTCCACAATTTCTATTTTAAAATTGTCAAGTAGTTTTGTCCTCAGGTTTGTTGAGCTGATAATTGGTCTCAAAAGCGAGTCGTGAATTTGCACCTGTTTCCACAAGTTGTCGGACAGCGGAGGAAGTAAATTACTAAAATCTGTTTTTAAATCCTCAAACATTCGGGTTAAGGAATCTGCCTTTAACATGGTTTGCTGATGTTGCCTTTTTAATTGCTCTAACACTGCCTCCGAAGGTGTGTGGCTAATTTCAACCTCTTTACCTTTTTTTAAACGGTTTAATGTAAACGAACGGCGGAAGGTTTTTTTTGCCCTGAGGTTTATTTCGTCTTCAAGGCTTCTTATGTTTCGTGTTTCCTGGTTGGTGCGCGCAATCTGGTTTTTTATAAATTCCGAGTGGGCTTTGTTCTCATCCATGAGCGCATAAACTTTACGCATGTTTTTATCCTTTTGACTTACGTAATTGGCACGAAGGTTTAAAACGCTTTGCCGCATGCTTGCGCGCGCTTCATTTAAAAGGGTGCGGGAGGTATCGAGTAAGGTAACTTTGGTTAAGGAGTCTTTGGCTTTTTTGGCGGCGTTAAATTTTACCAGAGCAATACAATATTCGCATGCTGAAGTTATAAAACGATTGTGCGGATTAAATTTTAAACTTCTTTTTCGCATGTTGAGACTCCAGTTGAGTGCGTCCATATAAATTTCGGCATCGCACTCAACACAGGTTCGGCCCTGCCTGTTTTGATGGGCAAAACTGCTGTCGTTTAGATAATAAAACGCACTATCACCTTCAAATTCCTGCATGCTTTTTGTGGCTGTGAGCGACCACACAGGATTGTCCGGAAAGTGCTGAATAGCAAACAATTCGGGTTCTGTTAAATAGTAATCGGCGGTCATGTTTTTTTTATAATCGCGTACAAACCGTGGTTTAAATTTTTGTAACAAATGATAAAGCAATTTGAATTTGACATAACTCACTGTTTTTATTATTGGTTTTCTTTGCCTTTCGGCCGCGGTATCACCGTCACAATCATTAAAAAAGAAAAATCGGGGTTTGGGTTTTATTACTACTTGTTTGTAGCCTATTATCCAATGTCTTATAATATAATTAATTGCCTGCGAAAATTTTGTGTAGCGGTAAAACACCTCTCCTGAAGAGAATGTAACATCATACAAATACCACAACCCATTTAGTTTTACGGCGTTCCAGGCATGGTTATCCATGTATAGGGAATCCTTCACATCAAACAATTCGTCTTTGGCATAACCCAAAACGGTTACGTTGGTAATATCGGCCAAAGCACAAAGTGTGTCCATTAAAAAAGCATAATGCAAACAAACCCCCGATTTGTACTTCAAAATTTGTTTCACCGACATGGGGCTAACTCCTCCCGAAGAAAAATAGATGCTGTAATTGTAATCAATGTTGTTAACCACCCAGTTAAAAATGGCGTCAAACTTTTCTTTTTCGCCCGATTTACCCTTGGTTATGGTGGCCACCAAAACTTTGGGATTGGTTATTTTTCGGGTGGATCTGGCTGTTTTTTCGAAACGAATGGGATCAATGCTTTGAGCAAATGCACAATATGGCAAGTGCATTAAACAGGCAAGAAAAAATAGTATAATCAGCGTTTTCATTGCTTGGAAGCGAGTTTATTAACCAGTTATTTTTTGCGTTTGTTTTTGAGTTGTTTCAAAAAGGCTCTTTTTGTTTTATTGGCGGCGTTAAACTTCATTCTTGTAAGTGACGTGTTGTGGGAAACAATGTTTTTGTCCTTCTTTTTTCTACGGAGTAATTCCTTGTTAATGTAAGAAGCCCTCAGTCGCTCAATGGCATTTTCCTTAGTAATTATTTCAATGGCATAACTTTGTTCTTCTTTAAGTCGTTTAAAGCCTTCGTTGATAGAGTTTAAAGTGGGAAATTTTCCTTTTAACCAGCAATAATCCTCTTTGTTTTCTGCATTAAGAAAATTTTTGTAGTCCGATAAATCGGAAATGGTGTACTGATTTAGTTTACAAAGATTTAGTTTGGTGGTGTAATTGTCTTTTTCAAGATAGTTACGTTTCTCGATAGTTTTAAGAAGATTGTCAAGCGTTTGATAGACATGTTTTGTGGGTTGATAAACTTCTTCTTCCAGTTCATCTGAATACTCTTTTTCAAATTGCGAAAGCTGTTTGCGTGTTTCAACAATGGGTTTTTTAAAATTGTCCTTCAGAAATTTTCTTAGCTGTATGCACTCTATAATAGGTCGTATTAGGGTTTTGTGATTTAGTACTTTCTGCCAGATTTTAAAGGAGAGGTTTTCGCTTACCGAATCCAACAGTTTTTTATCGTTATCAATTAATGCGGTTAGCGAATCAATCTGAAGCTGAGTATGATTTAAGTGACTGCTTAACTTTATAATTCTTTTTGAATCCACACGAATATTAGTATTAATAACACCAGGCGTTTCCAGATTCAATACAAAATCTTTTCGGTTATCGTACTTTTGAATGCCTGCCTTGCTTCTGTTGGAGGACTCAATTATACTTCGGTGGCTGGCCAGGGTCATTTCCACCTGATCTCTTACAAAGGCGAGATGTTTTTTATTATCATTTAAAAGCAAATTCTGTTTGCGCCGGTTTTTGCTTTTTTGCAGGCCAAAGTCGGTGTTAATATCGCTTGTACTTTTTCTTAAACTGTTTTTGGTGAGGGTATAAAATTGCAGTGTTGTGTCTAGGTTGTTTATCTTTGAAAGCGAATCCTTACAAAGCAAGGCCTTTTTGTAATAGATTTCAGCAATTTCAAATTCGCAATTGGTTGCAATAAAATGGTTGCGTTGATTGAAGCGGATACTCTGTTCTCTCAAATATTTTAGTTTTTCCAATGGGTTTAATTCTACGTTCGAATCACATTCAGCGCAAGTGCTGCCATGGCGGTTTTGAAAATTGTAGGTGCTTTCATTCAGATGGTAATAATCGCTGTCGGCCTCAAAATTTCGCATGCTTACACCCGGTAACAATGACCAAACCGGATTGTCGGGAAAATGAGTTATAGCAAAAGTTTCGGGGGCAGTTAAATAAAAATTGGCATTAATTTTTTGAAGAAAGCTTTGCTTAACTCTCAGTGGAATTTTCCACAACAAATGTTGCAAAAACTGGTTGAATTTTCGGGGTACGTAATAATAAACGGGCATTTGCGTGCTCTTGCAATCGTAAGCATAAGGAAGTTTCATTTTTTGGAACTTTTTACGCTTATAGCTGTTTGCAAAGCGGTCAGATAATTTTATGATAGCGCGGCTGAATCGTGTATAATTGTATTCAACTTCACCGGCCGCCCAGGTTACGTCATAAACATACCACAATCCGTCCAATCTAACCGCATTCCAGGCATGGTTATCTATGTAAATAGAATCGTTCACGTCAAAAATTTCATCTTTGGCATAACCATAAATGGTCACATTGGTTAATTGTGCCATAGCACAAAGTGTGTCCATTAAGGTGGCATAATCCAGGCACATGCCTTTGCGAAAAAGTAACGTTCTCTTTAAATGGTTTTGACTTGTTCCTCCGGGAGAGTAATAAGAATCAAAGTCATATTTTATATGACTGGCCACCCAGGCACAAATCACATCAAATTTCTCTTTTTCAGAGTTTTTATTTTTAATCAACGCCTCCGCCAATTGCGCCGGATTCAAAGTCTGAAGGAAGTTAACATTAATGTCATCCTTACTGTAATTAAGTGCAATGTTTTCGGAAACCTGTGCACGCATACTACCAAACCATAATAGCCGAATTAAAAGCAACGCATAGTATTTTGTTTGGGGCTTAATAATTGTTCGGGTTAAACTTTTAAATGATTTGCTCGGCTTTACTTTGCTTTAACGCAGAAATTTTAAATTTATTTTGCCACAATTCAGCCAGGTATTCCTGCTCCGTTTGTCCGGGTGTGGGTATAAGCACAATATTTTTCTTTTTTAGAAGGTGCAAATCCATTAAAGTGCTGTAACCGCTCCGGCAGACTATCTTTTGGCTTTGGGCAATGAGTTCACTCAGTTTTTCGGCCTTGGGCGATTTAAAAACATCCAATTGCGGGGTACTGTTAGCAACAAAAGAATTGCTCACGAGCGCATATTTTAAATCTGGTTTTTTTGCAATAGTTGAAATTAAGTATTGACCTAAAATGCTTTGTTGTGGTTCGGGTCCCGATAGTAGAAAAAGCACGTCGTATTTTGATGGTAAATTGTCTTTAAATGTCAAGCGGCTTTGAGGTCCAATATATTTTACATTGGCATGAAAGTGACTGCCATGGCTGAGTTTGCCCGACAAGCAGTCGTTTTCATTTTCGTAATCGGGCACCCACACCTCACTAAATTTAAGAATGTATTTTTTATTAATGTTTTGAGCCAGCCCCCCTGCAAAAGGTGTTTTTAAAAACAACTGATGTGTGATAAAAACGGAGGGAACTTTATTTGTGTAAGCCCCAAAACGGTTGTCGCTTATTACCACATCAATGTTCAAATCACTCACCAGTTTCTTTAAAATCTGGTGTTCGCTGGCAATTACTTTTTTTATGCCCGGCCACGATATAAGAAGTTTTATCCAAAGTGGCAGCCACTGCGAATAGCGGATGTTGTATGATGGAAGCTCCACCTGTTGAAGCTGCGGAAACTCCTCATCAAACAACGATTTAACGGCGGGCGTTGTGCCAATTATGATTTTATTTTTTTTCTCCAGTTCACGTATAATGGGCACGCAGCGGGTAGCATGACCCAAACCCCAATCCAGAGGCGCAATAAATATGGTTTTTCCTGTAAACAAAAAATGCCTACCCTAAAGTAAGCATTCCATGGGTATTGTTTAAACGGTACTGTTATTTTTTCAAAAAAGCACTTTCATATTTCTCAATCCATTGCTGCACTGTAATTTTTTTGGCCAGTTCACCTATTAATTTGTAGGGAATATGTTCGGGTTTTTTAAACCGGATGCAACTTTTGCCCATGTCTAACTTACTCTTGGCCTGCACGGCATATTCCTTAGTAAACCATTGCAGAAGCTGGGCATCAGCATAAATTCCCATATGGTAAACGGCAATAAAATTTTTTTGAGAAGCAATGGCTAAAAAAGGCAATGGCAGTTTTGGGTCGCAATGATAACCTTTTGGATATTTGGAATGTGGTACCACATAGCCAAGCATGCCATAATTCATCTCTTCCTTAAAACCTTTGGGCAGGTTTTTAAGAATTACTTTTCTCAATTCCTGAATAGCTGCTTTACGGTCAGCAGGCAAAGTATTCATGTACTCCTCAGGTGTAGCTGCATTGGATTGCATTGGAAAAAATTTAAGCGTCTATTTTAGCGTATTTGGCATTTTTTTCAATAAAATCCCTTCTTGGCGGAACTTCATCACCCATTAACATGCTAAATACTCTATCCGCTTCAAAAGCGCTGTCAATAGTCACCAGTCTTAAAGTACGGCTTTCAGGGTTCAGTGTGGTTTCCCACAATTGCTCGGCGTTCATTTCACCCAAGCCTTTATAACGCTGTACGTTTACTGAATCTACTTTTTCGCCGGCCATATCTTTAATGGCAATGTCGCGCTGTTCTTCATTCCAGCAATAGCGTTGATCTTTACCTTTTTTCACTAAATAAAGTGGAGGTGCGGCAATGTAAACGTGACCTTTTTCAACCAACTCGCGCATGTGGCGGAAGAAGAAGGTAAGAATAAGTGTGGTAATGTGAGAGCCGTCTACATCGGCATCACACATAATGATGACTTTGTGGTAACGCAATTTTTCAATATTCAAGGCACGTTCATCTTCGGTGGTACCTCTGAAAACGCCCAAAGCCGTGAAAATATTTTTTATCTCTTCGTTTTCGTAAATTTTGTATTCGAGTGCTTTTTCAACATTAAGAATTTTCCCCCTTAATGGTAAAATGGCCTGATACTCGCGGTTACGGCCTTGTTTGGCTGTTCCACCGGCACTGTCCCCTTCCACTAAAAATAATTCGCAGGCAACTGGGTCGCCACTGGCGCAATCGGCCAATTTACCGGGTAATCCCGAACCACTCATTACGCTTTTGCGTTGCACCATTTCGCGGGCTTTGCGGGCGGCGTGGCGGGCTGTGGCGGCCAAAATTACCTTGTCCACAATAATGCGTGCCTGTTTTGGATGTTCTTCCAGGTAGTTGTTAAGCGCTTCGCTGATTGCAGTATCCACGGCTCCAATGGCCTCATTATTACCCAATTTGGTTTTAGTTTGCCCTTCAAATTGCGGCTCCTGAACTTTTACCGAAATAACGGCGGTTAAGCCTTCTCTGAAGTCGTCGCCATTAATTTCAAATTTTACTTTGGATAACAAACCGTTTTTATCGGCGTAATTTTTTAAGGTACGCGTTAATCCACGGCGGAAACCAGAAAGATGGGTGCCTCCTTCGTGCGTGTTGATGTTGTTTACGTAACTGTGAATGCTTTCGGCAAACGAATTGTTGTAAAGCATGGCTACTTCTACCGGAATGCTACCGGTATTGTTTTCAATGTAAATGGGTTCATCAATGAGTTTTTCTTTGGCCCCGTCAAGATAAAGCACAAATTCTTTTAAGCCACCGTCGCTATAAAAGCGTTCGGTAACCGGATTGCCATGTTCATCTTTCTCACGATCGTCTTCCAGGGTAATGGCAATGCCTTTGTTCAGATAGGCCAATTCACGCATTCTATTGGCCAGGGTGGCAAAATTATAGTCGCCGGCAATAAATATACTCATATCGGGCGAAAACGTTTGAATGGTGCCTCTGTAGGTGGTATCGCCCACTTCTTTGGCAGGATATAATGGTTTGCCGCAACTGAATTCCTGCACGGTAATTTTACCATCGCGGTGCACTTCGGTTTTCATGTGCGATGAAAGTGCATTCACACAACTCACACCAACCCCGTGAAAACCACCCGAAACTTTGTAAGTGTCTTTGTCAAATTTTCCACCGGCGTGCAGCACTGTCATAACCACTTCGAGTGCGCTTACGCCCATTTTTGGGTGAATGCCCGTTGGAATGCCCCTTCCGTCGTCTTTCACGCGGATGGAATTGCCTTCAAGAATGGTTACCACAATGTTTTTACAATAACCGGCAAGGGCCTCGTCGATGGAATTATCCACCACCTCGTACACTAAATGGTGTAAGCCTTTGATGCCAATATCGCCAATGTACATGGCAGGACGTTTTCTAACCGCCTCTAATCCTTCTAATACCTGAATATTATCCGCTCCGTAATTCTCTTTTTCCGTTGTAACTTCTGACATAAATTTCTTCTGTAGTAATTTTTTTAATTATCCTTTAAATGTACTGAAAAATTAGGGATTTGAGGCTTAAAAAAGAGTCAAATGTTACTAACAAAATGTTAAAAGAGCGGCATTAAAAAATTAGTTTATTTTTACGATTTGATTGATTGATGATTTGGCACATTCTTAAATTCTGGACAAGCTTTTTACTACCTGTTTTTTACAAAAAAATTCAGGTTAAAAACATTGCCTATATGCAGGTAAAAGGTCCGGTAATTATTGCCATGAATCATCCTAATGCGTTTACCGACCCAGTGGCGCTTACCATGGCCTGCTATCCGCCCCGCCTAAAATACCTTGCACGTGGCGATGCATTTAAACCCGGCATTATCAGCTGGTTGCTCGAAAGAATTGGCATTGTGCCTATTTTCAGAATTCAGGACGGCGGCAAGGAAGGTCTGAAAAAAAATGAAGATGCTTATCGCAAAATTAACCAACTACTTAAAAAAAATGCCAAAGTAATTATTTTTGCCGAAGGGCTCTGCGTGCAGGAAAGGCGATTACGGCCCCTAAAAAAAGGAGTAGCGCGAATGGTATTTGGTGCTTATGAATACCTGTGTACCGAAAATCTGGTGGTTGTTCCGGTAGGAATAAATTACAGCAGGCCCGATAAATTCCGAAGCAATTTGTTTTACAACATAGGCGAGCCCATTGCTGTGAGAGATTTTATTGATGAATACCATGCCAATCCCGCAAAAGGCAATAACAAACTATTGGCTTACCTCGAACCACAGCTAAAGGATTTAATAACGCACATCAACAATCCTGCCGATGATGAAGCTGTTTACATGTTGGAAAAACTATGTAAAAAAGATCTTGTAAATAAAATGGGGCTAAATTATTCCAATCTCGACCATCAGTTAACAGCCCTAAGAGAACTCACAGAAAAAGTGAATCAGGCATCCGCCCAGAATAATCCTGCATTAGACGAATTTAAAATTAAAGGCAGAGAATATTTTAGTACACTTGATAAAAACAAATTAAGAGACTGGTTAATTGCACCCACACAAAATAAACACGTTACTTATCCGTTATTATTACTCAGATATCTGTTAGTAGTTATGGGATTACCATTTTACATACTGGGTTTAATTGGTAATTTACCTCCTCTTTTTGTAACCGACAGGCTTACCCGAAAAATTATTAAAGCCCGGGAATTTTACTCTTCTATTGGGCTTGGTGTTGGAATGGTTGTTTTTGTTTTAAATTATATGTTGTGGTTTTTTATTCCCTATTCGTTTTCGCCAAACATACTAATTCCATTAGTGAGCGTTTTTGTTTTGGCACTTAGTGGCGCCTTTTGTTTGTATTACCACCCGTTTTTGCTTAAAACCCTTGGCATAGGCCGTATTTTGACAAATAAAGTTCTGGCACAGGATTTGGCAAGGCAAAGAGGGACTTTGATGCAATTAATTAACAAATTTTAATACCGCGAATTCTATTCCTTTGGCACACAATTTGGATTATCTTTAAATTATGAAAACGTTCAGGAATACATTCTTAAAGGGAAGCGCTGCTGCTGCTTTGGTGGTTTTATGTTCGGCCAATTCTAATACAACCCGAAACCTTCAGTTATCTGAAACCTCTGTTCCGCAGAATATTTTTGATGCTTTACCCGTTAAAACCAACACAGCTTTTAAACCCGGTGAGGTGCTTACTTACCGCATGCATTACGGCATGTTAAACGCAGGCGTTGCTGTGCTTGAAGTAAAACCGGATGTTATTGAAGTAAATAAACGCAAAGTGTACCACATTGTTGGCAATGGATACACTACCGGCGCAACCGATGTGTTTTTTAAAGTGCGCGACCGTTACGAAACCTACATGGACAAAGACGCTTTAATTCCCTGGTTGTTTGTTCGCCGTGTGGACGAGGGTGGTTATAAATTCAGTCAGGATTATGTGTTTAATCACTACACCAAAAAAGTGGACATCGGTAAGGACCAGAAAGTGGATGTGCCTTTTGGTATTCAGGACATGGTGAGTGCTTTTTATTCGGCGCGTAATCTTGATTTGAGTAATGCCAAAGAAGGCGATGTGTTTAGTCTCAACTGTTTTTTGGATAAAGAAGTATGGCCATTGAAGATTCGTTTTATGGGTCGTGAAGTAATTACAACCGACCTTGGAAAATTTAAAGCGCTTAAATTCAGACCCATTGTACAAAAAGGCAGGGTGTTTAAAAAAGAAGAAGATTTGAATGTTTGGATTAGCGACGATGACAACCATGTACCTTTGAGAGCAAAAGCCGATGTATTAGTAGGCAGTATTAAAATGGATATTACCGGTGCGATTAATCTTGCAAATGCACCTGCTAAAGTAAAATAAGCGTTTGCCTAAATGCGAAATTAAAAAATCCGGTTTGTAGCCGGATTTTTTTATTATTTTTTGTTTGAAATGTAAAACTTCAAAGTAAGCTTTTAAGAATTTCGCCAAAACGGTAAATGTCTTCAAACGAGTTGTAAAGCGGCACTGCGGCACAACGTATCACATTGGGTTCGCGCCAATCGGGTATTACACCGTTTTCAATTAGTTTATTATAAAGGGCTTTGCCATAACCGTTGGCCACAATCGAAATCTGGCAACCACGGTTTTGTGCTGGCGTAATAATTTGTAAGCAATTGTTTTTCTCCTTATTAATTTCAGCCACTATAAATTCCATGTATGCGGTCAGATGACGGCTTTTTTCGAAGAGTGCATCCATTCCCACTTCGTCAAAAATATCCAGACTGGCTCTGCATGCTGCCATGCTAAAAACGGGAGCATTGCTAAGTTGCCAGCGTTCGGCTGTGGGCATGGGCACAAAGGTGCTGTCCATTAAAAAACGGGTTTTTTTATCGTGTCCCCACCATCCTGCAAACAAGGGCAAATTTGTATTACTTAAATGTTTTTGATGCACAAAAGCACCGGCCACACTGCCCGGTCCGCTGTTTAAATATTTATAACTGCACCAGGCTGCAAAATCAACATTCCAGTTATGCAGCTCCAGTTTAATGTTACCGGCACCGTGCGCCAAATCAAATCCCACAATTGCTCCGGCTTTGTGCCCCGCTTCGGTAATGGTTTTCATATCAAACACCTGACCGGTAAAATAATTTACACCGCCAATCATAATCAGGGCCAGTGAGTCTTTGTTTTTTTCGATGGCGGAAAGAATATCTTCTTCACGTATGTGATATTCTCCTTCGCGGGGCGAAACTTCTATTAAAGCATCGGCAATATCATGGCCATGAAATTTAACCTGTGATTGCAGTGCGTATTGGTCGCTAGGAAAAGCTTTAGCCTCACACAAAATTTTGTACCGCTGTTGGGTAGGTCGGTAAAATGACACCATCAGCAGATGGAGGTTTACTGTGAGCTGGTTCATCATCACGGTTTCTTCGGGAAGCGCGCCCACAATTTTTGCCATTTTTTCGGTTAAAAATTCGTGGTACGACAACCAGGGATATTTGGCCAGAAAATGCCCTTCCACACCAAAGGCCGACCAATCGTTTAATTCCTGCTGAATGTAACTTTGCGTTGTTTTGGGCTGTAAACCAAGCGAATTGCCGGTAAAATAAACCACGTCTTTTCCGTTGTGTTGCGGAAAAAAAAATTTTGACCGATAGGTGTTTAAGCGATCGGCTTTATCCAATTGTTGCGCAAATGCAAGGTTGTTCTCAAACTTCATAAAAAAATTCCTTTATTGATGGCTGTAGTACAGGGTGTAAAATTACTATTAATTAAGAAAATCGGGATTTAATCTTAAAATAAAAACGGTGTCTTCTTTGTAAGGAAGGTAGCGTTGGTAACTAAAGAAATTAAACTTGCTGTAACCCTTAACAGGTCCTTTGCTGAGCAGGTAAGGGCTTGGTTTAATGTTGCGCCATTTATCAAACCATTCCGGCGTTTCGGGCCTCGAACTTCCGGCGTGTTCGTAGCCCGCGTTTATGTCAGAATCAGAAATATGAAAATTGGTTTTTAAAAAACTAACAGCCTCCCATTTAGTACGGTTAAGTTGCAAATAATCTTTGGTGCCGGCCAACGAAAACAAAACGAATAATAAAAGTAAAAGTTTGGTAAGGGCTGTATTGGGAAAAAAATTATTGTGTGTTTGCGCAAATACCAATAAGGCAAAAATGGCAAACACCATGATGTAACGATCGAAAATGCCGGTGGTAAAACATAAAAAGAGGTAATAAAAAAACAGGGACAGAAGAAGGTAGGTTGCAAAACTGTTCTGAAGTGTAACTTCTTTTTTCTTCAAATTACCAATCAGGATTTTGAAACTGCTAATGAGCAATAATGTGATTGAAAAAGCGCCCAGCGCAGCCATTGCCTGCATTAAGTATAAAAGGATGTTCCATTCGTTTTGAGCATGGTTGATGTTCAGAATGTAAACATCATAAAAGGTGTCGGGACCAATGCCGGCATTGTACAGGTAATTCCCTATTGGAAAATTTTTAATGGAAACGATTACCGGAATACAAACTAACAAAGCCAGCCAAAAGGAAAGCGTGCGGAAAATTTTTGAACCTAATTGTTTTATTACATAAGGAATCAAAACCGGAAAAAGCAAAAAGCCCGAAATGCTCAGATAATGTACCCATCGTTTTGAAAAAGTCATCAAAGCCTCGCCGGGCCGGGATTTTATGCCTTCAGAAAAAACAAAATTGTACCCGTTGTTGGTACTGCTATTTTGTAGCCAATATTCAAAAACAAACAAAACCAAAACTGGTACGGTAAATAAAAACAGGAGTTTAAAATCAAATTTCTTTAGGTGGAGAAATTCGACCAATAACAAACCCGGCAAAAAGGCAAGAGTAATTTGACGTGTAAGAATGGCAGTAGAAAAGAACAATATGCTTAACAATAAGTAAAAGAAACGAAATGTTGTTTTATAACACAGGTAAAAATATAGGGCGCCAACAAGCATAAACATAAAGGGCACATCGGTCATGTAGGAGTTGGAAAGACATAAAAAAAGCGGATTAAACATAACCAGTAAACAAATAAAAAAACTTATGCCATCGCTTAATTTAAAATGTTGTTTACAAATAGAGTGTATAAAATAAATTGTAAAAAAAGAAAGCATTAAGGTGAAAAAACGCAGTGCAGCATACGAATAACCAAACACCAGTGCATAAGGTTTGGTAATAAGCAATTGCCCAAAGAGGCTGGTGGACACCCAACTTAAATTGGTATTGTGGCCTTTTACGAATAGTTCTTCAAAAAGATAGGCATACCACCAATCGTCGTTAAGAGGAAAATTGCCTACAGGGTTAATCATAAGTTCTGCTCCGCAAAAAAGCAGCAAAAGCATCACTATTGGAAACCCCGAAACTATGTTTTTTACCCTCAACAAATTACGAAGCAAGTTAATAATTATCTCAATGGCCTTACAAGGTTAAGGCTTGGTGTGCCAGATATATATTAAGAACAACCTCTTAGCAAAAAAGTACCTCAGCCAGCTAATTTTTTGCGAATATTACCTTAACATCGAAACACGGCTTTTAATTAATAAATTTACTTGATAAACCACTATTTATGATGAAAAAAACGCTTACCCTAATTCTGTTCTGGTCAATAGCTGTTTTAAGCTCCGGATTCAACGCTGTTGCTCAAAACTTTATTCAGAACAACAGCAACAGGGCTCTCTCGTTTAAAGAACTTCAGTTGCAATTTCATCAGTATAAAACATCAAACAATCTTAACACAAAAAAGTATTGGAAACAGTTTAAGCGTTACGAAGCCGACATGCAATTACACACCAACGGTCATGGCGAACCCGATGGCTTTGCCGTTTATGTAAACGAAGCGGTGAATGCGGCTCAGGAAAAACAGGCCAATGCCTCTGCCTCAGCTCCTTGGTATCCGGTAGGGCCCAATGCAGTTCCCAATAATTTAACCGGCTACATGGAAAACGGCATAGGACGTGTGAATTGCGTGGCCTTTCATCCCACCAACACCTCTGTATTTTATGTGGGAGTGGCCCAGGGCGGCATCTGGAAAACCACTAACGGCGGCGTTTCCTACACCCCTTTAACCGATAACTTACCCATCACCCGAATAAGCGATATATGTGTTGACCCAAATAATCCCAATACCATTTATGCCTCTGTTTGCGATTTTGAATACATTGATAAAGGCCTTTACCTCGATGGGCGAAAACGACACACGCACTACGGACTAGGTGTTTATAAAACCACCGACGGCGGCCTCACCTGGAACCCCACCGGACTGAGCTTTCAGCTTACCAATGGCGATGCTTCCTTACTTCGTAAAATTGTAATTAATCCGACCAATTCAAACGAGTTGTTGGCCTGCGGTGTAAGTGGCATGTATAAAACAACCAATGGCGGCACTACCTGGGTAAAGCAACTCGATTCGCTTTTTTGGGACATGGTGCAGGATCCAATAAATCCATCAGTAATTTATGCGGCCACCGGTTGGGTAAAAAATGCCAACATGGGTCATGCTGCTATATATAAATCAACCAACTTTGGAGGCACCTGGACCATGCTTAACACCGGCATTACCATGCAGGGAACTGTGCAACGCATTAAACTGGCCATTGCTCCTTCCGATCAAAATTATGTGTATGCCATGTGTTGTGATAACACCGATGGATTTTATGGTGTATACAAAAGCACAAATGCCGGCACCAGTTGGACCTATAATGCACCTTTTGATAACATTCTGGAATGGGGACAAGGCGGTGGCAGCGGCGGTCAGGGTGCTTATGACATGGCCTTTTTGGTGGATGCGACAAATAAAAACACCCTATACACCGGAGGAATTAATCTTTGGGGATCAACCGATGGTGGTGTGAGCTTTAATCCCATTTCGCACTGGACCTTTCAAAATGGCACCAACACCATTCATGCCGATGTGCATTTTATGGATCGCCAACCAGGCACCGGCGATGTGTTTGTTTGTTGCGATGGTGGAATTTATAAAACCGCTGCTTTGCAAATTGGTTCCTGGACAAGCAACTGGACTACTAACTGGACTAATTTAAGCAACGGCATGCAATGTACTTCCTTTTACCGCTTGTCGAGTTCCAGAAATAGCAAGGGACGTTTGATTGCAGGTGCGCAGGACAATGCCAGCTTTTATTACAATGGCAGTAGCTGGAGCAGTATTTTTGGCGGCGACGGCATGGATAATTATCTAGATCCTGTAAACCATCAGAACATTATTGGGTCAAGTCAGTTTGGAAATTTTTTCCATAGTACTGATGATGGGGTTACGGGCAATGTGGTTAGCACCAATCCTTTTAACGAAGCAGCGGAGTGGACTGCACCCATAGTTGCAGATTATAATCATCCGGGAGTATTGTATGTAGGCAATGAAAATATTGCACGATCAACCAATGGCGGCCTTACCTGGAGCGGAATTGGCGGCATTTATACCAATTCAACCACCTTGCAAAATACTGAGATTAGCGCCTTGGCGGTTGCCGCTACCAACAGTTTGGTGGTGTATGCCGCCCGCAGGGTAAGGTACGAACTGGGCATGAAGGGTTTTGTTTTTAAAACCGTAAATGGAGGCGTGTCTTATTCTAACATTACTTCCAATTTACCGGATTCGCTTTACTTCACCAGCATGGATGTAAATCCACTCAACGCCAACGAAGTGGTAATTACAATGGCAGGATTTTCGGCCGGGAACAAAATTTTTAAAAGCACCAATGGTGGGCTAAACTGGACCAACATTAGCTACAACCTGCCCAATGTGCCTGTTAACTGTGTAAAATATTTGCCAGGCACCAGCCACCTTTTATTGGCGGCCGATTTGGGCGTTTACCTATTAAGCCAGGGCGCCACTAACTGGCAATCCTATAGCAGTGGTTTACCCAATGTAATTGTTACCGACATTGAATTTAATCCAATATTAAATAAAACCTATATATCCACTTTTGGGCGCGGTATTTGGGAAACCAGCCTGAGTCAGATAGTAACCGATATTAAAAATACGGGTGAAACAAATGCAGTAAGCTTTGATGTATATCCTTCGGTTAATGCCGGTAATTTTTCTGTAAAAGTTAGTGATGGAATGCAAACCTATAAACTTGACATTTTTGATGTGAATGGAAGAATTGTTTATTCCAACGAATTAAAAGATAATAGCTCTGCAATAAAACTAAACGTGGCTCCAGGGGCTTATTACCTGCGTTTGACTAACGAAGAGCGTGTGGGCGTTAAAAAAATAATTGTGCAATAACTTAATTTTGAGGGTTTATCTTTTCCCACTTGCTTTTAAAGGTGTAGGAAATAACGGTGGCACGTTGCTTGGCCATTTCGGCACGTTCGCCGCTAAACAAACTATCAACCGTTGAGGTAAAAGTGTGTAACCACACATCAAACAAAGGTGGGCTTATGGGCAGGTGAAGGTGTTTGTCGAAAACATTGGTGGTATAGCCCGGCTCATCCAGCAACACAAAACTCCAAAAGTGAACAATGCGGGGAACGTGGGCTTTAAAATCCAAACCGGCAAAGACAGGTTTCATTTCTTCTATCAGAAGCAGGTGATCGTAGAAAGCGTTAACGAGTGTTTCAATATCAGACTTTGTTTCTATGTCTTTTAGCATAGGCACAAAATTACACTTAAAAGAATTAGGAATTCGCCTTAATTCGGCCTCACATCTGTATCGCGCTCATCGCCACCCAAGGCTGGGCGGTTATTGTTGGCCGAGTCGCCTTCAATAACTTCGGGTGCACGGCGTTTGCTTTTTTTCTTTAAGGATGCCTGATACTCGGCACTTAAAGAATTTTGAGCGCTGGCACTTAAGGAATTTACGGCTGTTGAGCTTTGAGGGTTTGCCAGTGCAATGGCAGGCACTTTGTTTAATACCGCTACTGTTGGTGTTGGCAAAATTTTGTTGGCAACGATGCCAGGTGCGGGGCTGGGTGCAACTGTTTTTGAGACAGAGCTTTGCGAGATGACTGAAGGGGGATTGATTTTAGTAGCAGTTGAAGCAACATTACTTGTTGGGGTTTTAACCTCGGGTAAAGGTGCTGCAATTTGTGTTTTTATTTCGGGTGTGGTAATGGCAGAACTGGCTGCACCCACCTCGCTCACGGGCTTTTTAATGCTGATAAAATTAAACAACAGTACCGAAAAGAAAATAATTAACAAACCAAACACCGCCGGAATAATCACGTTGCGGTTAAGCGGCAGCTTCACATCCTTTAGCGGATTGTGACCATGGTGCTTGTTCTGAGTGTTAGAATAAGAATCGAACTTTTGCCAGGCCTCTTGGCTTGGTGGTGTTTCAATGTCCCTTAATTTAACCCGCAGTTTTCTTTCATCAATTTCGTAGGTAAAGTGAGTACTCATGCTTTAATACTTTTAAGGTTCTTTTCTATATTTTTTTGCAGGTTGTACCTCGCCTTTTCAAGGTTGCTTTTCACGGTTTCTTCGCTCGATTCGAGCAATGTAGCCGCTTCCTTGAGGCTGAGGTTATCCACCACATGCAAATTAAATACCAATCGTTGGCTTGGAACCAGTTGCTGAAGGGATTTTATCAATACCTCCGTGTCAACATGATTGTAGTCTATCCACTCGTTGTTTTCAAAAAGATTGTAGTTTTTCGGGGCGCTTTCGGTAGCATGCACCGTACTCGAAACATAGTATTCGCTTCGTATATTTTTTATGTGTGTAACGCATTCCTGAATAAATTCCTTTTCCAGAAACTCATCGAGATTAATTGATTTGGCCTGCCTGAGTTGCACGAGTTTATTCAGGCAATTGTTAAATGCCAGATTAAACACTTCCTCGGCCTGTTCTGGGCTTTTGCAGTAGCGCATGGCAACCCCATAAAGCTTTCCATAGTTGGAGTCAAACACCATTTTTCGGGCGTTTGCATCTTTTTTATGAATTAAGGCAAGTAGTTCGTCAGACGACATAGTTTACACCTTTAGCAACCAGTTAAACGAAAGTTACCGGTAAAAGTTTCGAATTGGTTAATTTTTAAATCATTTATAACGCCGTTTTAGGGCTCACATGTTGCCAAAACAAAGGCGTTTAGGCACATTTTAATGAATAAAAATGTAAGGTTTCGTATTCTTACTTAAAAACTTTTTCGACTCAAACAAAAATATTTATCGCTTTTTTCGCAAAATTATTATTCGCTTGTAAATCAACCTAATCACGGGTTTTCACCATTTTCTAACAAAAATTATTTGTTTAAAACTTGGGTCTGCTGTTAATTCATTTAACTATCTATTCGGACTATTTTTCTATTTATTTGCAAAGGCGATTACACACACATATACTGATTACAAAAAATTAACGAATTAATAAACATGACAGAACCTATACTTGTCGAAAATAAGGACCGATTCGTCCTCTTCCCAATCAAATACAAAGATATTTGGGAGTTTTACAAAAAAGCGGAAGCCAGTTTTTGGACGGCGGAAGAAATTGACCTTGCCTCTGACATTGCCGATTGGAACAATAAATTAAACGATAACGAAAAACACTTTATAAAACACGTTTTAGCCTTTTTTGCGGCCAGCGATGGCATTGTAAACGAAAATCTGGCGATTAATTTTCTTAACGAGGTGCAATACCCTGAAGCCCGCTGTTTTTACGGCTTTCAGATTATGATGGAGAACATACATTCCGAAACTTATTCTTTATTAAACGATACTTATATTAAAGACCCTACCGAAAAAGATCATTTATTACACGCTGTGGATACCGTTCCCTGCGTGGGAGAAAAAGCACAGTGGGCTTTGCGTTGGATTAACAACGGCTCTTTTGCCGAGCGTTTAATTGCTTTTGCAGCCGTTGAAGGCATTTTCTTTTCGGGGTCTTTTTGCTCTATCTTCTGGCTAAAAAAACGCGGCCTCATGCCGGGCTTAACATTCAGCAACGAATTAATTAGCCGCGACGAAGGTCTGCACTGCGATTTTGCCTGTTTATTATATGCACACCATGTAAAAAATCAATTGCCAAAAGAGCAGGTAACAAAAATTATTACCGATGCCGTTTCCATCGAAAAGAAATTTGTGGTGGACGCTATTCCGGTAAAACTAATAGGTATGAACTCTGATTTAATGTGTCAATACATTGAATTTGTAGCCGACCGCCTGCTGGTAGCCCTTGGCTGCGCTAAATTCTATAATGCCTCGAATCCGTTCGATTTTATGGAAATGATTTCGCTTCAGGGTAAAACCAATTTCTTCGAAAAACGTGTGGCCGAATATCAAAAAGCCGGCGTTATGAACAACAAAGAGGAAAACAACGTGTTTAACCTGGACGAAGACTTCTAGGTTTTAACATTCGTAGGCTAATTCCTCCCGCCCGATTTTGTAACTTTATGTGAGCAAGACCAACGTCTGGCAAGGGAATTTTAGCCCCAAATGTTAAGAAAGAATGAAATAATTTAATTAACCGGTGAATTGTTGAAACATTGAAAAACAACCAACCAAAAAAGGATAAAATTGAAAGTACCTTGTAATAACCAATCCCGATAGTTATCGGGGCTCAAAAAACCAAAAAAAAACTAAAGGCGTATGTTTGTATTAAAAAGAGATGGCACCCGCGAATCGGTAAAATTCGATAAAATTACCGCACGTATTCAAAAACTAAGTTATGGCCTGGAGCCTGCACACGTTGATCCGATTCTTGTAGCCAAGAAAGTGATTGATGGCGTGTATGATGGTGTAACTACCAGCGAACTGGATAACCTTGCTGCAGAAACTGCGGCATCACTTACCGTTCGTCACCCCGATTACGCACAACTGGCTTCGCGCATTGCAGTTAGTAATCTGCACAAAAACACTATTAAATCATTCTCCAAAACAGTGGAGGCTTTGTACAACTACATCGACCCTAAGAACGGTTTACGCGCCGCCCTTATTGCCGATGATGTGTATGAAATTGTAATGGCAAACGCCCATACACTTGATTCTTCTATTATATACGACAGGGATTTTGGTTATGATTATTTTGGTTTTAAAACCCTTGAGCGTTCGTACCTTTTAAAAATGAACAACCGTGTGGCCGAACGTCCGCAACACATGATTATGCGCGTGGCGGTTGGTATTCATAAAAACGATATTGAAGCCGCTATTAAAACATACAATTTAATGAGCGAGCGTTGGTTTACACACGCCACACCAACCTTGTTTAACGCCGGCACACCAAAACCACAAATGAGCTCGTGCTTTTTATTACAGGTAAAAGACGATAGCATTGATGGCATTTACGATACTTTAAAACAATGCGCTAAAATTTCGCAAAGTGCCGGTGGTATTGGCATCAGCATCCACAATGTGCGCGCCACAGGTTCTTACATTAAAGGCACCAATGGCACCAGCAACGGCATTATTCCAATGCTTAAAGTGTATAACGAAACCGCCCGTTACGTTGATCAGGGTGGCGGAAAACGCAAAGGCTCCATTGCTGTTTATCTTGAGCCATGGCATGCCGATATTTATGATTTTCTTGACATTCGCAAAAACCACGGTAAGGAAGAAATGCGCGCCCGCGATTTATTTACTGCACTCTGGATTCCGGATTTATTTATGAAACGTGTGGAAGCAGAAGGCGATTGGAGCCTGATGTGTCCGAACGAATGTCCGGGACTGAGCGATTGCCACAGTGCCGAATTTGAAGCCCTTTACACAAAATACGAAAGCGAAGGCCGTTTCCGTCGTCAGATAAAAGCCCGTGAATTGTGGGCTGCCATTATCGAAGCGCAAATTGAAACCGGAAATCCTTACATGTTGTTTAAAGATGCGGCCAACTCAAAATCAAATCAACAAAATTTGGGCACCATCAAATCCAGCAATCTGTGTACCGAAATTTTAGAATACACCAGTCCTGATGAAGTGGCCGTGTGTAATCTGGCATCCATTGCCTTGCCGCGTTTTGTGGACGAAAAAGCCAATACATTTGATCACAATAAACTGTTTGAAATAACCTATCAGGCTACTTTAAACTTAAATAAAATTATTGACCGCAATTACTATCCGGTGCCTGAGGCACGCAACAGCAATTTGCGTCATCGCCCAATTGGTTTAGGCGTTCAGGGATTGGCCGATGCCTTTATTTTAATGCGCTATCCATTTGAAAGTGCCGAAGCCAAACGTTTAAATTCCGAAATTTTTGAAACCATTTACTTTGCTGCTTTAACTGCAAGTAAAGATTTGGCAAAAGTGGATGGCCCTTACGAATCGTATCAGGGTTCACCTGTATCAAAAGGCATTTTCCAACACGACATGTGGAATGTTGCTGCCAGCCCGCGTTGGGAATGGGATGTATTGCGTGAAGAGATTATGAAATACGGTGTGCGCAACAGTTTGTTACTGGCACCAATGCCAACCGCCAGCACTTCGCAGATATTGGGTAACAACGAGTGCTTTGAGCCATACACCAGCAACATCTACACACGCCGTGTATTGAGTGGGGAATTTGTGGTGGTAAACAAACACTTACTACGTGACCTCGTAAAACTGGGTATCTGGAACGAGAACCTGAAAAACAAAATCATTGCTGCCAATGGTTCGGTTCAAAACATTCCTGAAATTCCACAAAACATTAAAGAGCTTTACAAAACCGTTTGGGAAATTAAACAACGTACCATTATTGATATGGCTGCCGACCGTGGTGCGTTTATCGATCAGTCGCAATCGTTGAACCTGTTTATTCAGGATGCCAACTTTGCCAAGATGAGCAGTGCCCACTTCTATTCGTGGAAAAAAGGTTTAAAAACCGGCATGTATTACCTGCGCACAAAAGCTGCTGCCGATGCCATTAAGTTTACCGTTGATCAAAATGCGCTAGCACAACCTACTTTTGTGTTAGGCAACGAAGACCAATTGGTGGTGGACAGAGGACAAGGCCATGTATTGAGCTTTGAAGAGCAACAGGCGCAATTGAGCTGTAGCTTAGACAATCCTGAAGCCTGCGAGGCTTGTGGGTCATAATGTGTCTTCGATATACTCAAACACCGGATTAGTCAAATTCAGGCACCGAGCCATTTAAATACTAACTAAAAAGCCTCTCAGAAATGAGGGGCTTTTTTGTTGCGTTAAAGCTTGGTGATTGGGTATTTTGCAAAAAGCAGAATAATTGTATATTTGATTAACAAGCAAAAAACCAATGACATTTAAAAGGAACATCCTGCTAATTCTGTTTCTTGGCTTAATACCTTTTGCCTGTTTTCTTGAAGCCAAATATCCTTTTTACAAGGTTACTGACATGAAAGTGGAATTGTATGAAAGTAGTTTAATGACTAAAAAATTACTGGCATCGGATAGCATTGGCAACGATTCGGTTTATATAAAAGTGCTAATGGCCCCGATGTGCTGGCACTAATCCATAATTCTGATATTACGACAAGTTGATATGCCACAACCAAAGAACGCAATGGTAGCAGAGGTTTAAAAGACAAAGTGTTAGACGTGACACTTGTTTGCAACGGTACTTTTTGCGGCATTGCCCCTGGCACTGATTTGATGAATTACGTGAGTTACATTAATTCAATTGGGCATTACAGCGATGTGAATGATTTTATTACGGAACTAAACATGCGGCCCAAATCGTATAGCTATTACCAGGGCAAAGAGCTGGATTATACCTTGGTGCTTTGGCTTAAACCCAATGACCGGAAAAAATATACGTTTACACTTAATATTGTTTTTAAAAGTGGAAACGAGGCACATGCTGAAATGGATTTAATTTGGAGGTGAAAAATCAATAACCTTTCAATTAATCAAACAAATGCGCATAAACCAACGGTAGTATAAAAAACAGGCGTTTTTGCTAATGAGGAATAAGACGGATCTCAAAGTGGACTCAGTTTTTCTGGCATCAACTAATTATTGCCTTACGCCTGTCATTGTAAAAGTGGTACTTTGCGTGTATTCAAAATTGTTGGTATTCAAGAAATGCCCGGAGCCTTCAAAGGTGGTTAAATTACCCTTTTTGTCAATTTCATAAAGGCTCTCGCCTCCGGCACCAATTCTTACTTGATAGTGTTTATCACTTTTATTATAAAACACTCTGCCTGATGCTTCAGTTTTTGTTGTATCGTAATGCCACACATATGTAGCTCCAGATCGGATAACTGAACTTTTAACAAAAATAAACCGAATCTTCCAATCCCCACAATATTTGTTTCTATAATCGAAAGGTCTTTTTTTGCAACCATTAAATAGTAAGATGAATGCAAACAAAAGGATGCTCAACTTAGTGGATGATAAAAAATTATGCGTTTTCATAAATGGGTATTTTACACTAAATTATAAAATTTTTAGTAAAAACCAAGGACACTAAAATGGAAAATAAAACTTACTTAAACACTTCCGATTCTTTTGTAACTTAGTATCCACAAATGAAAACATACAAAAATCTTTCCGGCAATTCGGGTGTGGTAGCTTACGAGATGGGCGAAAAATTCATCTGCATAAAATTTGAAGGCGAATCCAGCATTTACACGTTTAACTACCGTCGTCCGGGTAGGGCTTTGGTGGAGCAAATGAAAGCCCTTGCTCTCAAGGGTCAGGGACTAAGCACTTTCATAACCGAAAAAGTAGGTGCAAATTTTGATTCGAAACGATAAATGATTGATATAAATTCATCTTCAATTTAAACGACACCGTTTGTGTTCAGAATAAACTACAAATTTTACAGACTATGAATTTGATTAAAAAAATCGGAGCCGTGTTGTTAATTGTTTTTTGCGGAATTTTTTTGATCTTTTTTTCTGTTTCAATATTAAAAGGAATAACCACTTTTATCGGTTCTGAGCAGGATGCGTTTAATGTGGGGTATCTTTTAGGAACACTGTTATTCTCAGGCTTATTTGGTTTTGGAACTTACAAACTTATGATGTATGCACTTAAGTTACTCAATGGAAAGTCCCTAACAGATATAAATGAAGAAACCCATGGCGATAAGGAATTAGAATAAAAAACAGTCAGGTTTCAATAACTGTTAATTCCTGATTAAGTACTTCCGGTATATTTTTTCTATCCACATTTCTGATTAATGCTACCACTTGTATAGCAAATTTTGTGAGTTGTATAAATCAAGTCATTTCCTTTGGTCATCCGACTATCTTTACAAAACAAAGCCCGCGAAATCAATTCGTAAATTCTTAATCCTAAAAATTTATTTTTATGAAAAAACAACTACTACTAGGAAGCCTGCTATTTGCAGTAACCGGTGCTTATTCACAAAACGGAAGAATTAAACCTTCTGCTTCTATTACTAACATGGCCGAAAAACTTGCATCAAAATACGATGTGATTTTAAATGCCAACGAAAACAACACCAGTCAGAACACTACGCAGGCGCCTATTGGCCCGCAATACAATGGTTCGGTAAGTAAATCGGCCGCAGCCATAAACTGGACAAAAATCAGCGGCTCGATGAACATTTATGGCATGCTTGAAATTAGTGGTAAACCTTTACAATATAATCCTGAGCTAAATGCCGTTTCGTTTGTACATCGCAAATCGGCTACCTATGTTCCTTCTCCTGTGGCAACACCCAGTACTGCAGCATCCGGCGTTATTGTGGGCATGGTTAGTGCCAATTGTGGCCAAAGCTGGGACAGCACCTGCATCTGGAATAATAATACCTTATGGGCCCGTTTTCCACAAGGTGGAATTTATAATCCCCCCGGAAACACCAATTTGGCTAACGCTTACATTGTTGCCACGGGGCCATTAACCCAGGCATCCAATAGTTGGTGGGGTAGTTATTTGGCCAGTAAAAAGTTGGATGCGCCTGCCGGAAGTGGATTTAACAATGTAGCCAGTTCAGTTAGCAATGCCCAACAGGCAGTGGCCAACACCAATTCAACCAACCCATTAAGCAAATTCGATTTCCCAAGTTTCGATTTTTCATCGTCAGGTAGTAATGTAAAATCCTTAGGAGAAATAGTTGCCGACTTTAATGGCACCGGTTCTGCACGCAAATACCGTGGTGCAAGGGTGTTGTATGGCAACTTTAATTCCGGCACTTTTAACTGGGCTTCTGATTCCATCATTCTTTCGGCAAATGTAGTCACAACCACAGCAGGAGCCTTGCAACTCTTTGGGCAACCACACATGGCCTGGAGCGAAAATGGTCAGGTGGGTTATGTGATGCACATTGGTTGCAGACAAGGTGCCACAGGTTCAAACATGGGTTTTCAGCCAATTGTTTATAAAACAACCAACGCAGGATCTACGTGGACACTTATGCCTGCAATTGACTTTACTCAGCCAGCTTTTCAAAGCAAAGTACTTGACAGGATTCAGCCTGTACACACCAATTCCAATCTTGCTATACCTATGTTCAATTTAACCGAAGGAATTGATTGTACGGTGGATAAAAACAATCACCTACACATTGTGTCAACAGTTATTGGTACCAGAAACGAAGAAGTTGACTCTCTTGGATTTATTTACAATTTTAATAATTCCGATGGAGAGAAGTACAATTTCCCGCATGTACCAGGTGCTCGTCCATATATCTACGACTTTATGGAAACCAGTGCCGGATGGAATGTTGCTATTATCGATTCGATGTCTTCAGAAGCACCGGGAGAAAGATCGACGGATGACGGATTTACAGATAATCCATGGGATCCGGCAGGTGGTTCAAGTGGCAGCGATAAAGTAAGCTCCTGTGCAAGAATACAAGTTAGTCGCACACCTGATGGCAAATTTATAGTGTATTCCTGGGCTGAATCAGACACCAATTTTACTAATGGAGGCAATAACGGTTTGTCTAAAAAATGGAACAGCATTCCTAATATAAAAACCCGTGCATATAGTGTTGATGCTGGTGTAGTTAGCCACAACGAAATTAATCTTACTCCAAGTAGTGGTTCGGGATTGTTAATCAGTTCACGGGCGCAAATGCATCACATATCGCCTAAATGTGCCTTTACTTCTACAAGCAATCTGGCTCCAACTGTTTTAAGACTAGATGTGAATTTACCAACTACAGTGTCCACTAATCAAAGTGTACCATTAACACAATTACTTCCAAACGACCATTGGTACAGTTGTGCCGGCTTAACATTTTTGTTTGGTGATGTTGGAGTAAATGAAATTGCTTCAAACAAAATTCTTAACACCAGCCTCTTTCCCAACCCAGCCAATAGCAACGTTAATCTTAATCTTGAGTTAAAATCTAATGGCGAAGTAAAAGTAAATGTGATAAATTTATTGGGCGAAGTGGTAAGTTCAACCTCATTTGCTGGCCAATTAGGCGATAACACAATAAATCTGAATCTGAATGGCCTTGCTAAAGGAATTTACATGGTAAATGTGCAGGCAGGTGGGTCAAGTGGCAATAGCAAATTAATTGTGGAATAAGGTTTTTATAGTAAGATAGCAAAAGGCCGGAGTGATTTCCGGCCTTTGTTTTTAATTACGTTTTAAATAGATTGAATTGCGTCGTGGAAGTCTTTGCCAAAGAATAATTTAATTTATTGCGCTTACAAAATCACAACTAAAAATGATTGTGACTATAGTCATAGTTTTCTTTAAAACTTACTGAACTAATACTTTGAATACCTTTGCGCCATCGCCTAAGTTTATCCGCACAAAATAAATTCCTTTTGCATAAGCGCTCAAATCAACACGATTAATTCCTTCAGATAATTTTTGTGAAAGAATGTTCTGACCCAATTCATTCGTTACCATAAGTTTCGCATTCGAATTAAGTTCAATCATAAACGTACCTGCATTTGGATTCGGATACAATCGAATGCCATCTAAATGATGTTGTTCAGTTAATCCGGTGCAGTCACTTACATTCAATACAAAATTCGCAGTACCTTCACAGCCTTCCAAACTCAATCCCGTAACATTATAGGTCGAAGTTTGTGCTGGACTACTTACCAGGCCGGAAGTTCCGCTGGCGGCAGCGGCACCGTTAATTGCCCATGAATAAGACACCGCGCCACTAGCGGATAAAGTAGCTGTTTCTCCAACACATATAAGCGAAGGACTAGCCATTATATTAATAACTGGTAATGCATTCACCGTAACATTGGCAATTGCAGGCAGTGCTGAATTACAACCATTGCCATCTGTACCATTCACAGAATAAGTAGTATTAGTTGTTGGTGAAACCACTGAAGAACCGCCGCTAATTGTATACGTCAAAGCACCTGATGGAATCAGTGTAAAGGAATTTCCGGAACAAATACTTCCACTGTTTACTGTTACCGTAGGATTCGGATTGACCATCACACTCACAATTGCAGGCAAAGATTCACAACCCGAATTATCGGTACCAACAACGGTGTAATTGCTGCTGGTGGTTGGGCTAACTATTGAAGACCCCGAAGAATAGGAATACGAAGCGGCACCCGAAGGACTAAGTGTAAAACTAAGTCCTTCACAAATTGTACCACCACTTACTGAAACAGTTGGAAGCGGCGATACACTCACCACTGCCACTGCTGCTGCGGTACTGGTGCAGCCGGCAGAACTTCCGGTAATTGAATAGGAGGTGGTGACGGTAGGACTTACAACAGCCGAACCCGATGAATAAGTGTAGGAACTGGCCCCAACCGGAGATAAGGTGAATGAATTACCCAAACACACCAAGCCACTGTTAACCGAAATGTTTAACACAGGACTAACCACAACAGTAGCCTGAATTGCCTGAGACAGACAACCAAAAGCATCGCTACCGCTTACGGTGAATACAGAACTGGTTGTTGGACTAACTACAGCCGACCCACCGGAATAAGAATAAGAGAGGGCGCCGGAAGGATTAAAAGTAAAAGAAGAGCCGGGACAAATTGTGCCACCACTTACACTAATTGTTGGCGGACTCACCACGGTGATTGTGACAACACCTATTGCAGAAGACACACAACCAAGAGAACTTGTACCAGTAATGCTATAAGAACTTGTTACAGTTGGACTTACAATGGCACTTCCACCAGAATAGGTGTAACTGACGGCTCCCGAAGGCACAAGCGTATGTGAATTCCCAATACAAATGGTGGCATTGCTCACACTAATGATTGGCAGAGAAGCAACCTGCACGCTTGAAATGGCCGGAGCCGAAATACAACCATTCGAACCCAATCCATTAACAGTATAAGTAGAACTCAATGTCGGCGAAACAACCGCCGATCCGCCTGAATAACTATAGGTGGAAGCGCCCGAAGGCACAATGCTAAAGGAGTTTCCGGAACAAATACTTCCGCTGTTAACAGTAATTATTGGTTGAGCCATCACCGTAATGGTGCAAACGGCGGGTGAAGAAGAAGTACAACCCGATAAATTTGTTCCAACAATTGAATAAGATGTAGTGGCGGTTGGAGTAACAACTGACGAGCCACCCGAATACGTAAAGGAATTAGCTCCAGAAGGAATAATGGTAAAAGATGAACCGGAACAAATGCTGCCATTGTTAACTGAAATAACTGGTAAAGTATTCACCGTAATGTTAGCCACAGCAGCAGTGGAAGAAACACAGCCCTGAAGGCTTGTTCCGGTTATAGTGTAACTGCTGTTCACTGTTGGTGACACAATAGCAGAGCCTCCCGAGTAAGAATATGTTGAAGCTCCGGAAGGACTCAAACTAAAAGTCTGACCCTGACAAATACTTCCACTATTCACACTTATTAAAGGAGACGGGTTTACAAGAATAGTGGCCGTAACAGCCGTAGTTGAAACGCATCCATTAGTGCCTGTACCAGTAATTGAATAAACAGTACTTGTTGTAGGACTAATCACTGAAGAGCCAGATGAAAACGTATAACTAACTGCCCCGGAAGGATTAAGTGTAAAAGAATTCCCTGAACAAATGGTACCACTGTTTACAGTAATCGTTGGTTTTGCAAACACACTTACCGTGGCAAGTGCAGGAACAGAGAGGCAACCCGACGCATTCGTACCAGACACCGAATATGAAGTGGTAACTGTTGGACTTACAATTGCTGAGCCACTGGAATAAGTGTAAGTATTAGCCCCCGAAGCCGAAAGTGTAAAAGAATTTCCTGAACATATACTACCACTTCCAACACTTATATTAAGTGTATTGGTTACCAATACATTTACAATAGCCGGCAAAGCAGCCACACAACCTGCTGAGTTGGTTCCATTAACTGAATAAGTAGTGGAAACAGTAGGATTCACAACAGGGCTTCCACCTGAATAAGAATAACTGGCAGCACCGGTAGGATTTATGGTAAAGCTTGTTCCAAGGCAAATTGTGCCGTTAGGTGCTGTAATAGTTGGCAATGCATTAACAGTAACAGTTGCCACTGCACCGGTATTGGAAACGCAACCGAGTGCACTTGTTCCAACAATTGTATAACTGGTGTTAGTACTCGGAGAAACAGTTGCGCTGCCACCTGAATACGTATACGTGGTTGCACCACTAGGTGAAAGCACAAATGATTGTCCGGAACAAATACTACCACCAGCAACACTTATTACCGGCAAAGCATTCACCGAAACAGAAGCAATAGCCGGTGAGGCGCTGCTGCAACCATTGGTGCCCGTTCCACTAACAGAATAGCTGGTGCCGGATAAAGGACTAACCACTGAAGAACCGGAAGAATAGGTATAAGAGGATGCCCCTGAAGGATTTAATGTGAATGAATTTCCGGAACAGATGCTGCCACTGTTAACTGTAATTATGGGGCGACTTAGTACGGTAACGGTGGCTATAGCGGCATTAGAGGCAAGGCATCCCAAAGAATTGGTGCCGGTAACAGAGTAGGAAGTTGTGGTGCCGGGACTAACCAATGCCGAGCCACCGGAATAAGAATAAGTCAGCGCTCCGGATGGCAAAAGGGTAAAAGTATTACCTGAACAAATCGTCCCGCTGTTAATTGAAATGGTTGGGGAGGCAAACACACTAACCGTTGAAATGGCCGAGGCCGAAGATGTGCAGCCGGCAGTGCTTGTTCCAATTATGGAGTATGTACTGTTAGTTGTTGGAGATACTAAAGCTGAACCACCGGAATAAGTGTAGCTGGAAGCACCGTAAGCTATAATCGAATACGAATTACCTGCACAAACACTGCCACTGCTTACTGTAATTATGGGTAAAGCATTCACGGTAACATTCGACACAACAGGCATTGAAACACATCCTGACGAATTAGTACCGGTTACAGTATATGCCGAAGTTATTGCTGGACTTACTACTGAAGAACCACCTGCAAAAGTGTAAGACACCGCACCAGATGGATTTATTGTGAACGAATTACCAGAACAAATACTGCCACTGTTTAAAGTAAGGCTTGGTAAACTAACCACCACAACAGTTGCAATAGCCGGATTGGAAATACAGCCTGCCGTGTTGGTTCCGGTTACTGTATAATTTGTGCTAACCATTGGGTTGACAAAGGCAGAACCACCGGAAAAAGTATAACTGGAAGCACCTGAAGGAACCAATGTGAAAGTATTACCTGCACAAATAGAACCGCTGTTAACCGAAATATTAACGGTGGTACTAACAGCCACATTAGCCAGACCAGGTGAAGCAGAAATACAACCCTGAGAGTTTATTCCTGTTACTGAATAGGTGGTTGAAATAGTTGGACTTACCACAGATGAACCACCAGAATAGGTATAAGAACTTGCACCTGAAGGTACAATTGTAAATGAATTTCCTGCACAAATACTACCACTGTTGGCTGTAATAATTGGTCTGTTAACCACAGTTACTGTTGCCACGCCAACTGCCGGAGAAACACACCCGGCACCACTGGTTCCGGAAACAGAATAGGTGCTCGTTACAGATGGAACAACAATGGCTGAACCGCTTGAATAAGTATAGCTGGATGCACCGGAAGGATTTAATGTAAAGGCATTGCCTGAACAAACAGAACCGCTGCCAACGCTTATTACCGGCAATGTATTAACCACCACACTCGAAACCGCTGCTGATGAAGACACACAGCCGGCAGAATTTGTTCCGGTTATTGTGTAGGTTGAACTATTAAGCGGAGACACAATTGTAGAACCACCGGAAATGGTATAAGAAACCGCACCTGAAGGCGAAATTGTAAAGCTATTGCCCGCACAAATACTACCACTGTTAACCGAAATAATTGGACGTGAATAAACCGTAACAGTGCTCACAGCCACAGAAGAAAGGCAGCCGGAAGAATTTGTGGCCGTTACAGAATAGGCCGTTGTGATACTGGGTGAAACCACTGAAGAACCACCGGAGAAGGTATAACTCGTTCCTCCAACAGGATTTAGTGTAAAAGAATTTCCGGCACAAATGGAGCCACTATTAACTGTTATGGAAGGATTTGGTGTCACAAAAACAGTTGCCTGTGCAGGTGATGCGGCAACACAACCGGCACCGCTACTACCGGTAATAGTATAAATTGTAGTGATGCCAGGAGAAACAATGGCAGAACCTCCCTGATAAGTATAGGAGCCGGCGCCAGAAGGAATGAGTGTGAACGAAGACCCCGGGCAAATAGTGCCATTAGGCACACTAATAACAGGTAAACTGCTCACGGCCACATTTGCAATTGCAGCAAATGAAGAAACGCATCCGGCAGAACTGGTACCAACTACAAAATAAGTAGAATTAACACTAGGTGATACCACAGGGGAACCTGAAGAGTAAGTGTAAGTGGCAGCACCCGTGGGATTAAGAGTAAAAGAACTGCCTGAGCAAATGCTGCCACTGTTTACAGTGATTACAGGATTATTGTGAACATTAACAGTTGAAATGGCTGTAGAAATACAACCAACGGAATTAGTACCCGACACTGAGTAAGTTGCGGTAACTGTTGGCGAAACCACCGCCGAACCACCTGAATACGTGTACGAAAGTGCTCCGGAAGGATTAATGGTAAATGAATTACCCGGACATATAGATCCGCTGTTAACCGAAATGGGCGAAGAATTAAATACAAGTATGCTGGAAACAGCAGGTGCCATTGAAACACAGCCCAAAGAACTGGTGCCCGTTACAATATAAAAGGTGTTGGTAATTGGCGAAACCGTAGCAGAACCACTGGAATAAGTGTATGTGGCGGCCCCGGAAGGCACCATCACAAAAGAAGAACCTGTACACAATGTGCCACTGTTAACCGAAATTACAGGCGAAGGATTAACCACCACCTGCGAAACAGCAGCTTGTGTGGACACACAGCCTTGAGGACTCGTGCCTGTAACTGTATAACTTGAATTTACAGTTGGAAACACAAATTGCGATCCGCCTGAATAAGTATAGGTAGCAGCCCCTGTAGGTACCATCACAAAAACACCGCCATTACAAATTGTACCACTATTCACACTCAGGGTAGGCGTTGGATTTACGGTTACACTTATAGCGGTTCTGCTTGCGCTTGGCACACAGCTATAGGATTCCGCATAATACGTGTAAATAGAAGTATTACCAATGGCAGTAAGCGCAGGTGTTACAAAATTAGTTCCTGTTCCAAGGGCGGTGGTGGAAGCCGGTGTGGCATACCACTTTATACCATTGGTGCCGCTTGTTGCCGACAGGGTGGTGGTATTGCCACTACAAATGCTAAGGTTTTGTGAATTGGTAACATTTACAGCCAAGGTAGGTGAATTACATAAATCAAACCGCCACATGTCTTCAATGTAACCTACATCTGTTGATGTATAACCATTTCCACCAAACACCCAAAGATAGCCGTTGCTATCCTGCCAGGAGGCTTGCAAATAACGACCGCCGGGATTATTGGTTGGCGACGCAACCGTTTGTGTTCCATAAATCCCTAACTGGTTTGGTACACTTGAACCTTTCATCCAGGTCCATTGGTTCGTGGCAATTGTGTATTTCCACAAATCATTAAGGCGCGATGCAGAACTGGCCGAATAACCATATCCTCCAAACATCCAAAGATTACCCTGATTGTCCACATTAAAACCAGTTGAATAATAGCGTGAGCCCGGATCGTTATTACTTGCGGGTGTGCCCATGGTACCGTACCAGCCAAAAGAATTGGGGGCGTTTGAACCTCTGAACCAGGTCCAGTTGCCCGTACTTACAGTGTATTTCCACAAATCGTTCATTAAACCAAAAGTAGAGGTGGCATAACCATAACCTCCAAACATCCAGAAGTCGCCGTTGGCATCTGTCCATGACACAGGGGTGCGTCTTCCTCCGGGCGAATTAGAAGGTGTGGCCACGGTGGTGCTTCCGTACACGCCGTATTGATCAAGGACATTGCTTCCTTTCATCCAGGTCCAGTTGCCTGTTGTAATATTATAACTCCATAAATCGTTGAGATAGCCAACTGTAGCAGTAGTGGCTGCGTAGCCATATCCACCATACAACCATAAATTCCCGCTTGCATCTTTAAAGGTGCAGGAATTATACCGTCCACCAGGTGTTGTTGTACCTTGTGGCACAGTAATATTGCCATAACTCGTCACCTGATTGGGTCCACTTGAACCTTTCATCCAGGTCCATTGATTGGTGGTAGGATTGTAGCGCCATAAATCATTCAGATAACCGGAAGAACTTGCAGAATAACCTGCGCCGCCATACATCCAGAAATTTCCGCTATTGTCCGTCCAAGAATGAGCCAGATAGCGCCCACCCGGGTTATTGGTGATGCTGGGCGTGTTCATACTTCCATACACACCAAACTGATTGGCTAAGCCTGGCCCTTTTACCCAGGTCCACTGATTGGTTGAAATGGTATATTTCCAAAGATCATTATGATACCCATAAGGCAGAGAATAACCACCGAACAACCACAAATTACCAGAATTATCAGTCCATGTAACTGCCCCAAACAAACTTCCGGGCGAGGTAGTGGATGAAGGGGAACCCTGCGTACCAAAAGCCGGAATGGTGTTGGTGGCGGTATTGGAGCCGTGCATCCAGGTCCACTGATTTTGAGCAGAATTAAAAAAAGATATGATCAGTAACAGACCAATTAAACAAAATTTCAATCTGTTTTGTTGCATGATGATGATTAAATTTAAAAGAAGCCGGGGAAACTACTATCAAATAAACAAAAAAAAATACAATGTATCAAGCTTCATTTAAGATAGTTGGTGCAAAACCTCTTTAAACTCCAATCACAGGCCTGTTATAGAACCTTACAAGGTGTTTTAAGTGTAGAACCACCTTGACCGCGAAAATTAAAATAGTGGTACGTTACAATTGCGTTTTTATTGCAACAACAAAAGAGCATTGCGTATACTCTTAATCACATCAGGAATTTCTTCCAGTTTGCATGTACCCACCGATAAGCGGTACCACTCCGAGGAGTCGGGCGAACCAAAGGCATAAAAGGGTACCAGGGCCAAATGCGCTTCGTCTAACAAATATTTTGTAACATCTTTAGTCGTACTTAATACCATTCCGTTTTTTGTTTTTTTGCCATGCAGGGCAAATTTAACGGTAAGGTAAATGGCCGCTTGTGGATGTATGGCATCCACTTTCAAACCCTCATTTTTTAACTGCTGAATGCCTTCATAAAATCCAAGCAAACGGGCATGAATTTTTTCCTTTTGCTCTAAAATATAAGCATCGTATAATTTAAGGTCGGCTAAATATTTGGCGGTGGCCAATTGTTCGGCCTTTGGAGCCCAGGCACCAATGTGGGTTAAAATGGCTTTCATTTTATCCACAATAAATTTAGGGCCGCTGCACCACCCTACCCTAACACCCGTTGCTGCCAAAGATTTTGAAATGCCATCCACAAAAATGGTGTAAGGCCTCATTTCAGGCATAAGCGTTACAGGGTTATAATGTTCGGTTTCGCCAAATGTTAATGCCCAGTAAATTTGATCATACATTAAATAAAGTGGTTTCTGAGTATCCCCTCTTCGTTTGTTTTCGGCCAATACCAATTCACAAATTTCTAAAAGTCCGTTTTTGGTAAATACAGTACCTGTTGGATTTTGCGGCGAACACAGGGCCAGCAACGAAGCCGTTTGCACATGAGGGGCAATATCTGCGGCAGTTGGCATAAAGTTTTGTTCGGGTCGGGTTTCTAAAACCACCGGCTTGCCCCAGTTTAAATACGTGTAGTGGTTGTTGTTCCAGGATGGAGTTGCAAAAATAACCTCGTCGTTGGCATCCACCAGGGTTCTGAAAATACTGTAGATAACGGGGCGTGCACCACCGGCAATTAAAATTTCATCCGCTTTGTAATCCAGTTGGCAGCGTTCGCGCAGCAAATTGCTCACTGCGTTTCTGAGTTCAGGTACACCATCGGCAGGTGGGTAATTGGTTTGTTGGTTGTTGTATTCCTCAATGATGTAATTTTTTAGTTCGGCAGGTATCGGAAATTCTTTAGGATTAAAATCGCCTATGGTATAATTATATATGTGTTCACCTTGTTTTATTTTTTCGTTTACTTCTCCGGCCAGTTTAATAATTTCGGAGCCAATGATGTTGAGTGCTAAATTTGAAACCTTCATAATTAAGAAATGTGTGCGTTAATATGTATGCCACAAACCTATGTTTATTTTAGTGACCAGCAAAAAATAGTTGTCCATATAGGTTTTACACTTTCAGCGAATAAAATTTAGGTTTCGTCCGAAAAAACCGTGCACACGTCTAAATCCTCCTCATAAGCTTTGGAATTATCTACCTTTAAAACATTGATTCAAAAGCTGGAACTAAATTAACGTATAAACCCGGTTAAAAAACTTATGAAGAGACTACAATTAGAGGATATTTCCAGGCAATTAGGGTATTCCAAAACCTTGATTTCTATGGTTATAAACGGGAAGGGCAATAAATATGGTATCAGCCAGAAAACGCAAACCCTGGTGCTTGATGCCATTTCTAAATTAAATTATGCTCCAAATAAATTTGCAAAGTCGCTGCGCACCGGTAAAAGTTATTTTATTGGTTTAATTGTAAGCGACTTAGCGAATCCATTCTACTCTAAAATTGCTAAAAGTATTGAGGAAGTTGTTTCAGCAGAAGGATATAATCTAATGGTTTGCAGCAGCAACGAAAACGAAGGCCGCGAGAAACTTTTGGTTGAAATGATGGTTAACCAACAAGGTGTGGATGGAATTATTGTGGCTTCCACTCTCAACGATTCCTCATTTTACGAACATCCACGCCTGGCTCATTTGCCGGTGTTGTTTATCGATAGGATTGTGCCAATGCTCAGGGCCAATTATGTGGTAATTGATAATTACGGGGGCTCGCTCGAAATTATGAATCACCTTATAAAAAACGGGCGCTCGCGCATTGTCTGCTTTGCGGTTACACCCATTCACATCAGCACCATCGAAGACCGCTTAAACGGCTATAGAATTGCCATGGCCAAGGCAGGATTAGAAGATAAGTACTCACAGATAAAGGAAATCAATCATTTGAATATTGAAGAGGATGTTGAAAAATGTTTCGTTGAATTTTTAAAGCAGAAAAATATTCCTGACGCCATTTACGCTCTTAATAACAGTGTTGCAATGGCGCTGCTTAAACTGCAGGGCAAAAAAGAATTTGCAAGATTGTCTAAAATAAAAATTGCCTGTTTTGATGATGTGGACTTATTTAATTTAATAGAAACGCCCGTTTGTTCGGTTTCTCAGCCCATCGAAGAAATCGGAGAGGCATCGGCCAACATGCTTTTGGACATTATTGCCGGGCGCCACGGAAAAACCAACATGGTACTTAACACCACACTTATTGCGCGTTAACAATAGGTTCAAACACTTCCACCTCTGCCAAAGGATTAAACAAATACACCATGCCGGTGTTCACCTCAAGGCATTTAAAGCGTTTACGTATTTTTTCTCCTTTTTGAAACAGCCGCGAACCATTGTATAAAAACAGGGTGTTGTGCGGCAGGTACTCCAAAAAAACAGCGCCCGAATCTTCATCGTGCAATTTAAGTGTTTTAAGTAACTGCACATCGCTGCAACTGGATGCCGCCGGGTTTTGCATGTAGGAACGAAGGGCTGCAAAAACTTCAAGAGGAAAAATATCCGTATTTAAAAAAGGCTGAATTAGTTTCTGGAAATTTTGTTTCCATTCGCGGCCATGCGGATTTACATGGTTCTTATGTTCGTTGTAGGTTACCAAATGCGCCACTTCATGCACCAATGTAATTAAAAAGGCATACCTGTTAAGGTTGTGATTAATGGTAATGGTGTGATTATAGCCCGGACGGGGAGGTTTGTAATCGCCCAGTCGGGTGCTTCTCTCCTTTTTTATTTTAAGCTTAAAGTCATATTGCACAATCCAAACGGCAATTAACTCCACGCTTTGCGGTGGCAAATATTTTTTAAGAATCTCGGAGTTCTTTTGGTATTGAACGGCTCTTAAATCCACAGCTAAATTTAATGATATTAGCCATTAATTATTTGGGTAAAAGATTAACTTTACAAACAAAATTGGGTTAATGACAGGATTTTATGAATTCTAAATTAGTAGCAACACACATCGTCAACTGGTTAAAAAATTATTCCGATGCTTCTAAAACAAACGGATTTGTAATAGGCATCTCGGGTGGCATTGATAGCGCCGTAACCTCTACACTGTGCGCCCTCACTGGTAAACGAGTAATTGTGTTAAACATGCCCATCCGGCAATTTAAAAATGAGTTCGATCGCGGCAACGAACACATCAACTGGTTAAAAACAAATTTTACAAACGTTGAAAACGATACCGTGGAACTGACACCAGTTTTAGAAAGTTTTGAAAAAGCCTTACCCGCTAACACGCAGGATTTTTTAACCATGGCCAACACAAGAGCCCGTTTAAGAATGACCACGCTCTATGCTTTTGCCACACATCACAAATTATTGGTAGCAGGCACCGGCAATAAGGTAGAGGATTTTGGTGTTGGGTTTTATACCAAATATGGCGACGGTGGTGTGGACCTAAGCCCCATTGCAGATTTGTATAAAACCGAAGTGTATGCCCTGGCCAAAGAACTGGGTGTGGTGAATAGTATTTTAACTGCCCCACCAACCGACGGTTTGTTTGCCGATGGAAGAACCGACGAAGACCAGATTGGCGCCACATATCCCGAACTGGAATGGGCGATGGCCTATATCGAAAATAATGAAAATTATGCCTTAACACAAAGGCAAACACAGGTAATGGAAATTTACAAAGCCCGCAACAGAGCCAACAAACATAAAATGGATCCCATACCGGTTTGCCAAATACCAAAAGAATTTAAAAACAACTAAAAAAATATACCATGTTAGACAACCTCATCAATTTAGTAAAAGAACACGCCGGAGACGCCATCATCAATAACAAGGCCATTCCTAACGAACACAACGATGCAGCCATTAGCTCAACTGCCAATTCCATTTTCGATACTTTAAAATCGCAGGTGGCAGGTGGCAATTTAAGCAGTATCACCGACATGTTCAGTAACAACGGAAACTCGGCGCTTTCAAGCAACATCAGCAGCAACGTGGCCGGCGATTTAATGAAAAAATTCGGACTCGATAACACACAGGCTGCCGGCATTGCAAGTTCTCTTATTCCAACAGTTATGCAGAGCTTGGCTAAAAAAACCAACGACCCAAATGATTCGAGCTTTGATATGCAGGGCATTTTAAGCAGCCTTGGTGGCGGTGGCGGCCTTGGTGGCATGTTGGGCGGTTTAACCAATCTTTTTAAATAAACCATGTTTGGAAAATTTGGTGACATGATGGGCAAGCTTCAGGAAATGAAGCAACGTGCCGATGAAATTAAAAATAAACTGGAGGCTACCAGTTTAAAAACCGAAGCAGCCGGCGGAGACATTAAAATTGAAATTAATGGCAACCGAAAAATTTTGAATCTGGAAATATCAGCAGCTATGCAACATGGCGACAAGGACGAGCTGCAGGAACAATTGGTAGTGGCCATTAATAAAGCATTGGCCGCTGCCGAAAAAGTGAATGATGAGGAAATGAAAAAAGCCGCCAGTGGTTTGCTGCCCGGAATGTAAAAGATAATTTATTATGCCTGTAATATTACCCGTTAAAGGAATTTTGCCGCAACTGGGCGAAAATTGTTTTGTAGCACCCAATGCCACTATTGTTGGCGATGTGGTAACCGGCAACGATTGTAGTTTCTGGTTCAACGCCGTGGTGCGTGGCGATGTGAACAGTATCCGGATTGGCAACAAGGTTAACATACAGGATGGGGCTGTAATACACTGCACCTATCAAAACCTGGACGCCGGACATGCAGGAACCAAAGTGGTTTTAGGTAACAACGTGTCGGTAGGGCACAATGCCATAGTGCATGGCTGCACAGTTCACGACAATGTATTGATCGGTATGGGTGCCATTGTGATGGATAATTGCGAAATTGGCAGCAACACCATTATTGCCGCCGGGGCAGTGGTAACCGAAGGAACCGTGGTGCCGCCTGGCTGCATATTTGCCGGAGTACCAGCAAAAAAAATAAAAGACATTTCGCAGGAATTAATTAATGGCGAAATTGACCGGATTGCCAATAATTACCTGATGTATAGCGGCTGGTTTAAATAGTTCTCACAAGCTGTAACCTGTTTTGTAATTTATCAGTAGAAGCAAAAATGAGATTACATTATTTAGTATTAACCCTGTTTTTAAATAGCTTCCTTTATTCTCAAAAACTAAAATTTTACAAACCGGGTTCAACTCCTGTGATGTTTGACAATGCCTGCCTGCTTTTAAAAAAGGGCGATAAAAGTCTTCAGAATATACATAAGGACAGCTATTATAAACTTTACCGGCATGTTAAGCTGGTTGGCTTTAACGAAACCGATTTTAATCTGGACTCAATTTGCCAATATGTTTCAGAAAAAATAAATCCAACAAATTTAATTATCGAAAACTGCGATCTCAGCATTCTCAGTGGCAGTTTTGCACGGTTTTCAAACCTAAAAGATTTAGAATTATCCGGCAATTATGGACTTGATGAGAATCAACTGTTTCACCTGCTAAAAAATAATGCGATTAACTCAATTAAATTGCAAACCGAAAGTTCCGAGTTAATAAGCGATAGTCTTCATTTACTAAAAGAACTAAAGTCCATCAGCTTGAGTAATAACGGTAGGTATTCAAGAGTCAATAAAACCGAGTATCTGCAACTACTGGTGGGTGGCAACCTCAATAAAGTGGCCATTAGTTATTGTGATAATTTTTACCGCATGCCACCACCCAACAATCTTGCAGTAGAAAACAAAAAAAGAATCGCTAAACCGAAAAGTGAATTTAAAAATTCTTACGATTGCATAAGACAACCAATACCCGGAATAAGCATTAACGACACCGTTTACAGATTATCAGCCACAAAAGCAACTGCACTCACCTACGAATCGGGCAGCATAATTCATATCGATAAAAGTGCCTTTGTGTATCCCGATGGTAAACCTTACAAAGGTCCTGTTGAATTGTTTTACCGTGAATTCAGAAACCCGGTGGAAATAATGTTGTCAGGTATTCCAATGACGGTAAAAGATCTGGATACTGTTCACTTATTCAAAAGCGGCGGTATGTACGAAATTTATGCGAACGATAAGCAGGGTAACGAACTAAGAACGGTTTCTGATACTTCCATTAAAATAAAATTTGCTTTAACCGATACCAGCATGGATTATAATTTGTACTCACTGTCGCCAAATGGCACATGGAACAACAAATCGGCGGCAACTGGCACCAGCACATCTGGTGCCGATAAAAAACTTATGAGCAAGGCGCTTAAAGCCTATCTCAGTTCCCTTAATATTGCGCGATCAAAAGTTGCCGATACCACCAGGTATTTAAGAAGATTCGAAAATACAAATTACCTCTGCGCCTTCCGAAAAGACAACCTCAGACCTAAACGTGATTCTATCAGGTTAATAGACAGCCCCGGCAGAAGAGAAATATTTAGTTCAAGCACCCGAGGTTTATTTAGAATAAGGTACCTTGGTAAAACACAGGATAAAAAAATCCTTTTCACCCTTGAGCCCGCTTTGCCTTATATGAGAGAGATTCCAAGACATATTCGTATTTTATTTAATAAAACATTTTTGTACGAAGGCACAATGGACGCCGATGCGTTTAAAAAACATTATGTGCGGAGAAAATACTATTGGGATTTGCGCGCCGACTCTGAAGGAGAATTACTCGAAATAAACCTGAAGCTTTTAAATTCGTTTGAAACGTTGAATGCAAGTGCCATCAACCTGTTTGGTGATAATACGTATTCACTTCTTCCAAAAATAAACAAATCAATTGTCAGAAGAATACAAATGGCCGTCAACATCGATGCCCGTAAATTTGATAAAAGATCACGCCAATCTGCTTCAAATTATAACAACTTAAATGGGAAATATAAATACATGGATGTGCAACTGGCAGCCTATAATAAATGCCGCGAATTTCAAACAGAAGCCGAGAAAAAAATGGGTTTTAGAGCATGGAAAAGGTACGCAAACCGTTATACTTTCCAGTACTATTCCGGCAGTTTTATTACCGACACCGAAGTAGGAGAAGCACTTGTAAAAAGCGGATTAGGTATTAATAACATTGATTGTTATATACACAGTGGTGAGATGGAACCTTTTTATGTGAACTACCAGAATGTGGACAAAGACAGCCTCTCCGATCAATACAATGCCATTTTGTTTAAAAGCATCAACACCATTTATCCCATTTATATGACTGGTTACAATGAGTTGGCCCTATCCGGTTATTATTATAAAAACAAACCCAATTATGTGATTCGATTTTCTAACGATGGGCACATGCAAATAACCAGACCCGAAGATCTGAAGGAATTGAAATCGGGAGATGCGGTGAATCTGGATTATAAAAATGATTATTCCATTAAAGGACTAAGCAGCGATGAGATAAGCAAAATTATTTTTAATTAATTGTTTATTCTCCTTTAAATTCCGGTTTACGTTTTCCCAAAAAGGCCTTCACACCTTCGTTGTAATCGTGGCTGTTGGCCGATTCCACCTGAATGTCCATTTCAAGCGCAAGTTGTTGTTCAAGAGTATTGCTGTAACTTCTATTAAGCAATCGCTTAGTAAGTCCAATGGCTTTGGTGGGCATGGCCGAAATAGAATGAGCGCTTAAGAGTGCTTTTTCCTGTAATTCCGAATCGTCGAATAATTTATAAGCCATGCCAAACTGCACGGCATCAGCGGCCGAAAATTTATCGCCGGTAATCATGAGTGCACTTGCTAAATTTAATCCTACCAGTCTTGGCAAAGTAAATGTGCCACCACTATCGGGTATTAAACCAATTTTGCTGAAAGCCTGAATAAAACTGGCCGATTGCCCAACATACACCACATCGCAGGCCAGGGCAATATTGGCCCCGGCACCGGCGGCCACGCCATTCACGGCACAAATAACCGGCTTTTCGATGTTGCGGATTTTTAAAATAATGGGATTATAATGTTCTTCCACAATGCGCTTAATGCCCGGACCATTGGGGTCAATAGCTTCCGATAAATCCTGTCCGGCACAAAAAGCCTTGCCATTTCCGGTTAATAAAATGGCGCGGATGCTGCTATCGGCCGCAGCCCTGTCGAGTTCAGCAATCAGTTGCAGAGCCATTTCGCGGTTAAAGCTGTTAAACTTATCGGGGCGATTGAGTGTTAGCACCAATACATTTTGTTTTTGTTCTGAAAGTATAAATGACATAAATCTGTTTTATAGTAATTTAAAATAAAGGTCTGTGTTAATTGACCATTCAAATTACGGAACAAAAAGGGGTATTAGCAAAAAACTGTTTTATAGGATTTGAGGCCTACTCCTCCATGGGGTAACCTTTTGCAACCCAGTCGGGTTTAATGCCAACCGGCAAATCCAACACTTTGGTATTTTTAAAACCAGCCGAGATTAAAGCATCGTAGGCGGGTTTAATGTTGGGGCAACTGGCAAACGAGCAACAGCCGCAATAAACCACAATGGTGCGGTTTTTGTTTTCCCAGGCTACCGAACTTTTTAATTTTTCGATTCCGGTAACACTGGTACCTCTGCCAATGGCTGTGGCAGTTTTAATATTTTCCATCGGGCCCATGTTAAATATCAGGGGCTTGTCTTTGGCATTGCTGTTAATTTTATCAGCCAGTTCTTTGGTTGACATTATTTGTTCAGGTTTCCAAATAGGAGTTTGTGCAAAGGAATTAATACTTAGGGTTAAAAATAAGGCAAGGGCGGAAATGATTTTCATAAGGTGTATATTTTCCAACTAAATTATACAATCTCTGAGCCAATAAAATTTAAAAAAAGCTAAAATTAATGGCAACAAAAAAGCCGACTCTACGAATCGGCTTTTTACGTTTTAAATTTTATCAGGCTATAACAATTTCTTTTTTTGGATTGGCTTTGGCCAACTCTTTTTTTGCCACAAGTATGGTTAATACACCATTGTTGTATGTAGCCGAAATCTTTTCAGCATCGCTTGTTTCGGGCAGGGTAAAGCTGCGTTTAAATGTGCCGTAATGAAATTCTCGACGGGTTAGTTTTTCGTTTTCTTCGTTAATTTCTTCTTTGCTTTCGCCGCTAATGGTTAGCAAATCGTTTTCCACTTCTACCTTAAAATCTTTTTTGTCCATTCCCGGCACGGCTAAATCTATATTATAATCGCCGGTTCTTTCTTTAATGTTTACCCATGGCATCCAGCTTGTGTCTTCGTTGCCAGTCCACAGGCGATCAAAATTGTCGTTGAAAAATGAAGGAAAACCGAATCCTTTTGTAATGCCGGGCATGTGATTAAAGCCGCCTGCATTTTTAAATTTTACTAATGTCATAATTATTTATGTTTTAAATTGTTTTTTATTTTTTTTAGACTGTAACGTTACATCACGTGATTATCAAAGGCTGTTCCTTTTTTAATTTTGTGCCATAACGTAAGTTATTTTACAAATTTTAAGAAACCGAACTGAAATATTTTCAGGTTTTACAAGGTTTTTACGACATTCTGGCGTTTAACTCAAGTGGTAAAGATGAGTAGAGGTTTAATAACCATACTGGCTAAACAAAAAAGCCATCGTTTTAAGTAACGATGGCTTTTCCCGAACTTTTTTTAGAAACCGTATCCCATCTTAGTTAAAACGCCGATGTCGGTTTGTGGTTTTATTTTAGAAAATCTATCAGCTCGAATGCTTTAAGCCGTTTAGTATTATAAAATTAAAGTATTGAAGGGCAGCTAATCAAAACCAAATCTTAATAAATTGTAAAGCCCCCCGTTTTGTGGAAAACTTGGCCAATATTGTTAACATCCGGATAAGACAAAAACCACTCACTTATTAAATATACTAACTCACTTATTAAGTCTGATATTCGATAAAGCGTTTAATAATTTAGACGAAACGATATAAATTGTCGATTAAAGCTTATTCTGTATATTTGAAGCTCTAAAATGTGTCCAATATAAGCAAGTAGTAATTTATCTTCCATTCCTTCCTAATTTTGAGTTCTTTTTTTGCTTATAATTTTTTACTGCGCCACAAGATGCTGAGGGAAGATGAGATTGATCTTTTACTAAACGATTTACTGAAACTTTATGGTTACGATTTTTATTATTATTCGCGCGAATCGTTAAAACGCCGCGTGAGTAAAATTTTGCGCCTCGAGAAATTTAATTCCTTTGAAGAATTCAGAAACCGGATTCTAACCGACCCTGGTTACATTGAACATTTGGTTGACAGACTCACCGTTAATGTCACACAAATGTTTCGCGACAGCGATTTTTTTATGGAATTGCGCAACGATATTCTGCCTCAATTAAAAAATTTACCGCAAATCCGAATTTGGCATGCCGGATGTTCTACCGGCGAAGAGGTTTTTTCGTTGGCCATTTTGTTGCATGAAAGCGGATTGCTTGAAAGGGCGCAAGTACATGCCACCGACATAAATCCTTTAGTAATTGAAAAGGCAAAAAAAGGCGCTTTTCCGCTGAGCCTGCTCCAGGTGTACGAACGCAATTACCTCAACTCTGGTGGTAAAGCAGATTTTTCAAGATATTACACAGCAAGCGATAACACGGCCGTTTTTAAAAGTTATTTGACAGATAAAGTGGTGTTTAACACGCACAACCTGGCATCGGGACAGGTGATAAATAAATTTGATTTGATTTTGTGCCGCAACGTGGTTATTTATTTTGATAACGAATTACGTGAACGCGTATTTCAATTGTTTGATGGCAGTTTGCTTACCGGTTCTTATCTCGCTTTGGGCGAAAAGGAGACTTTAAAATCCTTTTCAATCACACCACGCTATCAGCAAACCGGTAAAGAAAAAATCTGGAAAAAGATACGTTAAGGCACAATGTAAATGCTGCTGCCAACCGGAATGAGGTAGTAAAATCTAGAAAGCTCTTTGTTTTTCATACTCACACAGCCCCAGGTGAGGTGTCGGGTGCTTTCGGGCCAGTCGCCATCCCAGCCATGTATGCCAATGCCACCACCAATACCGGTGTTGGCGGGCGGTTGTTGCCGCTTTTTATTTTTGCTGACTATGGCATTATAATTGGCCTTGGATATTTTTTTTCGGGCATAAGCAGCTTCTGCATCGTAACTGTTGGGATAGCTGATTCTTAGCCAGGCCGGCCCGAAATAAGCTTTGTAATCGCCATAA
>JADLED010000120.1 GCA_020846335.1 Bacteroidia bacterium
ATACTGCAAAATCTGCACGTTCAATAAAACCCGTTGAACTCATCAGGTAGAGTGCTGTGGACTGCTGGCCAAGCCCCAGGGAAATAACCTTGTAATTGTCTTTTTTTGGAATATCAGGCTCACCGAGTACATAGGTAGTAAACCACATAAACAGGGAGCTAATTTTTTTCAGTAAACCTGGTTTAATCATTGACTTAAAATATTGTGAGTGATATGGCATAGGAGTTTAATAGTTCCTGTGCCTTGACCTTGGCATTAAAAACTCCCGCGCAGGTTGTATTATCAATTCCCCTGAAATCGGATTGAACACTGTAAATTTCTGATTCTCCTGTGTAGGCGATTTCAAAACGGATATGTCCCAGCAACCCCCTCGTGGAGCCTTCCCACAGGCAATTGCTGTGGCCAATGTATTTCCATATCAGGGGTTGTATTTGCATGAGTGTAACTTGCGAATTCAGAAGAGGGTGATTACAATGATGGGATGTTTTCTTTCAAGTATTTCGTGATACTTGCTTTTGAGTATTTTATTTTACGGCCATGTTGCGAGAACTTGATTGCACCTTTATCTCTTAGTTGCTGCATCCGGCCTTTTTTTATTCCAAGTAATTGCATGGCTTCATTAGGGGAGAGCCACTCATCCGAATCCATCTTCGAGTTTTTCAGGGTATCTCGGAAAAGTCGCATAAGCTGTTCTTGCATCTGCCAGTAGGTCTCTTTTTCAAAAACTATTATTTCCATTTTTATATCTTGTGTCTTTATGCTGTTAGTTTAGTTGCTGTGCCTGTTCCAAGTAGCTTGTTTCTAAACCGGATTATCCGGTTGGTTTCTTCCATCTCCATTTCTATGAGCTTAAGTGCTTCGGCGTAAATTTTCTTTTGATTGACCAATTTGATTTTTCCAACCCGTAGAAAGCGGTGAACGGTCGGCGCAGAAATACCCGTCCGCTCTTGAATAATTCCCGCGGAGCCTTTTGGTAGGGCACTTTTCAGAATATCAACATCTTCTTGTGTAAACATTTAACACTTCTTTTGCATTTTATGACCTAATTTGGTAACTTTGTTGTATATTTGACAACACAATGTTTCCATTTAGGAAACAAAAATACAAATAAAACTTTTATAATTCCTATTTGGAAATATAATTTTATAGAAAAAAAACAGTTAAGTACTTATGAAACAGACAAATAAAAATGTCGAGGCAATGGACCGAAATCAATTAAATAGGTTTGTTACACAGAATTTCCTCGACAGACTGGAGGAAATTGTTGAGAAACGAATTAATCCGAAGGTGAACAACGCGCGGCAGTTTGCTCAGTTTTTGGATATGGACCAGGCGGCTATCTCTAAGCTAAAGTCCGATGAGCACCGCTATGTGACTCTTGACATGATTGCCAAAGCGGTGAATAAACTTGGGCTTAACGCAAACGCGCTGTTTGTGGAAAATCATAAAAAGGAAAGACTGGTGCGTGACCTCACAGTGATTGAACAGGACAATTCGGGGGCTACCAACACCATCGGAACAATGAATGGCATTGTGGTAAATGGCGGGATTTTGAAGAAGGATTCCGTGAAACAAAAATTTCACCTGGAGAAGATTGTGCAGAAGCTACCTAAAAAAGACCGCATTGAAATCACGGCGGCTCTGGCCAGTCAGGATGGCAAACTAACTGAACTCACTGAAAAGCTACTGGCTTTAAAAAAAATTATTGACGACAATGAAAAAACCATTGCCAACAAGGATAAAACACTGGCAGAAATGCAAAGTAAGTACATTAGCTTACTAGAAAAGAACGCGGGACGCAAAAAATAAATTGAAAACTTAAAAAGCCCTTTAAATCTAAATTTTTTAGATTTAAAGGGCTTTTTGTTTTTTGTCGTTTTTCGGTTTTTGAATGGCGACTACTTTTTAAGCAAATACTTAATAAGGTACCAGCACATGAAGGACAGTTTTAAGAGAGTTATTTTGTCTCGCCAGACCGACCGAATGCTTTAATCAATTTTTACTATGCCATGCTTTACCGCATACATGGCCATGCCGACTGGAGTTTTTTGCTTAATCTTTTTGTAAATTGAGCCTTTCACCCAGTCCACCCAGGAGCGCGACTTTTTTAGCGCTAGTGCAATTTCGTCGTTACTTTTGTCGGCACAGGTGAGTTTTATAACTTTGATTTCCTTTTCCGTCAGCTCTGTGCCACTTTTCTTTTTACTTGCTTGTTTCTTTGCCATGTTTTCGGTTTTTGAAAGTTGTAATACCAAATTTAAGATTCCTCTCAGAACTAAGCAAATGTCTAGTGGAAAAAAAAAGGCAGTTCGGGCATTTTTATAACAGACAAATAATAAACCATGCTGAATTGGTTTGTAAATCGCAAAGGTCAACTGATTTTGTACGTGCTAATCAATATTTATATTTTGATTAATCCACTCCTTAAACACCGAAACCCTTGTCCATTGCATAGTTTGGCCGTAGTATCCGCTTTTGTTAAACTGTGCCATATCAACACCGGCGCCCGAACAAATACCGATTAATTCCCATTCTCCTTTTCGTTTACGAAACAATCCTCCACCACTATCACCGCCTGAACAAATGTATTCAAGGGCTTGTGGTTTGGCACTTCCCATTTTATTACAATCATTTCGTGTTGGGTGGTCAAAATCGCAAAACATTAGTGTTGATTTTCCATTATATAATTCGCCACCTACGCTATCAATCACGTTTTCGCCAGCCCGCTTTTCTGATTTGCTGTCGGAATTATTTTCGGGTTTGTCCGCCACACCACCGGCACCAAAACCAACACCAGTTACTTCGCTATGCAGTTCATCGTCGTGCTGATTTAACAAAGCGGGTTTTACTCCTCTGATGGGCTGTTCAAGTTCCAATAGGGCAAAATCACAAATTCCTCTATCAATTGAATCAGCATAATTTTGGTGGACAGTCAACCTCTTTACTTTGCGCTTCTCTCCGTTTATTTCAATAACAATTTGATTTTCGGCAACGATGTGGTTATTAAACGGGATAAACACAACTGCTTTCTGTCCATTGAAATTAAGCGTATCGGGTCTAGTTTCGCTCTGCACAAATACGTGCGCTGCCGATAACACTGTACTTTCGCATATCAATACACAGGAACCTGCGAGTTCGTTGTCAATGTATACTTTACCTACGCAATCAAATTGTTTTTGTTGTGCGAGTTTACTGTATTTATCTTGGTTAATGTCATGGCGGCCAATGCCGCTGGTTAAAGAACCAAATACAATTATTAAAAGAAAATAAAATTGATAGTTTTTTATGTGTGATTTTTCCATATTGTCCTTGTACCCAAAAGAAAATTTGTCTAATTCGCTACTCTCTGCTTTAATAATTTATTTTAAAACTCGAAATAATTTAGCCAGTAAGTATTCTTTGAAGTTATTCTAAAGAATTTAACTACTTAATTAAATTTGTGAAAGGAATTTTTAATTCCTTTCACAAAAACAAGATTAACGGGAGATCACTAACTTCTTAATAAGTCGTTCTCCTTTATCATTCTCTAAAGAGATAAAATATAAACCATTAATCAGATTGGGTTTGAAGCCCTTTACGTAGCCCTCTAGAACTATTTTTTCGTCAAGCAATACTTTGGAATTAATATCTGTAATCACAATGTGTAGGGTTTCAGATTGAGTGTTGCTTGTAATAAAAACCTCGTCTTCGGCTGGGTTAGGGAAAATCTGATAACGAAGGTTCAATTGCTTCAATAATTTGGCTCCTTCCACATTGCTGGAGTTCGTTCTCATCTTTCTAGCCTCTCCATGATAGGAACCCAGTTCTTCGAAAGGCATACAAAAGACATCTTCGTAAAGTTCCATTCTTTTATAAAGAATATTATTTAATGCACGGGCTTTATAAACAGATAATCCATCAATGTATGGACACTTTCTGGCCAAATTATCTAATGTAGAACTATCCTTACTCAGTAAAAAGCCTTGTGTACTATAATTGTAATAAAGTTGATAAAACGTTTTATAGTTAGTCTGAATATTACTTGTTGGGGTAAAACTTGATAGCAGTGTGTTTGCATAGGCTAAATTACCACTACTAAAATTGTTTTCAATTGCATTTAATAGTCCCAGCTCTTGAAGAGAGTTTGTGGTATAAAAATTATTTAAGATTGGAGTGCCAATTCTAAGTGTTGAATCAATTACCAAATTCTCAAACAATAACTCTCTGTTAATTTCTTCCGTTTCGCTTTGATAAACCATGTATGCCGCAAGATTTTGAGCAATGGTATCTAGATGCCCATAGTCCGAAGAATCCATTCTGGCGCCAGTAAACGGAGCAATACAACCAAATAGAGGTCCCGGTGAACTTGAAATCAAGGCAGAGCCGGGCACATCCGTGTAGGTTGTACCAGAAGGAATACTTGTATTATAAGTCGGATAGTACCCACCTGTTGGGTTGTTGTTTCTTAAATACAATTTAGAATTAAGCACCTGACTGTTCTCATTAAATGTACAGTTGTTTGGCATACTCCACCAAGTAGAATTCTGCCAGTAATTATCGCTTGGATTGGTGTTGGAGCCCTGGGTGTTGATTTCGCCATTAATGGAAAGTTTCAGTCCGTTGTAACTATCGGCCATCACGTTATTTCTCCACTTGGTTGCCTGATTCCATCCTTCAAAATCAAAAGAATTGTTCACAATACCAACACTATTGCATTGCGCTGAAAGATTTATGTTATAATTCCCATAAATACCTGTTGTATTCGTGTAGGACTGCATGGTTAAACTAATTATGGTGTTTGTGTTTGCGCTCGAAGCAACATTGTAGTTTTTCTTAATTGCGAACTGTCGGATAGAGTTAGTTGTAGGTGAAAGACTAATATAATTATTGTTTGCTTGCACCACAGTTGTGCCCTTCCAAAAACCGGTAGCAGAAATCCCGTTGTGAACCCGGTGCATTTGGTTATTATTCACCTCTATGCTTCTGCTTAAAAGTCCGGCAGTGATTAAACTACTGTTCATCGGATTGTCCAGTATTACCGCATTATGCAGATAGAGTGAACTAGGTGAGAAAATAACAGGTGACAAATTTGGGCAAAATAAATTGTTGTTAATTTTTACATTTCCCCAATACATACCATAACTTGGCGGGCTGACCACATATAATGGTGCCGGAACGAACCCATAATAAACACCAGTATAAACATTCATAAATTTATTGTATGAAACATTATGGTCGTAGTAACTATTAGTGCTCACATAAACACCACAATATCCGGCATTTGTAGGAGTAATGGCAATTGATGTTGCTTGTGTACTCTGAAACTCTGAATACTGCATGTTAAAGTGATAGAGATTCGTTGCAAATATACCATAACCACAGTCGTAGAAATGATTAACATAAACGGAAGGACTTACCGGACTTACCAAATCCAGACTTGTTGTGTAGTTGTTCTGGTTAGTATAGGTATTTACAGAGGCAATTCCAGCACCTGCTCCTCCTGGAAGTGTACTAGAATTTTGAAAAACGTTGTTATAACTCGCTACACTGCTGTTAACAGCGTTAATTCCAACAAATAATTGGTCAAACAAATTCTGATAGCCGCCACCTAGTTGGTCACCAACTATTACACGTAAAAAATTTGGGAATGGTGTATTAATACCGCCCGCAATGCCACTATTCACAACAAGGATGCCATTGGTCATGGGTAAAAAATTGTGTGGTGGCTTTAATGCAATTGGTGGAGCCCCTAACATATCGTAAGGCGAGCCCATAACATTTGTTGGTGTTACGGGGCTTAATAAACTAAAGGAGTTTACCCAATTAGTAACATTGTAGGTATAGTTCCTACAGGTAAATACGCAACCCCTAATGTCAAATGGGGAATTGTTTATCGAATTTCTTATGACGATTCCACGCAGGTTTCTATTAAACACAACGTTGTTTAAGCGCAGGTTATAATTGGCAGGGTTGGTAGTAATATTATTGGAATTGGCTAAACTTACAGCTTCCACAGCATCTTCAATTAACACATTGCCTGCTACAGCGTTGAGTTGTGCTGTATTGTTTACAATAATTCCGTGCCACATATCTCCGCATCCATAAAGGTGCGCACCGGCTTTATCAAAAATAGTAAGTGTTGCACCATTTGCTACTGTAATACTTACACCCGACGCAATCCGAATTTCACTAACCATATTAACACTGCCCGTAATTGTTATGTTTTGGTTAATGGATGTGGAAAGGCCAATTGCACCTATATTACCTGAACTGACAGTACCTGTAACAACATTTAGGTTACCTGAACAGCAATTTGTTTGAACGTTCACCGCTAATGTCGCACTTCTGGAGCAGGTGCCGTCAAAGGCATCTACTGTGTAAACTGTTGCACTGGTAGGAAAAACCGTTGGTGAACTACCGGTCAGTGAGCCGGGCATCCATCCGTAACTAACAACATTGGTTGAAGTTGCGCTTGCACTCAACGCAGCACCCAGAGCCAGGTTACTGCAATAGAGGCTTGGCCCAGAAACGGAAAGGGTAAAATTTGGAATAATATTAACTGTGAAAGAACTGAAAGTGTTGCAATTAGTATTACTGGTTGAGCTATAAATATAATTGATTGTGTAAACACCGGCAGCAACCGTAGGACTTATTACAAAATTATACCCTAAACCATTTATGAACGAATTAATAGGCGAAGGCCCTGCCGAAAACCACTGACCCGTTGTTGGAACCCCGGCAGCCAAAAATCCATTCAGATGAGAAATGGTTTGATTAGTACACCAAGTAGTGGGTAGGTTGGTAAAAGTAACAGGTGTAAGTACTGTTACTACGGCGTTTTTTGGAATAATGGCAGAGCATACACCATTATCATACCTTAAATCATAGGTAACACTTCCGGTTGGTGTAACAACAAAGGAACTGCTTGTTATTGAAGTCGGCATCCATGTGTAACTCCAAGTAGCGGGAATTGCACTTATGGTTGACGATTGACCCGGAAGTATACAGGATGGGGTTGCAACAACCGTTGGAGTGCCTAAAAATGTAACATCAAACGTATAGGTTTGAAAACAACCTGCCGGTAAATACTGTGTGAGCGTATAATTGTAAACTCCGGGGGCAAATGTGTTGTTTGGGGCGGTTAGGTCAATGTAAGTTGAAATACCTCCTGTACTACTTGACACCGACCAGTTTAAAGCCGGACCTGTGTATCCTGCCGGTAAGGTGATTGATGACGGAGTTATGGATTGTAAATCAAAATTTGAAGTATGTCCTATGCACACAGGGCCGGCAGTAAACGTGCCAACAGGTAAGGGTGCAGGAGTAACAACGGCAGAACCTGTTCGGCAACCATCGTTAGCGAATAAAGTATAGGTAGTCGTTGGCGTTGGCGGGGTCACCATCACGCTAGGACTTATCGTTCCCCAAGGTTGCCACGTGAAGCTGGTGCTACAACTGGAGTTTACTGCGTTGCCGGTAAGCGTAAAAGTACCACCTGGGCAAAACAGTGTACTGGAATTTGTGGCGGTTACAATGAGTGGTGGTGGCGGTGTTGTTAGCTCTTTTAAAGAAAGATTATCCAGACTAAATTCTGTTGGATATATTGTAGGATTGGTTTGAGCCAGTGAGTAAAGGGCAATGGTGCTGGTTGGAGGGCCACAATAAACGAAGTCTACAATTACCTTTTGCCAATTAGTGTTGTTATAATTTGTCGTAGTAGCTGTCACTGTATAGTCGATTGGTATGGACTGCAACACAGTGTATGACAATTGAGGGAAAACACTACTTGTTGTGTTAGGAACTGAGGTAAGGTTATTTATCGCTAACAGTGAGCATGACATAATTGAGCCAATTGGATGTTTCACAATGTCTTGGGAGGCATCAAACTCCAATCGGTAATATTTACAAGTTTGAAGCGGATTGTAAAGTGTGCTAACTAATGGTGCATGAGGAAACCACCAGTCACTTCTTAATGCGGAATAATTTTCATTATTATTGCTTGTAACTACTGGCCTGGGTTTAAAAAATGTCCAGTTATTCATATTCCAACCGTCGGCGGAAGTTAATTCGCTTCCGTACCCAATAGGATTTAATGAAGGCACATTGCCCAAGTTTGTCACATTCCAGCAGTATCTGTATGATTCGTTTCTTACAATCCCGTAGGCATAATAGTCTCCTGCACCATTAGCGGAAACGTAAGGATGGCCGCCACTCTGCTGCATTCCATAATTAAGTTCCTTTAGATATCCATTTACTCTGGCTGTCATTGGTGCATTCGGATTTGAAGTGGTTTTTACCTCTGTTGCATCTTCAAAACCGCCGTTGATAATTAATTCACTTCCAATAGGCACCACAAAGGCACCATTGGTTGTTACATCAATGGTAATTACCTTGCAAGCTCCTTTTTCCTTTCCATCCCACAAATTAAATCCAAATTCGGCTCTGCCGTAAAACCCTGGTGTTGGTGTAAAAACCAAGGTATTAGAATTTGTTTGAACAACCTGGGCATGGTTATTAAGGCCGTCACTCACACCCCTTATGCCATATAAACTGTTTGGATAAATGCCAATAAGTTGGCCATCTGGGTCGACTAGGTTATTTAGGGTATGTGTATCTATTGGAAGAGAAGTAATATTTGGACTGGCATTTGTATTGTTGTTTACCGGAATTACAAAGTCAGCAGGTTTTGTTTCCGGGTCAAACACGGCGTCCCACATTTCACCCTGATTTGTTATGGGATACCTAACAAGACTTAAAGTATTAGTGCGGCTAGGAGGTGAATTTGAAAATATTAGCGCTGAATTTGTTACAGCATTATTGGTTGCTAAATTTGTTAAAGTTGCAAATGTTGGATTTAGGCTATAACCTAAGGTGGTAAACATTCTAATTTCCTGCAAGGTCCACTCTCTGAATTTGTCATTCACAACCACAACTGGATTCATCACGTATTCTGGTTGAAAGCCGGGCGCATGTTGCCCTGCTCTGTAAACCGACATTTGTGTTTTATCTAAATGCGATAAAAATGAACCTGGAAATGAAGCAGGTTGTGCCTGACCAAAGAGGTTGGCATGCCAGTTACCGTCATAAGCTTTGTAGTTTTTTGATGAATTATTTGGCGCTCCCTGATTGGTCATCCATACCGCATTTTGAATGGCTGGATTGGTCATTTCTCGTAAAAGGTTTGGCACCAGCGAAAGAAAAGGGTGCAAATTCGGACTTGCTATCGTGCCTGTAACAAGTTTATTGCCGTTAAATGTTGCTGTGTTTCTTGGACTTCCGTACCACAAAAAATGCTGATCCAATTTGGTAAACGAGTTATTACCAATGGTATTAATAAGATAATAGTTAGGACCAGGGCCTTCACCCAAACAACTGATAAAACCCATGCAATGCCCAAACTCATGCAATAAAATGGAATAGAGGTCGTACTTGCATGGGGTAGTTGTGTTTGTGTAATCATCCCAATAATCGGCGGCGGTTAAATTAAAATTCACGGTCATTTGAGCATCGTAATCGTTGGCGTTCGGGTCCGTGCCGGTTAATATGTGGTCGTAAACATTTCCACCATAATATCCGGGATTAGTGCCAAACCCGCCCGGAACGAACAAGGGACCTGCTACCGCAGCCCAGGTTACACCGCTTGGCGCAGGGTTGGCCGGGGCCTGATACGATGGGTTAACGTGTAAGTCAATTGTTTGACCATTAAAATTAAAAACCGATTGCACGTAATTTAACATGGCACACATGGTGTTTCGCCTTACTGAACCTAAAACAGGGTCATCAAAACCATAACCCAAATTTTGCTGCATGTCTTCATAAAACACCCGCACGTTACCACAGGTTATAATGGCTGAGGCGGAGAAGGCGCTTTGAGTGGCTATAACCGTAGGACTAGGGCCAAAAAGCATATTGTTTTGTTGCAAATAACCAATGCTAACCGGGCAGGGAATTTCTAACGTACTTTGGGCCTTGGATGTTTTTGTTGACAGAAACAAAACAACACTAACTAAAATTAAGGTGGTCTTTTTCATGGGATGATTTTTATAGTTTTATTTATTAATAATGAATTTTTTATATATTGACTTAGCTCCTTCTTCAGTAAATTTTAAAGTGTAAATCCCTGAGCTTAGCTGGTAAACCGGTATTTCACTAATATTATCAAAAATGCCTTCTTGTTGTAATACCAATTCGTTCAGGGAATTAATTAATTGGACGATACACTTTTTTATAGGGTTACTTGTAACTATATAAATTTTTTCAGA
>JADLED010000121.1 GCA_020846335.1 Bacteroidia bacterium
TAACGATGGAACAAGCAAGGCACAGCAATATGTTTTCCAACTCGATTATGTTAACCCCATTAGCGATACCAAAAAATTTGAAGCCGGCATTAAGAGTTACTACAAAACCTCAGTGGCAATTAACACTACTTCCAATTCAATAAACAATCAGGACGCATACGAACTTAACAGCAACATGAGCAACCATTATTTGATTGACGATAAAATAAACGCAGCTTATGTGAACTACAACGATAAAACTTTCTGGAACATTTCTTATCAGGCGGGGCTAAGGTTTGAGCAATCTACCTACAAAGGAAAAATTCAGGACAAAGCCCTTGCGTTTTCCTACAATTATCCCAATACCCCCGAAGACATACTAAAATCGCTGTTCCCGGGCATTTACCTTTCAAAAAAAGTAAAGGCCAATCAGGAATGGCAATTAAATTTTAGCCGCAAAATAAACCGCCCCAACTTTTTCCAACTAATGCCGGTGGTTATGTTTGCCGACAATCAAAACTACAGAATCGGCAATCCTAAACTAAAACCGGAATTTAAAAACATAGCCGAATTAAATTACAACAAAACTTTTTCAAAAGGCAGTTATCTGGGTTCGGGTTATTTCCGTTACGAAGAGCAACCCATAACCGATGTGGCTTTTCCTGATGTGGTAAATCCAAACGTTTTGGTAAATACAACGGTTAATGGTAAAAGCAGTATTCGTTATGGCATGGAACATACGTTTAAATACACCTTCTTCAAAAATCTGGATGCCACGTTTAACCTCAATGCGTTTTACATTTATATCCGCGGACTGGTGGTACCAACCGAACCGGAAGTTACCGCCAAGGGATACGCCTTTAATGCAAAAACCAACCTTTCTTACCGTTTTCCAAAAAGCTGGACCCTTCAGGTAAATGGCAACTACGAATCGCCCCGCATTTTATTATTAGGTTATTCACTTCCTGTTTATTCCATGGATGTTTCGCTTAATAAAATGTTTGGAACAAAGTGGATTTTAAATGCTACACTTAGCGATGTGTTTAACACCCGTCGGATGGGAGCTCATTACGAAACACCGTATTACATTCAGGATTTATCGCGCCGCAGAGAAACACGTTTCGTGAGATTTACCGTTACTTACCTGTTTGGTAAAATGGACGCTTCTATTTTTAAACGTGCCAAACAGATGCGCAATTCTAACGACAATCAGGGCAATCAGGACGGGCTTGACTTTGGAAAATAATTTTTTGTAACATGACACACCAAATTAATATTGAAGGCATAAAACTCTATGGATTTCATGGATGCCTGGACGAAGAAGCAAAAATTGGAGGGCATTACGTAGTGGATGTATTTATGACCACTGATTTTTCGGAAGCCGCGGCCAACGACGATTTAAGCAAAACCATTGATTACTGCACCGTTTTCGAAATTGCAAAAGCCGAAGTGGCCATTCGCAGCAAACTGATTGAGCAAGTGTGTGAACGCATTTACACAAAACTAAAATCCCAATTTCCAACCTTAATCACACTGCACGTTAAGCTCACCAAATTAACACCACCCATGAATTTCGACGTGGAAAAGGTAAGCGTGGAAATTAAAGATTAAACCCTAACTTGCGGCAAATTACAATGAGGCCGGAATTATACAGTCAGGAACAAATTACCGAAGCACTTTTATCCTTGCCGGATTGGCAATTGCGTGATAACACAATTAGCTGTGAACTCAGCTTTTCTAATTTTAAATCTGCTTTTGCATTTATGGCCCGGGTGGCATTTGAGGCCGAAAAACTCAATCACCATCCGGATTGGAAAAACGTGTACAACAAGGTTTCAATCAACCTTAGCACACACGATAAAGGCGGTCTCACCGAATTGGATTTTAAACTGGCAGCCATCATTACAAAAATTAAAGAACATGGATTTTGACAATACAGCCCGCACCGAATTAAACGAACTGGGCGAATTTGGTTTAATAAAACACCTCACCCAACACATTGAATTGCAACAACCATCCACCATAAAAGGTGTGGGCGATGATGCAGCCGTGATTGATAACGCCAACCTGCAAACCATTATAACCACTGATATGCTGGTGGAAGGTGTGCATTTTGATTTGTCGTATGTACCCTTAAAACATCTGGGATACAAAAGCGTGGTGGTTAACCTCAGCGACGTGTATGCCATGAATGCTGAGCCGCGTCAAATTGTTGTTTCCATTGCCATTTCCAACCGCTTTGGTTTGGAAGCTGTGGAAGAATTGTACGCCGGCATGTTACTGGCCTGCAAAAAATATAAGGTGGATTTGGTGGGTGGCGATACCACATCGAGTTTAAGTGGTCTCGTAATTAGCATCACGGCCATTGGTGCTGCAAAGCCGGAAGATTTGGTGTATCGCAACGGTGCCAAAGAGGGCAATCTGGTATGTGTGAGTGGTGATTTAGGCGGTGCTTACATGGGTTTGCAATTGCTCGAAAGGGAAAAAGCCGTGTTTAAAGAAAATCCAAAACTGCAACCCGATTTAGAAGGCAAGGATTATATTTTAGAACGCCAGCTAAAACCCGAAGCGCGAAAAGATGTGGTGGAACTCCTAAAAAATCTTGGAATTAAGCCTACAGCCATGATAGACATCAGCGATGGACTTTCTTCAGAACTCCTGCATTTATGTACACAATCCGAAACCGGCATCGAATTGTACGAAGATAAAATTCCGATTGACCCACAAACTTTTGAAACCGCCAGAGAATTTAATCTGGACCCAACTCTGTGCGCACTTAGTGGCGGCGAAGATTACGAATTGCTTTTTACTGTTGATTTAAAGGATTACGATAAACTAAAAAATCAAATGGACATTACGATAATTGGACACATCACTGCCAAAGAAAAAGGCTATTTAATGGTGGCCAAAGCCGGTACTGTTCACGAACTCACAGCACAGGGCTGGAACGCGCTTTTGAAAAAGCCTTAATAAATTAAGTACTCGCTTATAAAAAATTCTTATTTTTTGAAGAACACATTAAGCGGTAAAGCTGTGCAGGCATTGGGCTGATTAATCTTTAGCAGCTCACAAACACTTGGTGCAATTTGTGTAATGGTTACATACTCCAGCGATTCGCCGTGGGCAATGCCCTTGCCGTAAAAAATAATGGGCACATGGGTGTCGTAATTATACCCTGCGCCGTGGGTGGTGCCTTTTTCTGAATAATCCATCCACGCCGGCTGGTAAATAAAAGCTATGTTACCGCTTAGTTTTTGGTTGTACCCGTTTTGAAGCAGAGTTCTGTAATCACCTTGCTCAAATGCGCCATATTTAAGCACTTTTGAGGGGTACGCTTCAGCAACACCTTTTAATGTTATAAGAAATGGGCAAAGTTTTTCTTCAAGCACATCTTTATCCAGTTTTAATTCCTGTACTTTTTTCTCGTTTAAAAAAACCTGCTCATTGCTCACGTTTTCAATTAGTAAGCTGTCGCCAAATGTGAGTTGACAAAATCCTTTTAATTCTTTGGCAATTTTGTTTTCGCTGGTGTAACCCGCTGCAATTTTATTGTCGGTTAAATGGTTGGGCACATCGGCACCGCCATGGTCGGCGGTTAAAAACACCAGGTATTCGCCTGAGCCAATTTCCTTGTCCAGATAATTAAGCAACTCCTCAATGTCTTTATCCAGTCTTAAATAAACATCTTCCACCTCAACGGCTCTTGGCCCGGTAGAGTGTGCCACGGCATCGGTGCTCGAAAAACTAATACAAAACAAATCCGTAACATCGTCCTTGCCAAGCGCTTCGTTTTTAATGCACTCTAAGGCAAAATCTTTGGTAATGCTGTTGCCAAATGGTGTTGATTTAAGTACGCCAAAACTATTTTTATCAATAAAGGTTTTAAAATCGTAGGGAAAAACAGCCTTTTCTGTTTTGCTAACAGATGCTTCGTAACGGTTTTCGTCGGCAATGGAGGCTGAGTAAGTACTTAATGGGTAAAGTGTGTTCCATCCTTTTTGCAAATAACTTAGCGGCAATTTTTTTTGATTAAAGCTGTTTACCCAGGCCGGTAAGTTGCTAAGGTACCACGATGAAGAAATAAAATTCCCGGTGGCATCATCGTACCAATAAGCCGCGTTGGCAGCATGTCCGCCGGGCAAAATGGCGCTGCGGTCTTTTAAAGCCACACCAAATACTTTTCCCAATTGGTTGCTGCTCATTTTTAGTTCATCGCCAATGGTACTGCTGAGTTGGTTTTTTGGCGACATTTTTCCCGCATCGTTGCCAGCTCCAATGCCAGTTACACCGGTGTCTTTAGCGCAATACGTGTACTTTTTAGTGCCTTTTAAATGCCAGTCGTTGGCAATAATGCCATGGGCACGCGGTGTGGCGCCTGTGTAAATACTGCAATGTCCCGGGCCGGTGTAAGTGGGAATGTAATTATAATGGCCGTTGCGAAAATAAAATCCTTTATTAATTAAACGCTTAAAGCCACCCTTGCCAAAACGGTTCCAGTAACGGTAAATGTAGTCGTTGCGCATTTGATCCACCACAATGCCCACCACCAGTTTGGGTTTTTCGTTGGCCTGGCTATAAGAACCAAAGGCCTTAAAAATTAAAATAATTACTACTGCTTTTTTAAAATTTTTCATTCGTCCAATTTTTGAAAAACGGAATTGTTGCTCTTAAACTCGGGCACCAAATCCTTCATGCGCTGCACAATAAGTTCGTTGTTTTGTGTGTCGAAACTTGCAATCAACTCTTCAATAATACCTTTCACCTGTGTGTATTCGTATTCTCTCACCTTTCCTATCAATATCTGGCTATGGTGGGTGGGCAGTGTATTTTCGGCGTTGGCCAGCAATTCCTCATACAATTTTTCGCCGGGTCTTAAACCAGTGTAAACGATGCTGATGTCTTTGCCTTCTTTCATGCCCAACAACAAAATCATTTTACGCGCCAGGTCAACTATTTTAACCGACTCGCCCATGTCGAACACAAAAATTTCGCCGCCCTTGCCCATGCTGGCTGCTTCCAGCACCAACTGGCTGGCTTCGGGTATAGTCATAAAATAGCGGGTAATATCGGGGTGCGTAATGGTAATGGGGCCTCCCTGTTCTATTTGCTTTTTAAATCTTGGAATTACCGAACCGTTGGAGCCCAGCACATTTCCAAAACGTGTGGTAATGAATTTTGTATTGGAAATTTTACCTAAACTCTGAATGTAAATTTCGGCAATGCGTTTGCTGGCACCCATCACGTTGGTAGGATTAACGGCCTTATCAGTGCTCACAAACACAAAACGTTCGGCACCAAATTCAGTGGCAAGGTCGGCCACATTTTTAGTACCCAGTATGTTGGTGAGAATTGATTCAGATGGGTTGTTTTCCATCATGGGCACGTGTTTGTAGGCAGCCGCGTGAAAAACAATATCGGGTTTAAACGTGGCAAAAACATTGCGAAGACGGTCGGTGTTGCGCACATCGGCTATCACCACTTCAAAAGCAGGTTTGTTAAGCATGTCCGAAAACTCCAGTTCCATTTCGTGCAATGGGCTTTCGGCCTGATCGAGTAAAAATATTTTTTTTGGATTAAACCGACAACATTGTCGGGCCAGCTCGCTGCCTATACTTCCGGCAGCTCCGGTAATTAAAATACATTTGCCTTTAAGTTGCGACTCAATCACGTCCATATCCAAACGAATAGGGTCGCGTTCCAATAAGTCTTCAATGCGAATGCTTTTTATCTGATTAAAGCTCAATTCGCCATTTATCCATTTGGCGGCCGGCGGCACGTTTAGCACACGAATGTTGTTGGTAAGGCACACATCGGCAATTTCGTTTTTCTTTTTAAAACTAATTTTTTGAATGGAGATGATGACAAACTCCGCATCGTTTTCTTTTATTAGTTGTGGCAACTTGTCGGCTCCATAAACAAAAATACCTTCAAGGCTTCGTCCGTGTTTTTTCTCATCGTCGTCAATAAAACCAACCACTTTGTATTTTATGGCGGCATCGCGGTCCAGAGTGCGTTTGGTAATAATGCCCGATTCGCCGGCACCGTAAATAATCACGTTCATTTTTTCCTTTGCCGGATTTTTAATTTCGAAATAAAGTGCTTTTACCATTAGTCGCGAGCTAATCATGAGAAAAAGGGAAACCAGACCATCGATGATAATTACTGAGTTTGGAATAAAATTATAACCAATAAACAACCAGGCTCCTAAAAAATTGAGTAGAGAAACTGTAAGACTACCGGCAACAATTACCACAAATATCCTCACTGTATCGCGTGAACTGGTATAACGCACCACGCCCTTGTATGTTTTTGAGATGGCAAAAGAAATAAAACGAATACCTAACACAATTATAAAATCGTAAGGCAAACTGCGGGCATCGGTTTCGGGCATTGCATTAAAATCAAACCTTAGAACAAAAGCCAGACTTAAAGCAAAGGCACAAATAAAGGTATCTATAAACAGAATCGTCCATCGGGGTAAATTATACTGCCAAAAAAGATTAAAAAGTCTGTACATAGCTTATGGGTAAAAATACTTATTTTTTTTGAGCCGCTGCCTTATGTCCTTTCCGTATTGCCAGTATTAACACCCGCGGTGACTTAAGAGGAAGTCGTCATTTTTTGTGTCCGGTATTTTAACCAAATTGAGGCAAAATTGAGGGCTATGCGCTTCGGCTTTTGCTTAGCAATTCTGCCGCTTTTGAGCAGTTTTAGGATACTACTGTATTTGATTAAATACTAATTATTACTATATTTGGCAGGCTTATGAACAATTTAATGTACAATAATCTGTTACATGAATTTTAAATTTTTGATTTTACCGCTTGTTCTTTTTGTTTCGTTTTCTGGTTCGGGCTATGCGCAATCCAAAGTAATGAAAGAGGCGGATGGGTTATACTATACCAAACGCTATAGAGAAGCCTATAACCTTTACCAGGGAATTAAGTTAAAAAAGAAAGATATATCGCTCACACTTAAAATGGCCGAGTGTAATTTTAACATCGAAAATTATACTTTGGCTCAGGACTACTATTCGCAATATTTTGCTGATACGCTTTACCACGCAGTTCCTGAATACACCAATTTTGCCATATCTGCACGCAAGTCGGGCAATGTGCCACTCACCGCAAGTTTATATGGTCGTATTTTACGCAATGGTGATGAAAGCGTTCGCTCCATTTATGAGCCATTTCGTTATTATGTTGATTCGTCGAAAACAATACGTGTTTACGATTTGGATTCAAGCTACAACTGCATTGATTTGGATGCCACACTATCGGTTGACCTTGATGCCGCTGCAATGTTTTATGTTTGGGACTTTAAAGATGGCAGCACAGCAGAAGGCGTAAAAGTAACACATTGCTTTAAAAAAGAAGGAGCCAACACTATCTCACTTAATATCCGCGACAAAGCCACAGGCTATGTAAGAATGAACGACACCAGCCTTACAGTGTATGTGAGCAGTCCTCCGGTTAAATTCTCCATTGCCAATAACACGCGCCGCATAAAACAATACATCTACACCAAATTTGAAGCGCCTGATGTGTATGTTTATGACCACGATGTGCTTGAATACATTTGGGAACTTGGTGAAGGCGATTATGCCACCGGAAAAAAAATCCAAAAAAAATTCAACAAAATTGATTTTTACAATGTGCGCCTAACCGTAGTGGCAAAAAATAAAACCACCGGACAACTCGCCATGTTTTCGTCGGGCAGGTTGATAGAGGTGGTTGATAATTACAGCGACCATAGTCAGAAGTTTCAGGATAATTTGAATGGAGTGGAAAAATAACATGAGAACAACATTTTTAAACATCGCCTTTTTTCTTTTCTGCTCAGTTTTAATGGCGCAGGAAGTTCCATCCTCTCAGGAAAACATCCCCTATCTGGTAACTTTTGGTTTAAACTCCGAGCATTCGTGGGGCGATGATGATTTTTCGCAGACTATTTTTTTTATGATTCCGAAAGGCCAAACCGCACCCATTTACATTCGGGTTTACGACCCCGATACAGGTGGCGAACTTGATGAAACAAATGCCGGTTGGAACACAAAAATGAAATACTCCATTTATGGTGGAAAAGGCGCCTACACAGACAAAGACGCGCAGAACGTTAATCCTGTTGGAAATTACAAAAGTGGGGTGTTAATCGATTCGCGTGTGTTTGGCAGCGAAACTTCAACCGATAAAAAATGGGTTACATTTGGCCCATTTAATCCGGTATTAGGTGAGTACGTAAAAAACATGGACAGCTATTTGTTTAAGCTGGTAATTGATGGATTGGCCGGAGACGATGGTAATTTGTATAAAGTATTTTTAAGCATTAATCCAAACGAAAATGTGAGTGTGGAGGGTGCCAACGCCTTTGCGTTTGAATACAGTGTAAGACTTCAATCGGTAGCCAATTCAGTGGCTCATGTGTATCCCTTTGCCGACCCTGATGTGGCCAGTTTCCACATTAAATGTTTTGACTTTGATAACGACGGGCAAATTAAACTTTACTCCTCGGTAAAAAACGGGCATTTGGTAAAAACCAACAACGATAATGAGTGGAGCGAAAGCAAACACCCCATTAAACCCGAAGAAAAAAACAAATGCCTCGATTTGCAAATTGTAAAAAAAGGCGATTATAAAAACGATGTGGTTTTTTACATTACCAACGAATACGATATGCCCGTTCCTTTTTATGCAGCGCCATTGGGTGGAGTGCCCCGCTATAAATACAAAATATCTATAAGTAGTTCCGCTAAAGCACAAAAATAACAATGCTTAAAAAAACGCTTGTTGTTGTACTAAGCCTTTTGCAGGGAATTTTATTCGCTCAAAGTTTTAATTCCAAATTATTTTCGAACGAAAGCGGCCTCCCCGATTTATACGTTTATTCATCGTTTCAGGACCGCGAGGGTTTTTTATGGTCGGCTACAACCAAAGGTCTGGTGCGGTTCGACGGGCAGGTGTTTCATAAATACAATGCCCGTTTGCCCGAGGGTGATTTTATTTATTCAGGCGTTGATGATGAAAAAGGCACCTTGTGGTTTGGCACCTTTGCCGGAAAAATTTTAAAACTGAATAAGAAAACAGATTCGCTAAGCTTTCACTCAGACACTGTTGTAGGTTCCATCGATAAAATTATTCTTTCAACCGACAAAAGCAGCCTTTACTTTATTTCAAAAGGCAATGGCATCGCCCTTTTGCAAAACAACAAACTGGCACCACTGCCCTTTTCTCAAATTTATCAGGTAAACAGCAGCATCGAAATTAAAGCGGGGCACTTGTTGCTGGCCACCCCCGAAGGGCTTTATTTGGCAGACGTGAAGCAAAACAAATTCAAAAAAATTAAAGGCGCCGATTTCGACATTGTTCAATTGCAAAAAATAAATGGCCAACAACGCTTTTTAATGCTTATAAACGGCAAAGGCATTGTGGAGGCCAGGCTCGACAACCTGCTCGAATCGGTTTCAATTACCGAATTGCCATTGCTGTCGGCTTTTAAAGATCAGGGCATTGCGTGTTTTAATTACAACGAAAATAACAACTTGTTTTATGTGGCCACCCGCAACGAAAACCTTAACGTGGTGAATACATTTAACAACACCATTAAAACATTCGGCACCAAAGAGTATCAGGCCATTGCCAATTCCATTATTACCGACAAAGACAACAACGTATGGATATCAACGGCTGGCAAAGGGCTTTACCGATTTTACAAAGAAGAATTTGACATCATTAATCTCGATTGCCCGGTATTTTCGATTACCCGCGATAATGCACAAAACACCTATTACGGCACCGACAATGGCATTGAAATTACCAACCGCGAAGGCTTTCATGAGAACCGAATTACAAAGCTCAACAACAAAACCCTCGGTAAAGTAACTGCGATTTACTTTGATGGTAAAAATTTGTGGGTGGGCACCGAAAACAACGGCCTGCATGTAATTAATCCTGCCAATTCCGAACCGGTTAAAATAGAATTCAGCGCTATCGAAAATCTTGCCATTAATTCAATTGCCGGTGTGCCCAATCAAAACCTGGTTTTTGTGAGCACCAACCTCGACGGTGCATACATTTACGATTCGTACAAACTTAAAAACCATTTTTCGGTTCAAAACAGTTTGCTTCACAATAACGTTTATTACTCCTTAGGCTGCAAAAATAAAAACGTGTATTACGCCACACACAACACGGCCATTAATTTTTCAAAAGGCGATCAGGTTTACGAAATAAATTTAAAAAGTGATAACCTGGTTTCGGACTTTAATAATTTTGCCGAAAGCAAAGATGGTCTTTTAGCCATTGGTACCGATGGCGATGGGGTTTATTTTTTAAAAGACACCAGCATTACACCCATGGCTGCCAACAGCAAGCTCGACTCTAAATATTGCAATGCCCTTACCTACGATAAGGATGGAAATTTATGGATTGCACTTCGTTACAATCTGTATAAATACTTTCCGCACAACGAGCAACTCAAAAAAATAGATTTGGGTTTGGATAACTCAGTGATGTTTAACATCAATTCTATTTACACCGATAAAAATGGGGAGATTTATTTTGGAACCAACAAGCATGTGATAAAAATTAAAAGTGGCACTGACGAGGGCGCCTTGCCCAAAAGCTACATTTGGCAAATGAAAATGTTTGATACAGTTGTGCCCATGCTGCCCGAACTGCAATTAAAGCACCGTAAATACGATATTACTTTCGAATACTCCTCACTGTGCCTCCGCAATTCAGAAGAAATTTATTTTCGTTACATACTGGAGGGGCGCGATAATAAATGGAGTGAGCCCACACACAGCCGCAAAGCCGAATATTTTAACCTGGATGAAGGCGAATACACGTTTAAGGTAATGGCCTATAATGGCGATGGTTTTACTTCTAATCAGGTGGCCACCTACTCCTTTGTAATAGCTAAACCTTTTTGGAAAAGCATTTGGTTTTGGTTGCTTATAGTAATTTTGCTGGCCACATTGGTGTATTTTATTGTAGTGGCTCGCACAGCGGCTCTGGTGCATGCAAAGGCGCGACTCGAAAAAATTGTGGATGAAAAAACCCACGATCTGCGTTTGGAAAAAGAACTGGTTGAAGCCAAAAACCAGATTATTGAAGAACAAAATAAAGACATCACTTCCAGTATTACCTATGCCAAGCGCATTCAGGAAGCCATTTTGCCCGACAAAAACCTGAGTGATGCCATAAAAAGTCAGATACTGATTTATTACAAGCCAAAAGACATTGTGAGCGGCGATTTTTACTGGATTGCCGAAAAAAACAACCGCTTTTTATTTGCAGCCTGCGATTGCACGGGACATGGGGTGCCCGGCGCCTTTATGAGCATGATTGGCACCACACTGCTCAATAAAATTGTGTTTGATAACGATGAGAGCAATCCCGATAAAATCATTCAAGAAATGGACATCGAGGTTTCAAAATCGCTGCGGCAGGAAGATACAGAGGTAAACGATGGCATGGAGGCCGGCCTTTGCAGCATAGATATGAACTCGGCAGAAATAATGTATTCGGGAGCCAAACGCCCACTGTTTTATTACCGCAAAAGCAATACCGGTGATTATGTGCTCGAAGAGTACAAAGCCGATAAATACCCCATTGGCGGATTTTCTGACATTCAGGATAAAATATTTACCTGCACCAATATTAATGGAACACATGGTGACATGGCCTATATGTTCTCGGATGGGGTGATTGACCAGTTTAATTCGGTAAACAACAAACGTTTTAGCACCAAACAGTTGCGAACACTGCTTGAGGAAGCGGCCAAACTGCCCATTCAGGAGCAATGGCAGTTAATTGACCGCGAATTAACCGCCTGGAAAGGTAAGAACAAGCAAACCGACGATATTTTGTTAATTGGCATACGATTGTAATTTCACCTAAAAAACTTTTAATTTAACAGCACTATTTTAAAATTTATTCCTTAATTTACTCCAATGAATTGTATAGTAATAGACGATGAAGAGATTTCGAGAAAGTCGTTGGAAATGTGTATTAACCGTACAGACTTCCTAAACCTTACCGGCTCCTTCTCTAGTGTTGCCGATGCCATCAGTTTTATTTCGGCCAACAAAACCGATATTATTTTTCTCGACATTGAAATGCCCGGTATTAATGGCATTGATTTTTTAAAGAATTTTAAAAACAGTTCTCAGGTGGTGGTAGTGTCCGGCAACAAAGATTATGCCGCCGATGCCTTTGATTTTAATGTAACCGATTACATTGTTAAACCTGTTGAATACGCCCGTTTTTTAAAAGCGGCCATGCGTGCTTCCGAAATTAAAAGCAGCCTTCAGGTTTCGGCAACCGAAAACGACGACCTTTTTATAAAAAAAGACAACCGTTTAATAAAATTAAATGCCAAAGACATAGTATGGATTGAAGCCCTGGCAGATTATGTAAACATTCATTGCATTAACAACGAAAGGCACACCCTTTTGGCCACCATGAAACTGATGGAGGACAAACTCAAAAAAACCGATTTTGCCCGCATTCACCGCTCTTACATTATCCGCCTCGATAAAATTAAGGAAATCGAAGAAAACTCGGTTTCAGTAAATGGCAAAGTGCTGCCTATTAGCCGTGGTTACAAGGATAATTTGTACAACAAACTCAATTTAATTTAGGGCCCATTCATCGGCTCTATTAAATCACTAATCCTTTAAGGTCAGTCACTCATCGTAAATTGCTAAAAACACAAAGCAATTTAAACAACTTTGCAATTAACTTATTTAGTTGCCTAAAAGAGTAATGCAGGGTTTTTAAGTGGCAAAACACGCCTCAAAATTCTTTCGGGCAAAAGCTATATGAAATTGCCTAAAAGAAATATTAGTATTACATTGGCCTTTGTAATGCTGTTTAGTTGTGCGGTAGGCTTTTTTAGCTCCGTAAAAGCAGACACTGGCAAAATGAATACAGAAAATCACACAGATATTTTCACCAACGGATGGCTTATATTATTTTTAAGTTTGGCCGTAATTTTTGCCATTTACCTTTTCTTTAAAAATTTTACAAAACTAAAACTCGAAAATTTTGAGTCGTTTACCACACATAACGCACTCATTACAAAAATCCGTATTCTCAGTATTTTATCCTTACTGCTTTTTCCCCTGGTTGAATATTACGAAGGTGTTTATTTAAAGCTTTATCTGCCCGAATGGCTTAGCATTGGCTTGGTTACCGCGGTGTCGTTTGCCAACTTACTGCTCACATTTAAAAAAAATCTGCGTGCAAATATTTTAGCGCTCTTACCACAAATTTCGTATTCAATGGTGTATGTGGTAATGCTCTACAAAGCCTATATTTCGGGCATGCAACCCATTATGGCAGTTGAAATTGCCTGCCTTCTTCTGTTTGCAAAACTTATTTTCGACAAACTCAAAAACGTGCTTTACTTTTTATTACTTGTTTTTTTAGTAAGCTTTTACTTTACCGGCACTTTCGATATTCAGGAAGAATTTCTAAGAATTTATATTTCTGGTACCATTCAGGCCGCTATTGTTACGGTTGCACTTTTTCTCATCGAAGGAAGTTCAAACCGTAAAATTGCTTTTGGCGATAAAATTCTGCAAAGTTCTAACCTTTATATTTTGGTGGCCGACAACAAAGCAGAATTTGTATTTGTAAATCCACAACTCGAAGCCACCACAGGGCTTGACTCCAATGCCATACTACGCAATGGCTGGTGGGATTATCTTGGAAATGACTCTACTTTAACCAAAGAACTAAAACAATTAATTACCGATAGCATTGCCAAAAACATTAACAGCAATTACGAGAGTACCATAAAAGATAAAGATGGCAACAACCTTTATGTGAGCTGGGATAACACCGTTATTGAAGGAAAATATTTGTTGGCGGTTGGTAAAAACATCACCCAATCAAAACAACTTCAGATTGAAGAAAATAAACGGAAAGAGAAAGTTGAAAACTACAACCTTGTAATTAACGACCTTACCCGCTACCCATATTCCGAAAACGACAACCTCGTCGAAATTTTGCAAAACATTAGCAAAAGCGTGGCACTGGCATTGGGCGTAGAGCGTGTAAGTATTTGGGATTATTATGATAGTAAACTTGTTTGCATTAATCAATTCTTTGTTAGCGAAAATGCTTTTGAAAGCGGTGTTGAGCTTCAGGCGGCCGATTTTCCGGTGTACTTTGCGGCCATCGGCGAGGCACGTATCATAGATGCCCCCGACGCCTACAACCATCCCGATACCAAAGAGTTTAACAACGGTTACTTTCCATCTTACAACATTAAGTCGTTACTGGATGTTCCCATTTTTATAAACGGCAAGCTAATAGGTGTTTTGTGTTGCGAACAAACCAAAAGACAATTGCTTTGGGATACCGAAGACATTAACTTTGTAAAAGCAGCCACCGATTTTGTAGCGCTGTCTATCGAAGCCTCTAAACGTAAAGAGCTTGAAAGAGAATACCGCTACATACTAAACAATGTTGGCGATATTATTTACACCACAGATGCCCTTGGTAATTTTGATTTTATTAATAAAACCGCAACAAAAATTTTGGGCTACGATGCCGAAAGCCTCAAGGGCAAGCACTTTAGCACCATTATGCACGAGGACTACAAGAAAAAAATTACGGTGTTTTATCTCCGCCAGTTTAAACAGCGCATCGAAAGTACCTATCAGGAATTTAAAGTTATTTCAAAAGACGGAGAAACAAGGTGGGTGGGCCAAAGTGTAAAACTGGTTTACGAAAAAAATAATCCCGAAAAAATAAAAGGCTTTCAGGCTGTGGTAAGGGATATAAATAAGCAAAAAGAAACCGAAATAGCCCTTGTAAACAGCGAAAACAACCTCAGGCAGCTCAACGAAAACATTAACGAAACGTTTTTCCTTTATAATTACAGCGAATCAAAATTCGACTACATCAGCCCAAACTGCAACACCATTTTGGGTGCAGGTCAAAAATATTTTTACGAAGGCAACGATTACATCCACGATTACATTCTAACACCCAAAGAAGCTCCCGTTCTTGCCCTCAATTATGCCAGGCCCGACGAAAAAGAATACGAAATAGAATACCGCATAAAATTTGATGGAAAAGAAAAATGGATTAAAGAAAAATCTTTCCCAATAAAAGACAGCGAAGGTCGAATAATTAAGCGTTCGGGCATTTGCAGCGACGTAACCGAGAAAAAATTACAGGAAGAAACTCTCAAACAACTTTCGCTGGTGGCCAGTACCGTAAGCAATGGCGTGGTAATTACCAATGCCGAAGGCCTTATTGAATGGTGCAATGCCAGTTTCCTTTCGCTTACCGAATTCGAGCTTGAAGAATTGATTGGTAAAAGACCCATTAAAGTGTTTTCGGGTCCCGAAACCCCAACTGAATTAAAGGAAGAAATTTTAAAAACCACACTCGAAAATTCGTACATCGAAATTCCACAATACACCAAAACCGGCAAACTCAAATGGTTTTTAATTACCAACACCACCATTTTAGACGAAGAAGGAAAAGTTAAAAAACAGATTGAAATTATTACCGACATTACCGAACGCAAGGCACTTGAAAAAGAATACCGCTACATTTTAAATAATGCCGGCGATGTTATTTATACCACCAACGAAAAAGGATTTATTGTGTTTTTAAATGACGCCATAACCAAAATACTTGGCTATGAGCAGTCCGAAATAATTAATAAACACTTTACCAGTATTATACACGCCGACGATAAAAAACGTGTGGCCATGTTTTACCTCAAACAATTTGCAAGTAAAAAAGAAGATTCGTATTGCGAGTTCAGGGTAATTGATAAGGCCGGAGAAACGCACTGGGTGGGACAAAACGTAAAACTTGTGCTTGAAGGAAAAGAAGTGAGGGGCTTCCAATCCATTCTCCGCGATATAAGCAAACAAAAAGAAACCGAACTGGCTTTGGTGGAAAGTGAAAATAATTTCCGCCAAATAAGCGAGGCCATTAGCGATGTGTTTTATTTGTACAACATTGCCGAAAATAAATACGAATACATTAGCCCCAACTCCATTAACATTTTGGGAGTAGACAGTGTTTATTTTTATTATACCAACAATTACATTAACGATTATGTGATTGAAAAAGACCGTTACATTTTAAAAGATGCCGTTGAAAAGATTAATAGTGGCGTGCCTTTTGAGATTGAATACCGTGTTAAGGTGGACCTCGAAATACGATGGATAAAGGAAAAAGCCTTTGCCATTAAAGACGATCAGGGCCGTGTGGTTAAAACTTCGGGTACCTGCGTGGATGTGACTCAGAAAAAAATGCAGGAAAAAAACCTGCTTAAAATTAATAAAGAACTAAGTGTTTACTCAGAGGATTTGGCCATTAACAACCTGCTTAAAGAACAGCTCATTTACACCAACAGCTTTGAGGAAATTGCAAGGGTATCGTTAAACACCTTAAAATTAAAAATTCAGGGCATTGCCCGCGGATCGTTGTTTTTGGTAAACGAAAACAACAACGGCTTTGAAGTGTTTTATCTCGAACGCGAAGAGGTGCAGCGGGAAACATATGACTACGGCGATCTTAAATCCTACAAATCGTTAAAAGAGGGCAAAAAGTTTATTGAACACAATGTGGACATGGCGGTTAACCTCTCCAAATCAGACCTACAGCGCAAAAAAGACAAGATACGTTCATACATTATGCTGCCCATTAATTATTCTACCGAATTAATTGGCGCCCTTTCTCTCGAATTTGAAACCGCCTTCTCGCTCACCCGCCGCGAAATGGACATTCTCGAAAATTTTACTTCGGTACTCTCGGTGGTGGTTAACAAACTCAACCTTCAGAAACAATTATCCGAAAAAAGCAAAGACATTCTTGCCAGTTTAAACTACGCCAAATCCATTCAACAATCCATTTTACCAAACATTGCCCACCATAAAGACACTGTATCTAAGTTTATGACCCTTTACATGCCAAAAGATGTGGTAAGTGGCGACTTTTTTGTGGTGGAATCGTTTGATGAATATACCCTGCTGGCATTGGGCGATTGCACAGGCCATGGTGTGCCTGGTGCCTTTTTAACGCTTTTGGGAAGTAACTTTTTACAACGTATTGCCATCGAAAACAAAGTCACCTCTCCGGCCAGTATTCTTGAGTCGTTGGATTACCAATTGTTTACCATGCTAAATAAAAACCGCGCCGAAACCATACGCGATGGCATGGAACTGGGCCTTTGTATTTATAATAAGAAAACCAAAACACTTACATTTGCCGGAGCAGGTTTGTTTTTGGTTTATTACCGAAACAATGAGCAGGTAATTGTTCCCGGCAGTAAACGCTCCATTGGCGACGAAAATCACAGTAAAGTTGATTTTGAACAGGTAACTATTGAACTGAATGGAACCGAAAAGTTTTATCTTTTTTCTGACGGGTACCGCGACCAGTTGGGAGGATTAGAAAAACGCAAACGGTTTTCGAGGGCACGCTTTTTGGAATTGTTACACAAAATTAAAAACCTTCCGCCTTTTCAACAGGAGTTTTTGCTTAAACTTGAACTTGAAAAACACAAAGGAAAGGTGGAACAAACAGACGACATATCCGTTATTGGTTTTGAACTAAAATAAACAGTATGGAAGATTTATTTATAAAAATGACCCAGCAAACACCCGAGGTTTTGTTTAAAACCAGTGGTGAATTAAGCATTAAAGGCGTTTCGATTCCTGAAAACACGCATGCCTTTTACTCTGCCGCGATAGAATGGCTAAGAGAATTTGAAACCATACTCCCTAAAGACGTGACGTTAAACCTCGATTTTGAGTACCTGAACACGGCTTCCAACCGCTCCGTAATAGAAATAATAAAGGAAGCCGCCCGCTACAAACAAAAACGCATTAATTTGGTGGTAAACTGGCTCTACGAGGCCGACGACGACGATGCCAAGGAGCTTGGAGAGGATATTGAGTTTTGCGTGGATTTAAAGTTCAACTACATCCCAAAATCCGATTGATATTGCATTAAAAGCTTCAAATCGCCTAAACCCGTTTTATTTGCCTTAAAATTTAGAGGTTTTCACTTTACTTGTTAACTTAGCGTCTTATCTGCCGTAACCGTCCTTTTATCGAATCGCTAAAAAACCATGGTTAGCGATTGGTAATTTTGCGCCAGATGCAAAAAACGTCTATGCTCATAAGCAAAATACTGCGGTTTTTATCAAAAAAAACCGGGATGGTTGATTTTTCACCTTTTGGGTGTAAAGCCTTGCTATTGTTGACTTTTCTGGGTTCAATGAGCGTGTATTCACAAAACGATTCGGCTTCTTTAATTTTTAAAGCCGGTCTTCCTGAAATCAAAGACATTTTACCCGATGCCGGCAGCGAAGATAAAATATCCATTGCCAGTTCGTTCGAATCAAGCATTTACGAGGCCCCGGGCATTATTACCGTTATGACTGAAGAAGATATTAAAGCCAGTGGTTACAGGGATATTACCGACCTTTTAAATCAAATTCCCGGATTTAGCATGGCTTCCGACGTTCAAAACGGCATTTCGTTTGGTGTGCGCGGCAACTGGGCCGAAGAGGCCAAATTGCTGGTAATGGTGGATGGTATTTCGATAAACGAACTTTCCTATGGCACCTGCACTTTCGGGCAAAGGTTGCCTCTTATCAATATTAAACGGGTAGAGGTTATTCGTGGCGCGGGCTCGAGTAAATATGGCGGAACTGCCGCATTGGGTGTAATTAATATTATTACCAAAGCAGGTCAGGAAGTGAGTGGCCACCGCCTTTCAACGAATTTGGGCCTGTCGGAAGGTAAATTCAGCCGGGGGAATATATCTTACAATTATGGCGGACTTTTGCCGAATGGGGTTGAACTTACCACCATGGGTTCGATAAGCCGTGGGCATTTAAGCAATGTTAAGCTTAAACTAGCCGATTCGAGTCGGGTAAATTTTGGCGACTCTTCGCAAATTGATAACTCGGCCATTTACCTCACACTTCGCTACAAGGGCTATAAGTTTAAACAGTTTTACGAAAACCACAATTTCCAGTCGACCTACGAACCCATTTTTTCGCAGATTGTAAGTTCTATTTCGGAATTTGAAAAACTCTTTGAGCGCAAAAAAATTGACATTAACCTGAGTCTTAATTACAAACAACAAATTCCGTGGAACACTTTGTATGGTGACCCCTCCATATACGATGCACAGAATCTGGTAGCCAACCGTACACTAATTGCAGGCACTTTTAAAACCAAATTGCAAAAGCCTTATCAGTTATTATTGGGACTAAGCGCTTACTCTGATTTTATGCGCCACCAGCGCTTGGCTTACAAACTGACTAACGACAAGCATTCGGCCCGCTACTTCGGGTTTTCGGGCTTTTTAGAAGCAACCTACCAAACCAATATTGCCAATTTTAACCTTGGCACCCGGCTCGAACAATACGCCTACTTTTCGCCCAACCTGGCCCCCCGCCTTTCGGTTACAAAAAAATTTAATGTGTGGCACTACAAACTTATTTACAATCAGGCATATAAAATTCCTTCACTTCAAAACATTAATCTCGATTCAGATCAAAGCATGGTGCCCGAAATTATTAATGAGATACAGGCACAAATTGGCATGAACATAAAAAACTTTAATCTGTTAGCCACCTACTTTAACTCACGAATTAAAAATCTGATTATATATGGCTACAACAAAACCACCTTTGCCGAGAGTTATGTGAATTCGGGCGATCTTAACAACCATGGCTTTGACCTTGAAGCGTATTACAAAACTAAACGGTTGCGCATTTCCACAACCTACAGCCATTACCAATTACTGAGCAGCACTGCTCCTGAAATTTTTTGCGACACCAACAACATAAAAGCAGGCACACTTGGTTTGCCAGCCCACAAAATAAGCAGCCGCTTTAGCTATTCTTTTAATTCAAAAATCACTGTTAACCTTGCCTACGTTTATGAGTCGATGAAGGGGTCTTATGTGAGGGTGAATGCCAAAGCAATTCCGGAAATTTATGAAAAATTAATTTTTAAACCCACACACAATGTCAACCTGGTTTGCAATATAGATAACCTTTATAAAAATACTGTTGATTTAAGTATTGGCGTTTACAATTTATTAAACACCAAACTAAGTTACCTGTATCCGTTTGACGCGGGCTATCAGCCATTGTATGGCATGGGAACTGAACTAATGGTGCACTTAAAACTTAAATTTTAGCGTGTTAAAAAACACATACATACTTTTATTTTCTTTGCTCATTTTACTGGGTAAAGCACAGTATTTTGATACGGAAACCTATTTGGCTCAAAATGTTAATGCCAGCAGTTACAGCAGTTCTGCGGGACTCAACAAAATCATTCAAGACATAAAAAAAAGCGACAACAACAGTATTATACGTGCTTTAGAAGAACTAAACACCGATAGCCTGAGTGGCTCTGACAAAGCAAAATTTTACCTTTTGAAGTCGGCTTACTATTCAAAAACACGCAACTTCAAATCCGCACTCGAAAATTCTCTACTCGCCCTGCGTTTATCACAAAAAAGCAATTTCAGCTATTTAAGCGAGTTGGCACTGTTGATGCAGTCCACTATTTATTATAAGCTTAACGCCAGTAAAAACATCACTGCATTAAGTCTTAACTCAGTGGATAATCCGGAAATCTCATTCCAGCTAAATTATCTTCTGGCGCAATCTTACCTTAAACTAAACGAGTACGAAAGCGGTAAAACCACCTGTCAACGAATATTTGAAAGCCACACTCTTAGTAAATACGACCACATACAAACTCTGAAAGTACAAGCTGCTTTATTGGGCAAATTGCAGGAATACAAGGTAGCACTGCAAACAATGTACCGTATTGACAGTTTACTAGATAACATTAAAACCCAGCCATTTACCGCAGTTAGTAATAGCAAACTTGTTTACGTTGGCCTTAATAATCAGAGTTTCGATAAAAAAATATTGAACGAACAGTTCGTAAGTAAAAACAACATAGGCTTTTTACTTATAAAAATTAAAGAAGCCGATAAAGCCGAAACGTTTTTCAACAGCGCTCTTAAAGTTGCCAGAGCTGGTGGTCACCGGCAATCGGAGCTCGAGGCCGAAAAAAACATTGGCTTGTGCAACACCCTCTCTAAAAGATTTAGCAAGGCCGAAGACCATTATCTGATTGCAGAAAAAATAGGGGCCACACTCAACAACCCTAATCAACAATCGGAGTTATTGTGTATCCGCGCAAAAAATTACTACCTGTTAAACAACCTTTCAAGAGCCCGCGAATTGTGTAACACCTCCGTTGATCTGGCTCAGGCCAACAACAATTACAATCAGCTTTCGCAAAGCTACTCGGTGCTGGCAGAAATTAACGCCTTTGTGGGCGATATTCAAAAAGCAGCCCACTACTCTGAACTGGCCAAAGAAAACATGGAAAAAGCCAGCAGGGAAAGCGCAAAGTATGACAACGAAGACCGCGCCAATGTACTGAAAGACGAAGTTGCCAACGATGTGTTTTCGAAAGAAAAGGCCGAATTGGAGTTAATTCAGTTAAAGCTCGAGGCCACCAAACGCTATCAGGAACTTGAAATTATTAAACGCGAAAACTAGGTTAAAGAGTCGAACCTGATTGCACAAAAACTCGAAAGTGAAAAATCGCAACAAGCGCTCCTTATTGTGAAACGCGAACTGGAAGCCCTCAACCAGATTAAAGAGCTGGAAGAAATGAAAAAAGACCGCGCTATTAAAATTCTGGAAAATAAAAACAGTCAAACAAAAATACGCCTGCTTCGCAAACAAAAAAAACTCGACGACGAGATTAAAATGCAACGCGAAAAAGATGTGATACTGGCCAAAAGCCGCGAACGCAACCTTGGTATTTTTTTGGCTATTTCGCTTATTATTACCGGCCTGATTGTGTTTTTGCTTTACCGCAACGTGCGCAATGCCCGGGCCATTAAATCGGCAAACATGAAGCTGGAACAACTTACCGAAAATTTAAAAGCCTCCAACACAGCCATTGAAAACACCCTGCAGGAAGTAAATGCCAAAAACGAAATCATTGAATTAAAAAATTCGCAAATTTTAGAAAGTATTAACTACGCCAAACGCATTCAGGAAGCCAGTTTGCCTAAAACCGACGAGCTGGCGGCTATTGCCAAAGATAGTTTTGCACTTAACAAACCTAAAGACATTATCAGCGGAGACTTTTACATTGTATCTGCATTTACCGATCAACAAAATCAAGTGTTTGATGTTTACATTGTAGGCGATTGCACAGGCCATGGGGTGCCCGGTGCCATGCTTAGCTTGTTGTGCAGTAGTTTGGTAAGACAATCCATGAAAATGAGTAATATTACCAAACCTGCCGAATTGCTTAACGATGTGAACGAAAGGCTACGCAGTTTTTTCAGAAACAAAGAAGACGACAGTTTTAAAGATGGCATGGACATTGCCTGCTGCGTGCTTGACAAAAAAAACAGGAAACTTTATTTTTCAGGAGCCGGTCGACCCTTGTTATGCATCAGAAAGAAGGAAACCATTGAACTAAAAGGCGAAAAACATCACATCGGTTTTTCTAACACCAGCTATGATTTTAACGACCAGGAGTTGGAATTGCAAAGCGGCGATTCGGTTTATCTTTTTACCGACGGATTTACCGACCAGTTCAACGGCACTACCCGCAAACGCTTTATGACCAAGGGCCTCAAAGAACTTTTGTGCGCCATTCAGCACGAACCTATGAAGAATCAGGAAAAAATACTGGACAAGGCATTTGAAGACTGGCGGGGAGAATATGTACAAATGGACGACGTGTGCGTTTTGGGAATAAGAATTGAATAACATAAACACCATGATAATACAAAACAACCAACTCTCATCATTACTCACTAAAATAGCCGAAAAAGAGGCTGTTACCGATTTTCTTGTGACACTTCACGGGCATTTTAATCAGGACGTGGTAATGGCTACGGTTAAACTTATTGAAGACAAATGTGTTGAGTTAAACTATTCGAGCTCGTTAACCACCCGCATAAAAATGGTAAGTGTTGAAATATTGCAAAACATAAGCAAGCATCAACACCTTTCGGATGAGGTTTTGCCGTATTTTGTAATGGGCACCATACCCAACGGTGTTAGCATCTATTCGGGCAACATGGTTACCAATGCCGCAAAAAATTTAATAAGCGATCGCTTAACTGTTTACAGCGGCTTTGACAGGGACCAACTAAAAAGTTTTTACCGCGATAGTTTAAAAAACACTCATATTTCTGAAACAGGTAATGCCGGCATTGGCTTGCTGGACATTGTTTACAGGTCGAACCAACAAGTGGAGTTCAGCTTCCATGATTATAACAGCGAATTGTATTACTTCGGACTAAACGTAAGTATTAAGAATAATAAATAAAAAAACATGTTTAAACTAGAAAAAACAAACCATACACCGGAAATTATTATTGAACCCGGTCTTTTTAAAATGTCGGGAATTTGCACACCCGAAAATCCGCCCAAATTTTTTATGCAGTTTCACGATGATTTGGTTAATTCCATTAACAGCTCTGCCAGTTACGAATTGTTATTTCATCTCGACTACTTTAATACCGGAGCCTCTAAGTGTCTGCTCAATCTTTTTAAATTAATTAATGATCAGGTTAAAAACCCTCAGGTGAAGGTAGTGTGGACCTACGAGCAGGGCGATGACGAAATGAAAGAGTCGGGAGAATTGTTTGCCGAAATAACTGAACTACCCTTTGAATACTCAGAAATTTAATACAAGTTGCTATGAAATCAGTTCAACACCAATGGGAAAATGGCCGCTGGAATAATTCCGGAGAGGCTTCCAACAATGCACAAGCCCAATTGTGTCTTGTATTTGGCTCACGCCCAACCCTCGAAGCCAATCCCGATTATTACACACAACTTCGTGCCTTTTACCCCAAAGCCGAAATTGTAACCACCAGCACGGCGGGTAATATTGTAAACGAATCCATGCTGGATGAAACCATACTTGCCACATCGGTTCTGTTTGAAAAAACAAAATTAAAATCGGCCAGCTTTCAGTTAAACTTAACAGATGATGTAACACTGGGGAAGGAAATTGCCCGGCATTTTGATGCCCCTGACCTCGCCTACATTCTGGTACTAAGCTGTTCGGGCATTAATGCAGGCAGTATTTTAGCGGGCCTCAACAATGTACTTAAAGGGCGCGTACCCGTTTCGGGTGGTGTGGCCGGCGACGACACCCGCTTTGAAAAAACACTTGTTGGACTTAACAACGAGCTAAGCAGCAGTCAGATTGTGGCTGTGGCCATGTATGGCAATGCCATTAAAATTGGTCACGGATCTAAAGGTGGATGGGATACTTTTGGGCCACGCCGAAAAATTACCAAATGCAATGGCAATATTTTATTTGAAATTGATAATAAACCTGCGCTGAATTTGTACCGCGAATATCTGGGCGATAAGGCCAATGAATTGCCCGCTTCGGCATTGTTGTTCCCTTTTGCCATAATAGACCCCGAAACCAAAGAACAAATAGTTAGGGGTGTTCAAAACATTGATGAAGAAAAAAACGCCTTGATTTTGTATGCGGATGTTAATGAAGGCGACACCCTGCAGTTAATGCGTTGCGATTTTGATCGGTTAATAGATGGGGCGGGCAATTCGGCACGCGAAACATTTTTAAATAACAACAACGCCTCGCCCGAACTGGCTCTGCTCATTAGCTGCATTGCCCGCCGTTTGGTGCTGGGTCAGTTAACCGAAGAAGAATTGGTTGAAACCCGTAAAGCCCTTGGGCCAAACCCCACTATTTGCGGATTTTATTCCTATACTGAATTGTCGCCCGTTGTTGGCGATAATGCCTGCCACCTTCACAATCAAACCATGACAATAACCACTTTCAGAGAAGAATAAACATGGAACGCAATTTTTCCGACAGACTGCTTCAATCGCAACTAAAAAAAGTACCGGATGGAGACATTTATTCCAAAGAAGGAATTGATGCCTTTTTAAAGATGGTAAACGAAGCCTATACCGGCTTTGAAGAGGAAAGGCGCTTAAACAAACACATTGAAAGCCTGAGCAACCACGAGTTGGAAGTTGCCAACGAAGAACTGAGAAATAAAAACGATTTTCTCGACAGCTTTAATCACGGCATGGCTCACGATATTAAAAACCACACATCCAACATTATTGGGCTTATTACCATGCTTCGTAAATACCACGGGCGCAATGATGCAAAAATGATTGGTACCATTATCGAAAAACTCGACCTTTCGGCCAACCAGTTAACCGCCATTGTACAGGGCTTTTTATACCTGTCCAGAGCCGAAGCCAATATTGATAATCAGTTTGCTGTTATTAACGAAGACGAGGTTACTACGGCGATTAATGCCGAAACGCTTTTTCTTACCATGGGAAAAGACTGCAGGATTAATTACCGCTTCGAGATTAACGAATTGTTTTTTTCGTTTCACGTTATCAAAATTATTTTCGTTAACCTCATTTCCAACTCGATTAAATTTTCTAAAAAAAACGAACCCATCATCATTGATGTATCGCTCATTCAAACCCCGGCAGGCATTGAACTTTTAGTAAAAGACAACGGTTTGGGTATGAACCTTAGCGACCCCGATAACAAAATTTTTGAACTGTTTAACCGCACCGGTGATACCCGCATGGTAAAGGGCACCGGCGTTGGCTTGTTTATGATTAAAAAAATAGTTGACCGCCACGCCGGCAAGGTAGCGGTTGACAGCGAATTAGGTAAAGGCACAATTTTTAAAATAGAAATTCCAATAAAATAAGGTGTATTATGAGTTACAAAAAAATAATATTAGTTGACGACAATCCCACCACCATCTTCTATAACCAGGACGTGGTGTCGGATTTTTGCCCGGGGGCTGAAATTATGGCTTTTGAAAATCCGATTGAATTTATTGCTGCTTACGGCGAAAGTCTTCATAAGGAAGAAGAGGCTATGCTGCTGCTGCTCGACATAAACATGCCCCTGAAACTGGGCTACGAAGTGTTGGAAGAACTGGAAGAAACGCACGACAATTTGGATAACCTGCATGTGTTGATGGTAACATCTTCTAACCTCCGAAACGATGTGGAAAAATCGTCGCGCTTTTTATGCGTGGTGGGATATATTGAAAAACCGCTTACTGTTGCAAAAATTAATAAGGTTTTAAATGGCTTCTGATAACGGAAATATTGGCTTTAAAGTGGTGCTGCCTTACATGGAAATTGAGGTAGTGGCCGAGGATATTGTAAGATTTAAACTTACCAAAGACACCCTGATAACGATGGAAAAATCGATGGAGATGGTTAACATCTGCAAAAATTTATTTCCAGACAGGGCCTATAAATCGTTAAAAATTGTGCATTTCAAAATGACCATAGATAAAGACGTTATGGATTTTTTGGCCAGTGATGCAAGAATTGGTTTAATAGACCTGGAAGCAGTTGTAGTTAATTCGGCAACGCTAAAGTTTTTAGGCAACTTTTATTTAAAAATTAAAAAACCGGTTATTAAAACCAAAATTTTTGACAACGAAGCAGAAGCCATGAATTGGTTACAATCTCAAAGCAACCACACTATAAAAGCAAATTATGAAATCAATGGTTACAAATAAATTTGAATTGTTGTGCGGAATTAAAGCCGAAAAAATTGAACCGGACATTTTAAGGTATGAAATTCCTAAAGATCTCCACATAAGTCTTGCGGTAATTAAAGAATTATGGGAGTTTGGAAATTCTCTTTTTCCTGACAAAAAACGCAAAGTACTGGGTATTTTTAACTCTAATTTTACACCCAGCCGCGAGGCCGCCGATTTTATGGTGGGTCTTAAACGTTCTGAAAAAATTGCAGCCGAAGCCTTTTGCATTGATTCGGGCGTATTGCGCTTAATGACCAATTTCTATCTGAAAGTAAAAAAGCCCATAATTCCTTCCAAAGTATTTGAAGACGAAAAAAAAGCCATGGCCTGGCTCAATTCCATAGAATAAACAATTAAACCTTGATAAACATAATCTTTAACCGTTTTAAAACATGAATTATTTAGTATTTTTATAACCTCGAATCGAACTAATTGGTTTTGACGCTATTAAGCGGCATGAATTTTAATCTGAACTTTTTAAGCACAATTCACCTCAAAACCGGATTATTCTTGAGTAGAGATTAATTAATAAAAAATGGATAAACTGGAAAACCTTCAGAAATACCACTGCCTCCTCACCGCCCAAAAAATTATTGTGGCTTATGGTGGCGAAATTAAAAACGGTGTTATTTCAAACGTTCTCAATATTATTGACAACAATCTGGAGCCCGAAACCGACCAGTTTTTAAAGCGGCGCGTGTTGCAGGTGGTGGTAGAGTGCATTCAAAACATTGAACGCCACGCCGATGAATTTATTGACCACGATAACAAAGCCTCTTTTTTGGTTTTTAAATTAGACAACGATTACCTGGTGAGTTTTTGCAACCGCATTAAAAACGAAAACATTGATGCCCTGAAAGAAAAAATAGACAAGATTAACTCCCTCACCAAATCCGAATTGAGCGACCTCTACAAAGCATCCCTACGCAGCAATACCATTAGCGATAAAGGTGGTGCAGGTTTAGGCCTCATCGAAATATCCCGCAAATCGGGCAACAAAATAAATTACCTGTTTGAACCTATGGACACCGAAAATTCAAACTTTTCATTAATGATTAAAATAAGCTAAGTCAGCCTAAAGTATATGACAACTATTCAACTGGAAAAATCCGATTTAACACCCGCTGTTAATTTTAATGCAGAACAGAGATTGATGGAAATTGACGGAAGATGCATTCCCGAAGATTCTCATGCATTTTTTACCCCTTTAATTCATTGGGTTGGCGACCTTTTTGAAAACAAAACTCCAAACATTACCGAAGAATATAATTTTGTAATCCGATGCGAATACTACAATTCGGCCAGTGCAAAAATGCTGGTTTATTTGTTCGATAAAATATCGGAAATACAAAAAAGCGGCCATAATCTGGTAGTTAGTTGGCATTGCGCTCAGGACGATCCTGACATGATTGAATCCATTAACGATTACATTTCTTTGTCAGACGTTGAAATATACATCAAACACGATTAGATTCCACTAATCCAACCAAAAATGAATTACGCGCGTATATTTTTACTTGACGACAACGATACCACAAACTTTTACAATACCGACGTATTAAGCGATTACGACAACCACGTACAAATTACCGCGTTTACCAATCCCGAAGAATTTATTACCTTTTTTATTACGAACAAAGACGTTCAAACCGAAAAGTCGTTGTTGTTACTGGACATTAACATGCCCGAAAAAAAAGGGTTTGATGTTGTTGAGGAGCTGGAAGAAAATGCCGAAAGCATGGACGAGCTGGATATAATCATGGTGTCATCCTCTAACCTTAAAATTGATTTTGAAAAATCCACCCGCTTCCCCAACATTATTGGTTACATCGAAAAACCACTCACTGCCGAAAAACTGAATAAAGTACTTTCGGGAGAATTTTAAATAATTATGCCTTTCAAATCCACAGAACTGTCATATTGCAACATACGGCTTTTAGGCGATAACATCATTTGCTGTGCTTTTACCAAAGACGTGCATTACACCATGGACATGGCCAACGAAATGTTTGATGCCGCCAATGCACTTTTGCCCGACACTAAATATTACCTCATCACGGTGATGCACGTAAAACTTAAACCACAAAAAGAAGTGTTTGATTTTTATGCCGATACAAAACGTGAGAAAAAAATCATAGCCGAGGCGTTTTGTCTTAATTCGGCCGCACTTAAATTAATGGCCAATTTCTATTTCAGAGTAAAACGCCCCAATATCCCCAGCCGTGTTTTTGAAACAGAAGCCGATGCGCTTTCCTGGATAAATACTTTGCGTTAATAAAAATAATTTAACCCAATAATTCCTTCATCAGTTTATCCAGTTTTTCTTTAACCTCTGCCAGCTCCCTTTCCATCAGTGTTAATCGTGCTTCGAGCTCGCTCACATTTTTGCGTGCCGGCTCAATGGCATTAACTTCCTCGGCCTGATTGGCAAGTTCAGTTAGCAGATGTGCATAACGTGCTTCCTTTTGTCCGGGGCGTTTTGGCAGTTCGGTAACAAAAGGTGGGTTGGCATTTGCCAATTTGTTCAGCACTTCCTGCACCGATTCTAAGGAATTAAACAAATGCAGGCGTCCCGAGTTGGAATTAATTTCGCCCGGAGTTAAAGGACCTCTTAAAAATAATAAACACAGCGCCGCCAGTTCGCCATCCGTCATCGGATAAACCGTTAAAAAATTGTGCTTGTACTTATTGGTGCGGCTGGTGCCACCCACAGCCATGGCCACCAGACTTTGGCCTTTAAGTGTGTTGAGCGCCATCACCACAGTGGCTTCATCGTATTCCACCACAGGGTTGCGCGACGATTTTTGATTACAGGCCGCTGTGAGCGAGTTTAAAGTCATGGGATAATAATCCGGTGTGGTTTTGCTTTTTTCGATGAGCGAACCAAGCACCCGGATTTCTACGGGATTAAGAATGGGTAAAGTTGCTGTCTGTTCCATAATTATTGAGTTGTTGCCTGTAAATGTAAAGCTAAAATAACAAATCAGGCCAACCCAATCTGCCAAAAAGTATCAGGTTGACCTGCGGCATTGAATTAGCGTTGATTTTATACTAAATTCGCGGTTGAAATAATTTACGATGAAATTGCTTAAAAAAATAGTTAAATACACAGGCATCACTGTTTCAATAATTGTGGTGTTGCTGGTTGTTGCCTTACTGTTTCTTTCACCCATTGCCAAATGGGCCATTCAAAAATACGATAAGCAATATACCGGTCGCGAAATTACCATTGGTGATTTGTCGATTAATGCGTTTACCGGAAAACTGAGCATTAACAACCTCAGCGTTTTTGAAGCAGACGGAAAAACAGTTTTTTTAAGCCTGAAAGATTTTGACACAAAAATTTCGGTGATGCCTTTGTTTAAACAAAAATACAACATTGAGCATGTAACCATTAACGATTTTTTTGTAGCAGTGAAACAAAACGGCAGTCAATTTAATTTCGACGATTTACTAAAACTTGGCGAAAGCAAACCCGATGAAAAGCCGGAACCCGTTGACCCTAATGCCCCACCCACCGAATGGTTTTTAAACAATGTCAAAATAAATAACAGCCGCATTTTTTATTCCGAAAAACAGGTGGGAAGCAAAATCACACTTTCAAAGTTTAATGTTTCGTTGCCTGATTTTGCCTACAACACCCCACAGCTTAAATTGTTTACCGATTTTTTAATTAACGAAACCGGCGCCATTAAGAGCCAGCTCAATCTAAACACAAACAGTATGGAATACACCCTCCTCACTCAAATTGAGAAGCTGGATATTAGTCCCTTTTACGTGTATTTAAAAGAGTTTTTACTGGCCAAACAACTCAAAGGCCTTATTAATACCGACCTAAACGTGAAGGGTAATTTTTCGGACGCTTCGGACATTACACTAAAAGGCCGTTTAAATTTTCATGATTTTTTATTAACCGACCCACTCAACGACAACCTGAGTTCGTTTAAGGATTTGAACGTGTTGATTGATTCTGTTAATGTGAAGCAAAGCATTTTTGATTTGAATACCATTTCGTTGCAAAACGCATTTGTAAAAGTAGAACTGTATGAAAACGGCACCAACTTTAACCGTTTAATGAAAACCACAGAAGCCGCACCCGCACAAGCCTCGGCAGATAGCAGCGCCGCGGCTCCGGCATCGGGTGCCAGCAGCACCAATATTTTTTTAATCATTGCCGATTATGTAAAAATGGTTGCCAAGGATTACATCCTAAATTCTTACAGTGCCGATCAGGTAGAACTCAAAAATCTGGAAGTGGATTATTCGGATTTTACACTCGGCGAACAATTCTACATGAACATGGATTCGTTAAACGTAAGCAGTTCGCGCATCAGTTCATCCAACGAGCGCATAACGGCCAATGTTAACTCTCGGCTTAACCGCAAAGGAAAATTGAATGTGGACATAAGTGCCAACCCAAAAGATTTTTTAGAAATGGATTTTAAAACCGAAGTTAAAAAATTACCACTCACTGTATTTAATCCTTATGTGAAATATTACCTGGCCCACACATTTACCAAAGGCGATTTTAATTTATTAATCAGTACGTCCATTTCGGCAGCACACGATTTAAACAGCGAGAATGGTTTGTTGATTGAAAAAATAAAATGTGGTAAAAAGATTAAAGACGTGAAAACCGCTGCCAACATGCCATTGAAGCTGGGAGTGGCATTGTTGCGCGATCCAAAAGGCAACATCGATTTTAAATTTCCGGTGAAGGGAAATCTTAACGACCCAAAATACCGTATCGGAAAAATTGTTTTAAAAATATTCGAAAACCTGTTGATTAAAGCGGTAACCTCGCCTTACAATGCGGTGGCTTCGCTCTTCAGTAAATCAGAACCTGCCACCGATTTTGAATTTGATTATCTGCAAAGCGATTTCTCCGCAGGACAACAAAGAAAAGTGCTCGATAAAACCGCTGAATTTTTAACCGAAAAGCCGGAACTTACCATACAGTTTACACAAAATGTAAATCCCGAAAAAGAACTGGAAAGCCTGGCTTATAAAATGGCCAAATTAAAATACCTCTCCGATTCAGTGCGGGCTTCGGCTGTAAGCGAAGCGGTGCGCCTTAATCCCGATAAACTTGATAATAAAGATTCCTTATTTGTAAAATTTGTGAGCGAACAAAACCAACAACTGGCCACACAGCTTTCGCACCTCGACAAATGCAAACGCTTTGTGGGCGAAAATGAAATACTAAAAGAGCACCAACGCATTATTGAAATGCGCGAAAACCAAATCCGGAATATTTTTGGCGAAAAAGGAATTGAAGCTAAACGCGTGGTTTTTGTAAGAAACATTGATAAAAAACTTAATATGAACGAAGTAAAACCTACTTTTAGTTTTGAGATGGACAGTGCTGAGTAGTTACACAGAATGAATGATTGTTTTACCTCAATCCTTTATGAGCTTTGCAACTCTTTGGCCCTTGCTTAAATTCATTAACAAATAAACTCCCTTTTCAAGGTGACTAAAATCCTGTTCGCTGATTTTCGTTCCCGAATAAACCAAGCTTCCAAGGCAATCACTTAATAAAAACTCATCGTTAAGGCATTCCTTGTCAACCAAAATAAGGTTGCTAAAAGGGTTTGGATAGGCTTTCGCATAACTCCTTACAAAATTATATTCTTTCACGCCAACGCCTGCGGTGCAGTAGTTACCGGTTCCAACCAGGTTGGTAAGTTCGTTGCACAAATAATAATAGTTGCTTAAATCAGCCGCAGTCATGGCAGTATTTAATAAGTTTAAATTTTCGCTGCCATCAAGACTTAAATTGTAAAATTCTTCGCCACCATAATTAAACCGAATGAGTTTATAATCGGTATTGCGAATAGCTTTGCCATCACTCGAATCTGAAGTGGTTTTAAAAATTTCGCAAAACGACCATGGCCGAACAGAGCTGCTTTGGTTTTTTAATATTGGCAACAAGCTTTTACTGTCCACCGGTTTATTCGCCGGAATCTGCGTTTGCCAGTTCATATCGCCAAACAATTCCAACACAGTGGCAAAAATATCGGTGGTGTTAACGAGTGCACCACTTACCCGCCCAGGATTTACTACTGCTGGGCCCGATACAATAAACGGTACATGTACCCCATACTGATAAATGGTGCCTTTGGCTTTATTGGTGTTGCTTATTTGCGCCGATAAAATGTTATTGCCATTATCGCCAATAAAGATAAAATTAGTGCTGTCGAATTTATTCATCACCTTAAGTGAATCAAACAGCCTTCCGATTTCGTGATCAAGTGCTTCCAAATCGGCTTTAAAATATTTTTTAGGATTGTTGTTTATGTCGGCGGTGGTGCCCGATAAGGTTGGTCCGTTGTAAAAGCCTGCAGGCGGCAAATGATAAGGCGTGTGTGGGGCGTTAAAGGCCATCCACATAAAAAATGGTTTAGCCGTTTGTGTTCTCACCCATTTAATGCCATCGTTGGTGGTTTCGGTGGTGGCATAATTGGTGCAGGTGTTGTTTACACCGTTGGTAATTTTTGCCCAGTTGTAGTAATCGGTAATGGCACCGTTAAATTCTCCGGCAAAATAATCGTAAGCCATTTTATTTGGATTTAATAAATTGGCAGTTAGCGGTAATTGCAAATGCCACTTGCCCACCTGTGCCTTTGGTATATTAGGATTAAATTGCCTGAGTAGTTTTGGAATACATTTTTCGGCAGTATCCAATTGCCCTGAGCCGCCAGTGCCACCAACCACATTGCCAACGCCGGTTCTAAAGCTGTAACGTCCGGTAAAAATTCCTGAACGAGTGGCCGAACAAACCGGATTAGACATGGCGTTTTGAAAACGGATGCCTCTTGCCAATAATTTACGAATGTTGGGCAATGACGCAGTGTCAACATAGTTTTCGTAAAAGCCGCACCAATCTGTACCCAAATCGTCTGCAATGAGCAACACCGTATTTTGCTGCGCTTTAAAATTAAATTGTAAAAAAACGAAACAACTAAACAACAGGGCAATTCGGATTTGATTAACTGACTTCTTCATATAAAAAACTGTTTCAACGTTTTTGACGCTGGTTGAAGATAAAGTTAATTTTGGCAGGATTCTTTTTTTGGAAAAAGAGGTGTAGGACCGTTATTACAAGGTAATTAGCCTTTAGGGCTAAACAATCTTACAACGTATCAGTGCATCCTCGTGGTAATAATACACAGCACACATGCGGTGGTAGCCGTCAGCAATAATTACTTTGCCATTTGCGCTATCGCGAACCAGTAGAATTGGCGAAAGCGGTGTGCCTTCTTTTATTTTTTTACGGTTATTGTCCACGTGCGAATTACTCACTCCTAACAACGATAAACCCGAAGCTCTGAAAACATCTTTTGCTTTAAATTCAACAACGGAAGCATTACGAAGTTTTTTTACCCAGGCGTTTGCCTCAGCATCTAAATAAATTAAACTCAGGTAAGAAATTGCCGCCGGATAATTGTGCTCTTCAGGTTGGTTTAACCATTTCACTACTTTGTCATTTTTCATAGACGCTGATTTTAGTTGTTTTTTTGAATGGGCAAACTGTTGTCTTTTAAATCAGGTCATCAGCTTGCTCCACTCTTCCTTGGATTTATCTATCCAAATTCCGTTTTCACCTTTTTCTCTGCGGTTCATTTGCTGACCTTCTTCCACTACATCGTAAAAAACAAGTCCTGCATCTTCCTTGCGGTTTTGTCGCAATAAAAAGCAACCGTAATTATAGCGGGCTTCGTAATTCGAAAAGCGGTGATTCATGTTTTTATATTCCTTTTCCACCAAATCGGTTTTGCCCGTTTTTTCAAGAGCAAAGGCATACAATAAATTATTGCGTGTTTTAGAAAAATTCATGGTGGACGAAACTTTTGGTGCAAGGTTTACCACATCCTGATAACGTCCTAAATTATAATATGCCACCATGAGTTGTTTTATAACGTGCTCGTTGTTTTGAAACACGCCGGTTAATCCTGGTTCATATAGCTCTATTGCCCTTTCATTTTCGCCATTTTGTAAATACGCATCGGCAAGTGCACAACGGTTTACAAAGGTGTTGGAATATTTGAATTGTTTCTCCAGATCGCTGATGCGGCCGGTTGGATTAACCATGTTTACAACAGTGCTTTGTATTGAAGTAACGTGCTGACGTTTTACTATTTCGGTAAAAATGTAAGCAAGGCTGCCAACAAAGGGCAAAAACACAATGATCCAAATCCATTTACTTTGGTTGCCCTTTCGGATGGAATGGAACACACAAATAGCCTGAAGAATAATTACCAAATAATAATACTCGTATAAGCCTCCTAAAATGCCAAACATATTGGATAATTTTTTATAA
>JADLED010000122.1 GCA_020846335.1 Bacteroidia bacterium
TGCCCGACTGCAAAATTATTGGAGTTATTCCTGACTTTCACTTATACTCCTTGCATGAAAAAACCGAACCGCTTACAATAGACATCTCCCGAATTATGCCAATAGAATATGTGTTTATTAAAACAGATGGGAGAAATAACAAAACAGTAATGGAAAAATTAAAATCCATTTACAAAACACTTGAACCGGATAAGGAATTTGAAGGAACGTTTATGGATGAAAACACCAATAGGTGGTATAACAAAGAAAAAAGCCTATCCATACTTTTGGGTACTTCCTCAATTGTGGCCATTGTAATTTCGTGTTTGGGATTATTTGCACTTGCTTTGTTACTCATTCAACAGCGAACAAAGGAAATTGGCGTTCGCAAAATACTTGGGGCATCGGTTTTTAACATTAACCTTTTGCTTTCGTTCGAATTTGTAAAACTGGTGGTAGTGGCGGTGCTTATATCCGTAGGGCCATCATTGTACTTAATGAAACAGTGGCTCCAACAATTTCCCTACAAAACCGAACCGCACTGGTTGGTGTTTATCGGTGTTGGCATTACTGCGGTGGTACTTGCCCTAATAACCATTGGCTACCATACCATTAAAGCCGCACTGGCAAATCCGGTTAAAAATTTAAGAACAGAATAAAACATACACCATGCTCAGATTTTTTATTTTATGGATTTTATTATTGATTGCTTCACTACTGAAGATTTCAGGTAGTCTAACCAAATCATTTATCTTAAATATGCCCACTAACATTTCAATTAAAAAATAATTACCATGCTTAAAAACTATTTTAAAATTGCCTGGCGAAATATCTGGAACAACAAACTGTTTTCAGTGATAAACATTGTTGGACTTGCCATTGGTATTGCCTGCTGCACGGTAATTTTTTTATACGTAAATAATGAATTAAGCTACGACCACTACCACACCAAAGCGAATCGCCTGTTCAGGTTAACAACCATTGTGCATCAACCTAAAAAAAACGATCACTTTGCTCCTTCCTCACCAATTACAGCAGCCAAATTAAAACAACAATTTCCTGAAATTGAGAACATTGTTCGTTTAAACGAATCGAAAAGAAATATTAGCTACAAAGGCAAACATTTTTACGAGAACGACATGCTGTACGCCGATTCTGCCCTGCTGGATATGTTCAGCTATGAGGTGATTGAAGGTAATCCCAAAAAAGCATTGAGCAGTCCATACAGCATTGTGTTAACTGAAAGTGCCGCTAAAAAATATTTCGGAAATGAACCAGCCTTTGGTAAAATGTTACAGTTTTCAGACACAATTAATCTGATGGTAACCGGCATTATTAAAGATATGCCACAAAACTCACATTTTCACTGCGAAAGTTTTTTGTCGCGCAGCACCATGAACGACATGAACAAGAACAACGAAGACTGGAATCTGAATAACGAAAACAACTGGTTTAACTGCAATTCTTATTCATACATTTTATTAAAAGAAAATGTGGATTATCTGAAATTGCAGAGCAAAATGAATGCCTTTATAGAAAAAGAAATGGCTGAATTAAAAAAACAATACGGCATGGATCTGAACGTGGAGCTTCAGAAAATTACCGACATCCATCTAAAATCACACTTGGATGCTGAAATGAAAGACGAAGTAAATGGCGACATTACCTACGTTTACATTTTTATAGGTGCCGCTTTGTTAACCTTGCTTATTGCCTGTTGCAACTTTATTAATCTCTCCACTACGCGCTCACTTAACCGTTCAAAAGAAATTGGTTTGAGAAAAGTAATTGGAGCGCGCCGTCCTCAACTCATCGCTCAGTTTTTAGGTGAATCCATGCTATTTTCACTCATTGCCTGCGTTCTCTCTTTTTTGATGGTATTGGTAATGAAACCTGCCTTTAATTCATTTGTGGGCACATCGCTAACATTTAATGCCGGTATTTTTTGGTTGTATTTGATTATCATAATAGGCATTGGCATTCTGGCCGGACTTTATCCCGCTGTGTTAATGTCTTCTTTCTCGCCCATTCAATCACTCAAAGGCAAAGTCAGTCATGGCATCAGCGATATTATTTTCAGAAAAGGCCTGGTTATTTTTCAGTTCAGCATTGCCATCATTTTAATTGTGGGTACTACCTTAATTTTACAACAATTAAATTTTATTCAAAGCCGCAACATTGGCCTTAAAAAAGAACAGGTGCTTACTCTGGAGTTAGCCGCCAGCGATGCGCCCAAAGCCGATTTACTTTTAAAAGAATTGCTCAAAAACCCCAAAGTAGTTAATGGTAGTCTTAATTCCTTTTCTTTTAAAGGCACGTCCAACATTACCGCTTTGCCCGAAGGAGCTGCGCAAAATGAAATGACAGCCAGCTATGTGATTTGCGCCGACGAGAATTTTTTAAAAACCTATCAGATTGCCCTAACCGCCGGACGCGACTTTTCTAAAAGTTTTGCCACCGATGCCACCGAAGCCTTTTTAGTGAATGAAGCTGCCGTGAAAAGTTTTAACTGGAAAAATCCGAAAAATGCGCTGGGTAAAAAAATTGAGTGGGGTGGATTAAAAAACGGAAAAGTAATTGGTGTAGTTAAAGATTTTAACTTTGCATCGCTTCACGAAAACATTAAACCTCTTATCATCCATGTTTATCCTGGCTGGTGCAACAAAATAAGTCTTCGCCTAAAAACGGACAACCTTCCTGCCACCATGATTGAAATTGAAAATAGTTGGAAAAGTATTGCCACCCAAAGTGCTTATAAATACCATTTTATGGAAGATGAATTTAACAACCAATACCGTTCGGAACAAAACATGAAAACGGTCTTAAGTGCTTTTACTTTCCTGTCAATACTTGTGGCCTGTTTGGGGCTGTTTGGTCTAGCCTCGTTTACCATTAAACAAAAGGTAAAGGAAATTGGCATTCGTAAGGTGCTTGGTTCGAGTGTAAGCGGCATTGTGCAATTACTCAGTAAAGACTTTTTAAAACTGGTAATCATTTCATTCATTATTGGTGCGCCCGTGGCCTGGTATGGCATGAATAAGTGGCTGCAGGACTATGCCTACCGAATTGAAATTAAGTTTTGGGTATTTGCCCTGGCGGGTCTACTGGCATTTTTGATTGCCTTTTTAACCGTAAGTATTCAGGCCTTTAAAGCGGCATTATCCAATCCGGTTAAAAGTTTAAGAACTGAGTGAAAAAATAAATCGATATAGAAGATGCATGCTTTAAAAAACAATCTAAAACTTGCTTTAAGAAGTTTGAAAAAAAACAAACTCTTTACTCTCATCAACATTGGCGGGCTTTCGAGTGGAATTGCCATTGCACTTCTTCTGTTTTTATACATCCAAAAAGAACTTTCTTTTGATCAGCACTTCTCTCAAAAAAACAACATTTACCGCCTCATTTTTAATGCTAAACCCGACGCCATAGAAGAAAAATGGGGTGGCTCGCCTAACATTGCCGGACCCACCTTTAAAAGTGAAATTCCTGAAATAAAGGAACAGGTCAGGCTTATTCGCAATAATTTTGGAGAAGATGCCAATATCCGATTTGAGGATAAAACCTTTTTCGAAAAAAACCTCTATTTTACAGATTCAGGATTTTGCAATGTTTTTGATGTAAACTTTATTTATGGAAACGCTCAAAAAGTTCTGAGCAGACCAAATACCATCGTCATTAGTGAGAGCACTTCAAAAAAATATTTTGGTGATGGCAATCCCATTGGTAAAGTTTTAAAAATAGATAATCAAATCAATTGTGAAGTGACCGGTGTTTACACCGATTTTCCTGCAAATAGCTCAATTGATGCGGATCTATTAGCATCCATTTCCACGAGCCAGTGGATGGTAAGAAGTCAGGGATGGAGCAATGCCAGTTTTGAAACATATTTGTTGTTACATACCAATTCAAACAGTACACTTGTTGAGAAAAAAATGGCAGAAATTATAAAAAACAAGGTTCCAAAACAGGAAACCTGGTTTAGTTTTTCGTTACAGCCATTTACCAAGGTTCATCTTGAATCCTCGGACATAAACAACACCTACATTACCAGAGTTGGAGACAAGAAACAGGTTGAGATTATTAGTATTCTTACTGTTTTAATTTTGCTCATTGCCGGCATCAATTACATGAATCTTAGCACGGCACAATCACAAACACGTTTCAAAGAAATTGGCATCTCTAAGACCTTAGGTGCTTCAAAAGCCACACTTACACAACGATTCTATTTTGAAACTACTTTAGTGGTCCTTTTTTCTTTAATAGTTGGCATCGTTCTAATGTTTTTAACCTTGCCTTATTTTAATCTGATAAGTGACGCTAATTTGCAATTTGGTGAATTAATTAAGATAAAACATTTCTCATCGGTAATTTTTGCAACAGTGCTGATCATTATTTTTTCCGGCTCGTATCCGGCTTTTTATTTATCTTCCTTTAACCCAAAAAACTTATTTAGTCAGAATTTTAAATCCAACAATTTTGCCGGTAAACTAAGGCAAGGCCTGATGATATTACAATTTTCCGTTTCCATCCTGCTTATTTTTTGCACGATAGTTTTGTACAAGCAACTTATTTTTATTCAGGAAATAAATCTGGGATTTAAACCCACAGAAGTGATTGCTGTACCAACAAACGGCGCCGAAAACAAAGAACAGATAAGTGGTTTGATAAATGATTTAGGCAACCTTACAGGAGTTAATTTTGTTTGCAGAAGTCAAACATTTCCGGGACGACAAGGCAGTATGCGCAATTTATTCAAACCCTTAGCACCATCACAAACAATTGAACTAACCACCTGCAGAGCAACGCAGGATGTTTTAAAAGTATTGGGAATTAAGCTCCTTGCAGGACACGCTATATCAGGAGATCGTACCGAAAAAGACACGGTGTGTGAAGTGATACTGAATAAAACAGCCGTTGAATTTTTAGGATACACCCCTGAACAAGCCATTGGTAAAAAAATTCAATGCATAGGTTCTCAGGACGAAATAGTTGGTGTTGTGGAAGATTTTTGTTTCGAGAACATTCATCAACCAATTGGAGCATTTGCCTTTCACAATGCTGCCACCGAATCGCGGGCATTTACTCTCATAAACTTTGCTTACGGCAATACGTCACAAACGCTTAAAAATATAGAAGAAGTTTTTAAAAAAAATATTCCGAACAGTGCTTTCAAAACTGTTTTTCTTGACGATCATTTTAAATCGTTGTACAAAAATGAAAAACAAACCTCTCAACTTTCACTTTTCTTTTCTGTACTTGCCATTTTACTTGCCTCTATGGGTTTGTTTGGTTTATCGGCTTACCTGATAGAACAAAGAACAAAAGAAATAGGAGTAAGAAAAACAGTGGGCGCCGGAAAATTCCAAATCATATTTCTTGTTTCAAAACAATTCGTACTCCTAATCATTATTTCAGCTTTTCTTGCCATTCCAATTTCGTGGCATCTCATGCAAAACTGGCTTTCAGGCTTTGCCTATCACGTTCAACTCAATTGGTTAGTGTGTTTAATGTCCTTATTTATTGCAGCAATAACCGCCATCATAAGTATTATTCACAATGCACTTAAAGCTGCTAAATTAAATCCGGTAACAAGCCTTCGCAAAAATAATTAAGTCGTCAGCATCTGATAAATAATAAAACAATATGATTGAACTAAAAAACATTTTTAAATCGGTAAAAACAGGAGGAGAAAAAATTTTTCTACTCAGAGATATTCACCTAAAAATTAAAGAAGGAGAATTTGTCTCGATTATGGGGCCTTCAGGTTCCGGAAAATCAACACTGCTAAACGTAATTGGCATGCTCGACGGATTTGAAGAAGGTGAATACCTTTTTCTTCAGGAACCCATTCACAAATTTAAAGAAAGACAACGCGCCGAACTCTACAAAAAATACATCGGTTTTGTTTTTCAGGCTTACCATTTAATTGATGAACTAACCGTTTACGAAAACATTGAAACACCCCTGCTCTATCAGGACTACAAAAGCACCGACCGAAAGGCCATGGTATCGCACATGTTGGACAGGTTTAACATGGTAGCCAAAAAAGATTTATTTCCTTCACAGCTTTCGGGTGGGCAGCAGCAATTGGTAGGTATTGCCCGAGCTTTAATAGCTAAACCAAAACTTTTATTGGCCGATGAACCAACCGGAAATTTAAACAGCCGTCAGGGCGAAGAAATTATGGAACTGTTTAAAAAACTAAATTATGAAGATGGTGTTACAATTATTCAGGTGACACATTCTGAAAAAAATGCATCCTACGGTTCCAAAATTATTCATCTGCTCGATGGAAGAATAGATAAACAACTTTAAAAACCGGTTTTTAATTCCATACTCCATTAATTAATCACACAATGGCTCAACCCTCAGTTTTATCAACACCAACAAAGCCTACACATGGCTGTTTAATGGATTATTCTGAGTTTAGTCAATTTCAGAAAAGCGGTCAATTTCTTAATTTTTCGATTAAATATGTGATTGAAGGTGTCGAAAATTATACGGTGAACGGCCTTCCATTTAAGGTACAAAAAGGACAATACCTTTTGGCCGGCTTTGGAAGTGGCGGTAGTGTGTTGATTGACGAAAAAGAAAATGTGAAAGGTATGTGTATGGCGCTTTCGCCAAAAATTATTCATGAAGTTTTAAGTCAACACCTACAACCTGCCTTCCTATTACCACAGTGCGACTTTTTGCATTTGTTTAATTGCGACGAGTTTATTGAAAACAAATACAACGCAGGCGCCACAAATTTAGGAAACTACCTTACAGAATTGGAAAAATACGTGTTGAAACAACCGCCGGGATTTATTGAAGGCAGTTCGGAATTATATTACACTGTAACAGAACATTTACTGGCCGATTACCTTCCGCTTCAAAAAATGTTTAGGCGTGTGAAGGCGGTAAAGCACAGCACCCGTAAGGAACTCTTCCGGCGATTGTTGCAGGCCAAAGAACAATTGGAAGATAGTCTCGCTATAAAACAGGCTATTAGTGAAATTGCCAATTCACACGGTTTTTCGGAATACCATTTCTTCCGTTTATTTAAAAATACATTTCAAATTAGTCCCTATCAATACCAGTTAAACCAAAGACTTAATTCTGCCAAAGACCTTTTATTAAAAAAACAGTTATCAGTTTCGGATGTGGCATTTGCAACTGGTTTTAACGATGTACACGCTTTCAGTAAAGCCTTCAAAAAAAAGTACAACCATTCGCCATCTGATATTTCCGCTCGTCCTATTAGCAGGATTTGACAAAATGTTTTGTGCTGAGTGTTATAATTTTGAGATTATAAATTAACATTATGAATTCCGTAAAAATTATCAAAAACCTTGTTGTGACTGCCTTTGCAGCCTTTTACTTTTCTTCCACGGCACAAACGCCAACCGGTTGTGGTCAGCATCTGGTGTTGGAAAACTGGTTTAAACTTCATCCTGAAGAACGTGCACGCTTTGAACAATTAAAAATCAGTTCATCACGCAACGTCGAAACAACGGCCAACTCGCAGGCAGCGCTTGTACCTACTTACACTATTCCCATGGTGTTTCATATTTTGCATTTAGGTGGTACCGAAAACATTTCTGATGCGCAGGTTATTGATGAAGTAGCGGTATTAAATAAAATGTATCAAAAACAAAATGCCGATACCATTAATGTGGTGCCCTCTTTCACCAACAACATTGCCAATGTTCAGTTTCAGTTTAAACTCGCCAGCCTCGACCCCAATGGCAATTGCACCAATGGTATTATCCGACATTACACCACCAAAACCGACTGGCAGGCCAACGATTTTTCGCAGTTTATTTATACATGGCCACCTAACAAATACTTAAACATTTACATTGTTAAATCAATGAATATTCCGGCAACCGCCTATACCTACATTCCCGGTTTAAATTTTCCAACCAACTCCGATGCAATTGTGTGCCTACATAATGCCTGTGGAAGCATCGGAACAAGTAATGTTACCAACGCATGGACATTGACACATGAAGTAGGTCATTGGTTTAATCTCCTGCACACCTGGGGTGGCAGTAATTCGGCCGGAATGGTTTGTGGCGACGATGGAGTAAATGACACTCCAATAACCAAAGGTTTTTTTGCATGTAATTTAAGCAGCGCCAACATTTGTTCGACCAGTATTATTGAAAATATGCAAAACTACATGGACTATGCCAACTGCCCCTGCATGTTTACCAACGGCCAAAAACAACGCATGCATGCCTGCATTACCAGCACCATTAATAGCCGCAACAACCTTTGGAGTCCGGCCAATTTGTTAGCTACGGGTGTTTCGTCGGTGGCAGTAAATTGTATTCCCCTGCTCGAAGTTGCAGCGCTTCCGGCAACTACCGTGTGTTCCGGAGCACCGGTAAGTCTTAAATCGTTTACCTATAATGCCAACCCTAATACGTATTTGTGGGCCACCAATGGCGGTGTTATTGCATCGGCTTCCTCGGCAAGCACCAGCATCACTTTTCCAATTCCCGGTATTTACACGGTAACCTGTACGGCAGCCAACGCTTCCGGAGCTTCGAGCGATACTGTTATAATTACGGTAATGAGTGGCTCAGCCAATGTAAACGCCACTAACCTCGAAAGTTTTGAATCGGCATTTCTTCCGCCCAACTGGTTTGTAATAAATCCTAACACACCTGCAGCCCTTTGGTCTCTAACCAATGTTGCCTCATCACACAGCAACCAAAGTGTTTTTGTAAATACTGAAAACACACCCGGTGGTTCAATAGAACTTTTACAAACACCTGCTTACGATTTTTTAAATAATCCGGGTAGCATCTTCACTTTTAAATATGCCTATGCCCTTCAAAGCAACACACACAAGGATGTGTTTAAAGTACAGGCCAGTAAGGATTGTGGAGGAACATGGAAAGACATTTACATTCCTTCGATGACCACGTTGGCCAACGGTTCGGGAGATATCAGTTCATCGCTTTTTATACCGGTAAGCAGCCAGTGGAAATCCTATGCTCTGAGCAATCACCCAAATTTTATTCCTTTTTTAAATGAACCCAATGTGTTGATTCGTTTTTATTTTAAAGAAGATTCGGTGGGTTATGGCAACCGCATTTACCTCGATCAGATAAATTTTGAAAACCCAACTGGTGTTAACGAATACAGCCGTTCTCTCCGATTGCGCGTTTCACCTAATCCATCACAAGGCGAATTTAATTTTGCCTTTACACTTAGTGAAACCAAAAAACTCAGGTTGAGCATTTCTACTATTAGTGGCACAACTGTTTTAGAATTGCCTGAAACAACTTATTCAGCAGGCGAACACAAGCTTTCGGTAAATGAAGGCAATTCTTTATCACCTGGGGTATATTTCCTGAATGCCACATTTGACGGAATGCGTTTAGTCCGCAAAATAATTGTGGAGTAAAGTGTAAATTTTTCTAACTAAGACATTCGTTCTTTCTGTTTGGCTTTCTTCATTTTGGTATATTGTGGCTGTTTGTTACATTTAAAACATGCTGCAACGAAAATTAGGATTGGCTCAGGCCACAGCCATTAACATGATAGACATGGTGGGTATTGGCCCGTTTATTACCTTACCAATGGTAATAAGCAGTATGCAGGGACCTTACTTTCTTTACGCATGGTTGCTTGGCGCTGCTTTATCCATTGTAGATGCCATGGTTTGGAGCGAGCTGGGCGCAGCATTTCCGGAAGCCGGTGGTTCTTACAATTTTCTTAAAGCCGCTTATGGACCGGATAAGGGCGGGCGACTAATGAGTTTTTTATTTGTGTGGCAAACCATGATACAGGCACCATTGGTAATTGCTTCGGCGGCCATAGGCTTTGCGGCATACCTCGCTTACCTGCTGCCAATGGAAAAATACGAGGCCAAAGCCGTGAGTGGCGCAGTGGTGATTTTAATTGTGGTGTTGCTCTATCGAAAAATTGAATCGATTGGTAAACTAAGTGTGTTTCTTTGGATTGGTGTGATTTTTACTCTGTTGTGGATTGTAGTTGGTGGCGTTTGGCACGGTAATTTTTTAGCACCCATTCAACACATTAATGATGGGTTAACAGTAAACTATGCATTTGCAGCATTGCTCGGAAACGCTTGTGTAAAGTGTGTTTACAGTTATCTGGGTTATTACAACGTGTGTCATTTAGGCGGCGAAATTACCGAGCCTTCCAAAAACATTCCACGCAGCATGTTTCTTTCCATTGCGGGCATTTCGGTGCTTTATCTGGCAATGAACATCAGTGTTACCAGTGTTATTCCCTGGGATGTGGCGCAAAACACCGAGCATGTTATCAGTTTGTTTATGTATCAGTTGGCAGGAAAAACTGCGGCCATTGTGGTTACCGTTTTAATATTGTGGGTGGCCTTTGCTTCTGTATTTTCGGCCACACTTGGCTATAGCCGCATTCCTTATGCCGCTGCGCTTGATGGTGGATTTTTTAAAGTGTTTGCCAGATTGCATCCTACCAAACAATTCCCACACATATCGTTGTTGGTTTTAGGTGGTATTGCCTTTGTGTTTAGCTTGCTGTTTAAGTTGAAAGATGTGATTAGTGCTATATTGGCCATGCGCATTCTGGTGCAGTTCATTGGTCAGGCAGTTGGACTACTTCTCCTCCATAAAAAACAGCCCAAAGATTTTTTTCCTTACAAAATGCCACTCTTTCCGGTGCCTGTAATACTGGCCATTTTAATGTGGGCGGCTCTTTTTATTTACACCGATTCAAAAATGATTATTGCCGGATTGGTAGTAATTGCAACTGGTGTGCTTGTTTATTTTGTTAAGGCCTATATTAATAAAGAATGGCCATTAAATAAAGACTAAGTACAGACTCAATTAATTTAAAGAGCCAATTTTTCAGAATCAGAATTATTCCTTCTGGAATCAAAAATAAAACTAAGCAACAAAAAAACCGTTGTAGAATAAATACATTAACACCGGTCCAAAAAACAAAAGCAGGTAAAACAAAACAGTTAATACTTTTGCAAAAACACCCATGTCGAAATTAAGATTTACCTGCAATACCGCGCTGATGTGGTTGATAAATGCCGACTCCAAAATGCTGTATTCGTATTTACCGGCAGGTATGGCAGCATATTTTTTGGGAAAGGATAAAATCAAACAATCGCGGATAAACCAATAATCTTTGTCAGGCAGGTTTTCATAATCCAGACAATAATTTACCTTTTCCTGTTTTAAATACTCTCTTATTTTATTGTGGCGGTATTCGTTGTAAAGCTCAAGGCCAATAAACACCGGAATGATTAGAAAAAACGGATTGGCCATCCCATTCCAAAAGAACAGCAACACCAATGCCAGGAGCGATACAATTCCAAAAATCATGCGCAACACATAATTCTCTTTAAAAAAAAGTGTTTCAATCAATCGGCCGCCATCTAAGGGATAAAAAGGCAAACAATTAAACAAATTGATGATTAAAAAAGTATTACAAAGCATGCGTACATTATTATCCTGCCAATCTCTGTTTAAAACATAAAGTACCAACCCGATAATAATGCCGGGAACAGGGCCTCCCAGAATAATCATGGTGAGTTGTTTTTGCGACACCTGTTGTTTTTTACCACTTGTGTAAGCGCCCAATAAGGGTATAATAAAAATTTTTACGTTGTTATAGTTAAACAGTTTCATAAACAGAAAGTGCCCCATTTCGTGGATGATTAGCACCACCAATAAAGCCGCGATGTAGGCAATGTTTTGATCGAACAAAAAATAAAACAGCAAACCATAAATGGCCAAACTCACCATCGATCTTCTGACAACATTCTCCCGCTTTTCAATAATAATTGGTTTAGGAGGATAGGTCGCTCCCGTAAATTCCTGCTGGGTGTTGTGTTCGTTGTTATTACTTGTATCGCTCAATGTTATTGCGTTTTTTTATTGTGTAACTGAAAAATAAGATAAACGGTGCTTAAAAATAAAAAGAAAGCCCCTGTTTGATGCAGGGCTCCAAGTATTACCGGCACATTGTAAAGCAGGGTTAACACACCGAGTATAAACTGAATGGTAACACCATATATAAGAAAAGTTACACCCAGGTATTGTGCCTTATTTAATTGCAATTTGTTGGAACGGTACCAGATGAAACCAAGCGCAGTTACCACCACCAAAGCCAGCATGCGGTGCATAAATTGTATGCCACTGGCGTTTTCAAAAATATTTTCACTCAAAGACTCTTTCCAGTAAACCTGCTCGGGCATCCAGTCTTCGCCCATTTTAGGCCAGGTGTTAAAAATATGACCGGGTCGTAAATGACTGGCATCGCCTTCCACATAACCCGCCGTAAATGCACCATAAATTATCTGAACAATTAACACCACAAAAAAAACATACACCCATGGGCGTAATTTTTTCCCTTCACTCTCCTGAGCCTCTTCTTTTGGATACATTAATGAAAGTGCAAACCAAAATGTAAAGGCAAACAAGGTAAAAGCGCTCATTAGGTGAGTGGCCAATCGGTAATGACTCACAGCAGGTTTTTGCTGAAGTCCGCTATACACCATCCACCAGCCAATTACCGCCTGCATGGCACCCATAAAAAACAAAAGGGCAAAACGCGGCCACATGTTGCGCGTTATTTTCTTCTTAATTAAAAAATAAATAAATCCAATGGCAAACACGTACATCATTAACCGGCCAATCATGCGGTGAACGTATTCCCACATAAAAATGGGTTTAAATTCTTCAAGTGTCATGGTGTAGTTTACCTTCTCAAACTCGGGGCTTTGTTGGTATTTGGCAAAACGTTCCTGCCACATGTCCTGATTTAGTGGTGGCACCGAGCCCATAAAACTCCAATCGGTAATAGACAGGCCGGAATGCGTTAAGCGCGTAAGGCAACCCACCACCACCATGATGTAAATTAAAAGACAACCTGTGAGGAGCCAGTAAATTAATTGTTTGTGTGGTGAGGAAGAAATCCTGTTCATTTAAAAATTCCTGCAAATTTAACGGGAATTTGAATAGCTAACAATAAATTAGGGTTTGTTTATGAAATTATTCCAACTCATAAGCCCCGGCGGATACCCCGCCATTGGCAATTAATGTAATGCGCTGATTACCTTTAATATCAAAAGGATAGGAATTGGCATCAAACTGCACGTTAAAGCCGCTGAATCCTTTCACTTTTGTTTCGCTTGATTTTGGTTGGAAATTATAAACCGGGCGGTCCAGATATTCCAAAGATACAGTGCTGGTGCGGCTTCCGTTATAAATTAAGGTATTGGTTATGGCCGTGGTTGTTTTTAGCCAACTGTTGCGCAAATAAACACGGGGATTAAGCCCCGGAACGGTGCTTTGCTTCAAATCCAGGCTGATTTCCTGATCGCGGTTACCATCAATAATACAATTACCAAAATAGGCCGAATCGGGTGCCACACTGCTTTCGTAATAATTATTAATTACCACCGTAGGTTTATCGCGCCCCTTGTCTCTTATTTTATCCTGTCCCCAAAAATTGGAAAAAGTGCAATGCTTAAAATTATACTGTCCGCCTAAAAAAATGTTCAAACAGTTTTCCTGACAGTTCGTAATCACATTATTGCCACCACTTACCTTATAACCCACGCAGTACAATCCATACAAACTCATGTTTTGAATTTTGGTATTGTTAAGCGTGAGCTTGCCCGGCAGTGGTTTGCCAATGGTGTCGCCAAAAATTTCGGCCTGTATGCCCACATAGCCGTTTTTAATAATGGCGTAGTTAATGATGTTTTGATCGCTGCCCTGATTAATCCAGATACGGTCCCATTGCCCGGGCTCATCGGCATAATCCTTCTCGCGGCGAGCGCCCTGAAAAATAACTTCGTTGCCCTTGCTGCCCAATACCTGCAACTGACCGCCTGCAAACACCCATAAGCCGGCTTTGTAATTTAAAAACACCTGCACCCCTGCCTGTATGGTGAGTTTTTGATCTTCGTCAACCACCAAATAACCATAAATAACATGGGGTTTATCTTTTTTCCAAACGGTGTCCACCACATCTCGCCTGCTTACCCGCGAATATGGAAAATAACTGCCATCATTAAACTTAACCGCATCGGTGGGCGTGTGGTAGTAGGCATCCTGCCCCCATGCTTCCAGTTTAAGAGTCTGGGTGTTTCCATTCACCACAAAATCCACCTGATCTTCAACAATCAAAGGTGAGTTGGCGTTGTTAGGGTTTACGTTCACCTGAATAAACACATACATGCTGTCGTGCGCAGCAATTTCAACATCGTTAAAAGCCACGCCCTTTAGGCCATCCACGTTAATTATAAACTGAGAAGAAGTTCCACCCTTTAAGGTAATGGAAGATATTTTTATTTTTTGATTATTGGTATTGCGAATGCGAATGTTGCGGGTGGAAGAGCCAATGCTGGTAAACACGGTATCAAACAAAACTGTTTCTTCCGACAATGAAATTTTAGCAGAAGAGTCGGTAATCAATTTGTCTTTTTTGCACGATACTACCGCGGTTAATAAAATAACCACAGATGCAATTAACCCTATTTTAAAAATTCGATTCAACGTTCGCAAATATACAACGTTAAAGCTTCGAAATTAGTATGGCACTTCAAGAAAAAACAGAAAATAGGCTTGGGTGAAGGGTTGCTTTTCTGCAACACCTGTTTAATAGAATGCTGATAACGTGGATTGTTTATGACTAAATAGTTGACCCTCAAAAAGTCAATTTACTATTTTTAGAGCTTACTTTTTTCCTTGACGAAAAAAGTAACAAAAAAGTCAAGGCGATTTTCCAACCTGAATTTTTCGCATTTACGCTCAAATGCTGGGTTTCAAAATTAGAAAAATTCGGGTTCACACAAAATCGCTCCCGAAAGCTTTCGGGACCACCGCACACTCCTAGACGTAACCAGAACCTAAAAAAACAAAATACTTCTGCTAAAATTTTAGAGATTTAGACAGTTTTCCGGCAGAATAAATCACCAATATTCTCGTTTCCAATTCAGTACTTACAAGCCCTCCAGACTTTTGGAGCGATGACTAAATAGAATGCAACACAATTTTACTCTTTAAATCTATCAGTGTCATTTGCGTTCGATATCATTGGTATTCTTTAAACACAGAGCCATGGAAGCGCTGAGTTGCAGAGGCATTTTTTCTATGCATACTATCCTCCTATGTGGTTTGTATTAATTGTAACTTAGTGTTCCTAAGTGCCCTTAGTCCTTTACTTTTCAACACAGAGACGCGGAGGCTCAGAGGATAACAGTGTTTTATTCTTAGTGCAACTCAGTGTACTTAGTGGCTTAGTGGTTTCCAAACAAAGCTCACACAATTGTGCCACCAATAGCATAAACAAACGCTATTACAACTCTTTCTTTAAAAACTTAGCCGTGTGGCTGCGCTTGTCTTTTATCAACTCTTCAGGTGTGCCGGTAAACAGTATCTCGCCGCCGCCCTTGCCACCTTCGGGACCCAAATCAATGATGTGATCGGCTACTTTTATAATGTCCATGTTGTGCTCAATTACCAAAACCGTATTGCCATTGTCCACCAGGCGGTACAGCACGTTCAGCAATATGCGGATGTCTTCAAAATGCAAACCGGTGGTAGGTTCGTCTAATATATAAAAGGTATTGCCGGTATCGCGCTTACTCAGTTCGGTACTTAATTTCACGCGCTGAGCTTCTCCCCCACTCAAGGTAGTGGCTTGCTGCCCAAGTGTAATGTATCCTAAGCCCACATCCTGCAGGGTTTTTACCTGACGGTATATGTTGGGTTGGTTCTCAAAAAATTCACAGGCCACGTCAATGGTCATGTTCAACACATCGCTGATAGATTTGCCCTTGTAGCGCACTTCCAATGTTTCGCGGTTATAACGCTTGCCATTGCACTCGTCGCAATTCACATACACATCGGGTAAAAAGTTCATTTCAATGGTCTTAACCCCGGCACCACCGCAGGTTTCGCAACGACCGCCTTTTACGTTAAACGAAAAACGTCCGGGTTTGTAACCCCGTATTTTTGCTTCGGGGATGGATGAAAACAAATTGCGTATATCCGAAAACACATTGGTATAAGTGGCAGGATTGCTTCTGGGTGTTCGCCCAATAGGTGACTGGTCGATTTCAATTACCTTATCAATGTTATCCAAACCAGTAATGCTTTTATAGGCCAGTGGCTTTTTCTCCGAATTGTAGAAGTGCGTGGCCATTAAAGGATACAGCGTTTCGTTGATGAGGCTGCTCTTGCCACTGCCACTTACTCCCGTAACACAGATAAATTTTCCCAAAGGCAAATCAATGCTCACGTTTTTTAAGTTGTGACCGGTGCAGCCTTTCAGCGTAATTTTTTTGCCATTGCCCTTACGGCGTGTTTTGGGTACTTCAATACTTTTTTTGCCGGTAATGTATTGGGCGGTCATGGTATTAAATTTGAGCATCTCCTTAGGCGTGGCTCCAGCCACTACCCTGCCGCCATGCACACCGGCTCCGGGACCAATGTCTATCACGTAATCACTCTCCACAATCATGTCCTTGTCATGTTCGACCACTAACACGCTGTTGCCCACATCGCGCAGATTTTTAAGGGCTTCAATTAAACGCATGTTATCGCGCTGATGCAAACCAATGCTGGGCTCATCTAAAATATACAAGACCCCTACCAATTGCGAACCTATTTGAGTGGCCAGACGAATGCGCTGTGCCTCGCCCCCACTCAGCGATTTGGAGGAACGATTGAGTGTCACATAATCCAAACCCACCTCCATTAAAAATTGGATGCGGGCGCGGATTTCTTTTATCACTTCCTTACCTATTACGTTTTGATTTTTGCTCAAACGTTTTTCAATGTCCTTAAAAAACTCCTGCAACACCGAAACGTCAAGGTCCGATAACTCTGCAATATTTTTTTCGGCGATTCTAAAATAGAGGGCTTCTTTTTTTAAACGGGCGCCGTTGCAGGTAGGGCATACTTTTTTATCGGTGAAACCCTGCACCCAGCGCAACATGCCGGGACTGGGATCATCCTCGCTCTGGCGCACTATAAAGGTGGCAATGCCTTCAAAGGTCATGTTGTAGGAACCTGCCTCGGTGGTAATTTTAAACAATTCGTCGCTGCCATATAACAACACGTTTACCGCTTCGTCGCTAATGTCTTCAAAGGCCGTGTCTAAATTAAAACCATAGGTTTGGCCAATGGCTTCGAGTTGTTTAAATATCCAACTGCCACTGCCTTTTTGCTGACCAATGGGTGCAATGGCGCCTTTGGCAATGGAGAGTTTGGGATTGGACACAATTTTATTAATGTCTATTTCCGAAATTTCGCCAAGGCCGTTGCATTGCGGGCAGGCACCGTAGGGCGAGTTAAACGAAAACAAATTAGGTGCCGGCTCATCGTAACTAATGCCGGTGGTGGGGCACATTAAAAAACGGCTGAAGAAACGCGCTTTGGTGGCAGTGGTGCTTGTTTTTTTCTTTGCTTTGGCATCCACCTCTTCGTGCTCCACCACCATTATGGTGCCTTTGCCGTGTTTCATGGCCACCTGCAACGATTGGTAGAGGCGTGTGCGGATGTCTTTGGTAATTTCCAAACGGTCAACCACCATTTCAATGTCGTGAATTTTGTAACGGTCCACCTGCATTTTGGGCACAATGTCTTTTATCTCGCCATCAATGCGCACTTTACTAAAACCTTTTTTGCGAATGTCTTCAAACAACTCGCGGTAATGGCCTTTGCGGCCTTTAACCACGGGTGCGAGCAGATTTATTTTTTTGCCTTTGTAATCCTCCATCATTAAATCCACAATCTGATCGTCGCTGTAGCGCACCATTTTTTCGCCGGTGTTATAAGAATAGGCATCGCCGGCGCGGGCGTAAAGCAAACGCATGAAGTCGTAAATTTCGGTGATGGTGCCCACGGTGGAGCGTGGGTTTTTGTTTACTGTTTTTTGTTCGATGGAAATGACGGGACTAAGTCCGGAGATTTTATCCACATCGGGCCGTTCGAGATTGCCTAAAAACTGACGGGCGTAAGACGAAAAACTTTCGATGTAGCGGCGCTGACCTTCGGCATAAATGGTATCGAAGGCCAGTGAGGACTTGCCACTGCCGCTGAGTCCGGTGATTACCACCAGTTTATTGCGGGGTATGCTAAGCGAAATATCTTTGAGGTTGTGTGAGCGGGCACCTATTACTTCGATGTTTTCGTCTTCTAATTCAAGGCTCATAATGTGGTTCTGAAAATGTGATTTTAATAAAGCCTAAAACAAGTAAAAATTTGTGAATTGTTATTTAGAATTTAAGAACAAATTGAAGGTTGGTTGTATTGGAAATAAAATTGTTGTTTTTGCTTTAGCTTGTATTTAATGAAATGTTTACACTGTTAGAACCAACGACTTGCGGCCACCTTTTAATTTATGTTACTTTTTCTTAGCCAAAAAGTAACCAAAAGGCAAGGCAAAACGATCTGCCTCCCGCTCTTCAAGACTGTAAGTTCCTTATTATAACAAAGGTTTGTAACAAGGTTCTTTTTTGATTGACTAAAATTTAATATCTTTATTTTCAATATAATTTATTATGACTACCACAACCATGCGCAGCAAAGTGCATCAATACATTGATGAAGCCGACTCTAAAGTTATTGAAGTGGTTTATCAACTTTTGGAGGTTTATCGTCAAAACAACACCTCCATGTTGTCGGAAGCTCAACAACAGGAGGTTCTTAAACGACTGGCACTTTATAAAGCAGGTAAAATCAAAGGAAATTCTGTTGCAGAGGCGCGCAAGCAATTAAAAGAAAAACTTTCAAGATAAAGTGACCGGTTACAAAATTACAATTCTTGATCCTGCTATTACTGAGATCGCTGAATCAAGCTACTTCTACAATACTAAACTCGCGGGACTTGGGTTAGAGTTTGAAGAAGAAATATTTCAATTGATTGACCTTATTAAGAAGAACCCATTACTTTTTCCCGTTAAGTTTGCTCAGGTTCATGAAGCAGTAGTAAAACGTTTTCCTTTTGTGATTAATTACGAAGTATTTGGGAAAGAAATCATCGTATCTTCCGTCTTTCATTCAAAACAACATCCCAAAAAGAAAATAAAAAACAGTTACCATTGAAGCCGGCTCCGCATCTCCATTAATAATTCACATAGTTAATTGATACCAATGGTGATGGTAATCCATCCTTTAACAATTAATCCACCAAAACTACATTCAGTACTTCAAGAGCCTTTAATACCGGTATGGCAAAACCAATGCCTTCCATGCCTTTTGCAATAATTTTTGCATTCACAATCCCCAACACTTCGCCCTTGCTGTTTAAAAGCGGGCCGCCACTGTTACCAGGGCTCACGCTGGCATCGGTTTGAATGTACTGTTTTTCTTCAAAGCTCCGATTACCACTAATAATGCCTTTTGAAACCGACTGGCCCAACTCCGCAAAACCGGGCGTACCAATTACCCAGGCCTCTTCACCCACGTTTATCTCATTAGAATTTCCAATAGGTAAAGGCACAGCCGATGCGTTTTCAATCTGCAGAAGCGCCACATCCACATCGGGCGCTGTGCGAATAACATTCGCCTTTAAACGCACATTATTGGATAAAATCACTTCTACCAGCGTATTGCCCAAAACATTGTGGTAGCAGGTAAGCACCATGCCGTTTTTAGAAATTATAAACCCACTGCCACGTTTGCTGCCGGTTTCAATGGTTATGCATGATTGAAGACTTTGTTTTACATTAATACCCGCAATTTTTTGAGTTTGTTTTTTTATGGTGATTTTTTCGTTGGGTTCTGTAGCAGATGAACTGGTCTCATTCGCGTTGACTAATTTTTTAAATTTATATGTAGCCATAATATCCTCAACCAATTTAGGAAATACACTTTTGAAATAGGTATTAAAATTTGTTTCATAAAAAGAACCGGCAGAATTGGCAGACTCCTCTTCACTCAAAAATTGTGAACGGATAGTTTCATCCATGACGATTTTGTTATTAGCAACACTCATTATTTTTACCTGACAATACAGGTAGGAGCGAAAGTAGTTCAACCTGAAACTAGAAAAATCATAATTAAACTTTAAGCTGTCAATTATTATGGCAATAACATAGTCAGGTCTCAGGTTTTCATCGAGTTCGCTAAATACATCTCCAAAACCAACTATATTAAAACCACTTTTAATAAATGCTTTACCAATTTTATGCTTTATCTCGTCTTCATCAA